>JAEINX010000069.1 GCA_016342645.1 Bacteroidales bacterium | reverse complement strand
TAATACAAAATAAAGTCATTTTATTAACATTTCTTATTTTTTTTAGTCCCTTTTTTTATTAGAATTGAACAGCCCTGTAAGAAAAACAGAAAAACATTTTTTTTAATTTAAAAAACAAGATATTAAAACCCTTAAATTTGCAAAAATTATTAAAGATGAATATTAAAGATGTTGAGATAATGTCGCCGGTCGGTTCTTATGAATCCTTGACGGCCGCAATTCAGGGAGGTGCCGATTCGGTGTATTTTGGTATTGAACAGCTAAATATGCGATCACGATCATCGAATAATTTTACTTTAGATGACTTAGTTGAAATATCAAAAATTTGTCGTGAAAATAATATTCGCTCATATATTACATTGAATACGGTTATTTACGACAATGAACTTTTGTTGATGAGAGAAATTGTTGATGCAGCAAAAGTAAACGGAATCACAGCAATTATTGCCTCCGATCAGGCAGTGATTCAATATGCAAATTCGGTGGGGGTTGAAATTCACATGTCAACGCAAACAAATATTACAAATATTGAAGCCGTAAAATATTATTCGCAATTTGCTGATGTGATGGTAACTGCAAGGGAACTTAGCCTGAAACAAGTTTATGAAATTACTCAAAAAATCAAAAAAGAACAAATTACAGGCCCATCGGGAAATTTGATTCAGATTGAGGTATTTGTTCATGGTGCTTTGTGCATGGCGATTTCAGGGAAATGTTATTTGAGTCTTGATAATATGAACTCATCGGGGAACAGAGGTGCATGTTTGCAGATTTGCCGGAGGCCGTATAAAGTTACCGATAAAGATGGTGGAATAGAACTTGAAGTTGATAACGAATATATTATGTCGCCAAAAGACCTGAACACAATTGCTTTTATCGACAAAATATTGAATGCCGGTGTTCGGGTTTTAAAAATTGAAGGAAGAGGCCGCTCGGCTGATTACGTGAAAACGGTTACGGCCTGTTATAAAGAGGCTGTAAAATCTTATTTCAATGGGACTTATAATGAAGCAAATATAGAAAAGTGGAATAAAAGACTAAGCGGGGTTTTTAATCGAGGATTTTGGGATGGATATTATCTTGGAAAACGCATGGGCGAATGGACTGAGCGATATGGATCGCAGGCCACAAAAAGAAAAGTTTATATTGGAAAAATTGCCAATTATTTTACAAAACTGAAAGTTGCTGAAATTAAAATTGAGACCCATCCTTTGAATGTTGGGGATGAAATAAAGATCATTGGGCAGACAACAGGTGTTTTTGAATCGAAAGTGAAGGAAATTAGGGTTGATTTGAATAAGGTTAAAACAGCAAATAAAGGCGAAGTTTGCTCAATTCCTGTCGATACGTTTTTAAGAAGGGCTGATAAGCTTTATAAAATTATAGATGAAGATGTTTTGAAGGATTTTTGATGATTATTCGGCTATATTTCACCCGGAATTACATTAATTGTTTCAACTTTTCCGGCTCTTAAAATTATTAAAGAGATAGTTTTTCCAATGCTTGATTCATCAAGAAACTTGTGAAGGTCATCAATATTAAGAATTTTATTATTGTTTAATCCTATTATAATGTCACCCTTCAAAAGCTCTGAGTTTTTAATATTTGTTTTAGCTTCAATATTTTGAACCAAAACACCTGATTTATTCTCAATATTGTTTAAGTCTTTAATTTTAGATGGAATATGATATAACTGTCCGGCAATTCCAATAAATCCACGCCTAACTTTTCCATCAGAAATCAACTTTTCTATGACATACTTTGCAGTATTTGAGGCAACTGCGAAACATATTCCTTGAGCGGATTTTATAATAGCAGTATTTATTCCTATAACTTCTCCTCGTGAATTTACCAATGGGCCACCCGAACTTCCGGGATTTATAGCTGCATCAGTTTGAATTACATTATTGATTAATCTACCGCTTTGGGAGCGTAAGCTTCGTCCTAATGCACTTACAACGCCCGTAGTTACAGTATATTGAAAACCATAAGGATTTCCAATTGCTATAACAAGTTGTCCGACTTTCAAAATTTCAGAGTTACCAAAATTCAAATATTCAAGCTCAGTAGCTGGAATTTGAATTATTGCAATATCAGTATATGGATCTTTTCCTATGATTGATGCTTCAAATTTCCTTCCATCCGGCAAATTGACAAAAATATTTTTTGCATTTGCTATCACATGAAAATTTGTGACAATATATCCTTTAGACGATAAAATAAATCCGGAACCTGTTCCATGGTTGTTTTTGGGATGCATTCCCGATTTCACATTGTTTATAACATTAATATGAACAACAGCAGGGCTAACTTTTTCAGAGGCTGAAACCACAGCATTTGAAAATGCATCGAGAAGATAGTCGTTATTTTCCATATTTTCTTCTAAGCATAAACCGTACCTATATTTATTTTATAACATTTTGTCAGGAGAATTATCTTGGTTCAATTAATTATTTTAATTTAGCAAGAGAAAAAATATTTGAATTAGGCTAAATGAGAAATATAAAAAGTAAGGAAATCAGAGGATTCGCAATCCTTGCTTTTACCCCTATTCCTTAAACTTGTTTCAATTAGCAATTAAAAAAAAGTGCAATATGAACCGACAATTATTGTTTTTATTAGTTTTAAATATTCTTTTTATCAACTCTCTGCTTTCTTCCGAAAACCAACAAAATACAACTCATATTGACAGTATTTTTCAAAAAAATGGAGAGGTTTATTTTAATTTTAATATTAATTCAAGAGCTGAAATTGTCAGTTTGACAAATGTAATTTCCATAGATAATGTGGATAAAAATATCGTTTTTGCCTATGCCAATAAACTTGAATTTCAGGAGTTTTTAAAACTTGATTTCGATTTTGAGATATTGCAATCTCCAAGAACGAAAATTATTCCAAAAATGCTTAACGTCTTCGATAAAGAACACTGTGATAATTGGGATTATTATCCGACTTATGAATTGTATCTTGAAATGATGAATACTTTTCAGTATGAATTCCCTTGGCTTTGCTCTATCGTAAACATTGGTTATTCGGTTGATGGAAGGAAACTTTTATTTGCAAAAATATCATCAAATGTAAATGTTGACGAAAAAAAGCCAAGGTTTATGTACACAGCAACAATGCACGGTAACGAAACTGTGGGATATGTTTTAATGCTCAGATTAATTGATTATTTGCTAACAAATTACGAAAATGATGATAGGATTAAAAACATGCTTGACAATATTGAAATTTGGATAAATCCGCTTGCAAATCCTGATGGTACTTTTGCCGGAGGAAATCAAACCGTTTTAGATGCAACCCGATATAATGCAAACTATATTGATTTAAATAGAAATTATCCTGATCCTGAAGCAGGGCCACATCCTGACGGTCAACAATGGCAGCCTGAAACAATGGCTTTTATGAATCTGGCGGATAGTCTTCATTTTGTGATTTCTGCAAATATTCATTCGGGGATTGAAGTTGCAAATTATCCGTGGGATACATGGGAACGATTAACTGCAGACGACCAGTGGTGGCAATATGTTTGTCGCGAATATGCCGATACTGCCCAGTTTTTTAGCCCGACAGGTTATTTTACAAGTTTAGATAATGGAATAACAAATGGCTATGCTTGGTACACAACTCAAGGGAGCAGACAGGATTATATGAATTATTTCCAAAATTGCAGGGAATTTACACTGGAATTGTCGTTCATCAAAATTATGCCGGCTGAACAATTGGAGAGCTATTGGAACTTTAATTATCGGTCATTATTAAATTATATTGAACAAGTTAATTTTGGTTTTCAGGGAGTAGTTACTGATTCTCTATCCGGTGAAACAGTGGCGGCAAAAATTTTCATAGAAGATCACGATATTGATAATTCTTTTGTCTATTCTGACTTAGCTTTTGGAAACTATTACAGGCCAATTTATGAAGGCTCATATACAATTTCAGTTTCCGCTGATAATTATTATACTAAAACTATTGAAGGGATAATTGTTAATAATCGTCAAACTACCGAAGTAAATATAGAACTCCGTGAGAATGATAGTGGTATTAAAGAATTTGTTTTTAATGAAAATTTTCAAATTATTCCAAATCCTTCTTTTGGGAAATTCAATATTTCACACACATTAGCTATTGATTTAGATTGTGATTTAAAGATTTATAGCTCAAATGGTGAACTTATCCATTATTCACCTAATATCGTGTTTCCTTCTAAGAAAAAACTGTTTATTGATATTTCGAATAAAGGAAAGGGAATTTATTTTCTTGAAATAGAATCTGATTACAAAAAAGCTATTAAAAAGATTATAATTAATTGAAGCGGAGACCAATCCCCAGAATAACTCTTGAAAGAAGAATCACAATAATTGTTACTATCACCCAAACTTTAGCAATTTTGATTTTCTTCTCATCCTCATCAAAATAATAATCCTGAAATGATTTGTATTTTAGGTGTATAGGCAACATCATTATTATCATTGTGATTATCGTACCAATTTCATAATATGAAATATTTGGCAATTTCAATAAATAAATAAACAAGCTTCCTATTATTAAAGGAATAACCAACTGCCCAAGAATAAATTTTCTTCTGTTGTGTTCAGTATAATTATTGAGATATAGGTTTGATGAAAAAATAAATGGCTTGGCTGTTATCAATCCAAATCCAAATGTTCCAAAAAGAGCAATAATAGAAATTGTCATTTTTGCCGTATCTTTGAAATACATCCAACTTAAAACATGCCCTAAGCTTTTACCGAGCAGTGTTCCAACGAGTAGTGAACCAAAAAAAATATTAAAAGCATGAAAAATTCCCCACAAAACTAAGATCTTAGCTAAATTATTGTTTTGAAAAATTTTCGAATAAATTATTAATAATATTAAACCTATAAATAAAGCTAATAAAGGGCCTGAGCTAAAAACAATTTTTACGGAATCGGGTGTCCAATCGGCAGCGATTATATTATAATAAACGCTATTGAAATACAAGATCGAAGGTATTTCAAAATTTGACGCAGCTATGCAGGCAGCTAATTGTGTTAGGATATATATTATCAAGTATGATAAAAGAAAAAATGAGGTGGAATTAAGGGCAATTGTCCATAAATCTTTATTATTGAGTTTACTTCCCTTCATTAGTTTCTTATTTTGTAAGCAATTTTAAATAGCTTTTAAATTTAAACTTTTTAGCTTGTTTGTGAAAATATTCTTACCCTGAATGATTCACAAAACTGTTTAAACAGTTAATAATAAGAATATTGGATATTTAACCCACGACTTAAGTCGTGGGTTACTAAAAATAAATTCCTGTATTTTAACCATTTTAATGATTTTTCTATAATTTATTAATTTAATCAAGTTATATTTAAATTTATGCTTCTAAAAGCTTAAAAGCCCCATTTAATTAAATGGAACTTTTTCTTTCCAAAGGTAATTATTTATTACTAAAACTTAGCAATTTCTTTACCGGAATATTTACCTTCTTTCAAATTATGATAAATCTTAGCAAACGTATCGACCGTGTATTTCACATCGTCCAATGAATGTGCTGCTGTTGGAATTAGTCTTAACAAAATTACGTTTTTCGGTACAACCGGATAAATTACTATTGAGCAAAAAATACCATAATTTTCTCTTAAATCATAGGTAAGTTGAGTCGCTTCAGCCACAGTACCGTTTAAAACCACTGGAGTAACAGGCGATTCCGTTTCACCAATATTTAATCCGTTACTCTTAAGGCCATCTTGTAATGCATTAACAATTTTCCAAAGATTGTTTTTAAATTCTTGACTATTTCTAATAAGCTCAAGCCTTTTCAAAACTCCTTTAACCATTGGCATAGGAAGTGATTTTGCAAATATTTGAGATCTCATATTGTAAGTAAGATATCGAATCACTTTTTTATTAGTGGCAACAAAAGCTCCTATTCCTGCCATAGATTTTGCAAAAGTCCCGAAATAAATATCAACTTTATCTTGAATCCCAAAATGTTGATCGGTACCGGCTCCTGTTTTTCCCATAGTTCCAAATCCATGAGCATCATCAATTAGTAATCTGAATTGGTATTTATCTTTAAGAGCAACAATTTCTCTTAATTTTCCGAGTCCACCTGTCATTCCGTAAACACCCTCGGTAATTACTAATATTCCACCACCGGTTTTTTCAATAATTTTTGTTGCTCTTTTAAGTTGTAAATCAAGACTTTCGATATTGTTATGAGGATAAACAAATCGTTTTCCGAAATGCAAACGCATCCCATCAATAATGCATGCATGAGCTTCCGAATCATAAACAATCACATCATTTCTATCAACAAGCGATTCGATTATTGAAACCATGCCTTGATAACCATAATTAAGTAAGTATGCAGACTCTCGGCCTACAAACACAGCTAATTCTTCTTCTAATTGCTCATGATACTTGGTTTGGCCAGACATCATTCTTGCACCCATTGGATAGGCAAGTCCCCATTCCTTTGCTGCCTCTGCATCAGCTTTCCTTACTTCGGGATGATTGGCTAATCCGAGATAATTATTAATACTCCATACCAATTGCTCTTTTCCCCGGAACATCATTCTTGGTTTGATTTCACCTTCAAGCTTTGGAAATGTATAGTATCCATGAGCTTCATCAGCGTATTTACCCAAAGGCCCTAATTTTACTTCTATTTTATTAAAAATATCCATTGTATATGTTTATTGTTATAAATTTTAATTTGCGTGCAAAACTATGAATTTAAAATATATTTATCAAAAATTTACAGAACTTGAACAATTTCTTTAAGTTTTTCCTTTGGTACTCCAGTTTTTATATATATTTGCAGATTCTTATTTATAAAACTTATTAAACTAAGTTATTGAGAATAAAATGTTAAATAATATTAATTACATTAATTATTTAAAATAATTGTTTTAAACCTTCGTTTTTTATTCATTAAAAATTATAATTTTGCAGTATGTTTCGAAAAACAGGATATATTTTATTTATTTGTTTAGTAATTGTGCTTTCTTCGTGTACAAGTAAGTTTCAAAAACTTTTAAAAAGTACTGATAATAACTTGAAATACGAAAAAGCGATTGAGCTCTTCGAGCAAGAAGATTATTATAGGGCAGAGCAACTTATTTCACAATTAATGGCTGTTTACAGAGGGACTGATAAGGCAGAAAAATTATTTTACTACTACGCCTATTGCTATTATAATCAAAAAGATTATTTAATGGCGAGCTATTATTTTAAGAAATATGCTAATACTTTCCCAAATTCTAAGGAAGCTGAAGAAAGTTTATTTAAATGCGCCTATTGCTATTATCTTGATTCACCAAAATATAATCTTGATCAATCCAATACATACGAGGCGATTAACGAATTTCAATTATTTGTGAATAAATATCCTAAAAGCGAAAAAGTTAAAGAATGTAATAATTTGATTGATGATTTACGAAGCAAGCTTGAAACGAAAGCCTTCAATATCGCAAAATTGTATTATAAAATGAGTGATTATCAGGCAGCAGTCGTTTCTTTTAATAATATTTTAGTTGATTTTCCCGATACTGACCATAAGGAAGAAATTTTGTTTTATATTCTTAAATCAAATTATTATTACGCTATTCACAGTATTTTTGATAAACAAAAAGACAGACATCAGGAAGTTATTGAATCATATAATGATTTAGTGATTTTATTTCCCGAAAGTCAGTATTTTGATGAAGCCTCAAAAATGCACAAAACTTCACTTAAGGAAATCATAAAATTTAAATAGAAAAAATCTAAAAACAATTAAACCCCAATTTTATAATGGATTACAAAAAACTAAAAATCAAAAAAACCGCCGTTACCCGTAAAATAGATAAATTTTATGAACGTACCGGCAACATCTATGAAACTGTTGCCATTATTTCAAAAAGATCAAATCAAATTTCAGTTGAAATAAAACAAGAACTTGATCAAAAACTCGAAGAATTTGCTAATCCAAACGATAATCTTGAAGAAATTTTTGAGAATAGAGAGCAAATTGAGATAGCAAAATTTTATGAAAATATGCCAAAACCAAGTTTAATTGCTATTAGAGAATTTCTTGAAGATCAGATTTATATAAGAAAACCTGAGGACGAGGAAGTGAATTAAGTCTTTTTTGATGTTGAAGGATAAAAAAATAATTATTGGTATCACTGCCGGTATTGCGGCCTATAAAATTCCTTATTTAATAAGATTATTGATTAAAGAAGGAGCCGAAGTAAAGGTTATAATGACTCCAGCCGCAAGAGATTTTGTAACTCCTTTAACAATTGCCGTTTTGTCGAAAAATCCATGCTTGACTGAGCCTTTTGAAAGGATTGATGGGAGCTGGAATAGCCATGTTGAATTAGGAAATTGGGCTGATTTATTTTTAATAGCACCCGCAACCGCAACTTCCTTGGGGAAAATGGCAAATGGAATAGCCGATAATTTGTTACTTGCAACTTATCTTGCTGCAAAATGCCCTGTTTATTTTGCACCCTCAATGGATATTGACATGTATCAACATCCTTCCACACAAAAGAATATTGAAACACTTCAGTCATTCGGAAACAAATTTATTGCTCCAAATTCCGGAGAATTAGCAAGTGGTTTGTGTGGGCCGGGCCGAATATCCGAACCTGAAGATATTCTTGAAATTTTAAAAAGTCATTTTCAGGTAAAACAAAGCTTTTCAAAAAAAAAAGTCCTGATTTCAGCAGGGCCAACTGTTGAATCAATTGATCCTGTACGATATATCAGTAATCATTCATCAGGTTTGATGGGTTATAAACTTGCTGAGGAGTTTGCCGACCGTGGTGCCTCAGTTACTTTAGTTTCAGGCCCGACAAATTTAAAAACAAATTATCCTTCAATTAATCTTATTGATGTTGTAAGTGCTGAAGAAATGTATCATTCTTGCATTGATAATTTTCAATCTTCCGATATTTGTATAATGTCAGCAGCCGTCTCTGATTTCAAAGCCGAAACAATTGAAGTTTCTAAAATTAAAAAAGAGAAAAATTTATCAACAATAAATCTTGTGCCAACCAAGGATATTTTATCTGAACTGGGAAAAAGAAAGTCAAAAAATCAAGTACTTATTGGTTTTGCACTTGAAACGGATAATGAATTTTCCAATGCAAAAAAGAAATTAAAGAATAAAAACCTTGATTTAATCGTTTTAAATTCTTTAAAAGATAAAGGTGCAGGATTTAAACAAAAAACCAATAAAATATCAATCATTGATAATGAGGGTGAGATTATGAATTTTGGCTTGAAATCTAAAGAAGATGTTGCAAAAGATATTGCTGATAAAATTTATGATTTTATGCAAACTTCGATTTTTGAATAATTTAAAATACGTAGAAATTATGCGAAAAATATTATTTCTTTTTTTTATTGTTTTATTTTCATTAAAAATTTCGGCTCAGGAATTTTATTGCACAGTTCAGGTTTCAACCCCTCAAATACGTGGTACTGATCGTAAGGTGTTTGAAACAATGCAAAAAGCAATTTTTGAGTTTATTAACAATAAAACATGGAGTAATTATTCGTTTAAAACCGAAGAAAGAATTGAATGTACAATTCTAATTACGATTTCCGAAAGAATTTCTATTGATGAATTTAAGGGTTCAATTAATTTAGTTTTAAGACGTCCGGTTTTTAAATCATCTTATAACTCTATCCTTTTGAATTATATTGACAAAGATTTTGTTTTTGATTACGTTGAATACGAGCCGCTTGAATTTTCAGAAAACACATTCACTTCAAACCTTACTTCTGTCATTGCTTATTACATTTATATTTTCTTAGGCTTAGATTTTGATTCTTTTTCTTTATACGGTGGCACTCCTCTTTACGAAAAAGCTCAAGCAATTGTAAATGCAGCCCAAAACACAAACGAAAAAGGGTGGAAAGCTTATGAAAGTCAGAAAAATAGATATTGGCTGGTAGAGAATTTGTTAAATCCTTCTTATAATTCTTTAAGAAAGTTTTTATACGAATATCATCGTAAAGGTCTTGATATTATGTCGGAAAAAGCTGAAAACGGGCGTAAAAAAATTGCCGAAAGCATCAATTATCTAAAACAGGTTCATGAAGAAAAACCGGGTTTATTCTTAATGCAATTAATTCTCGATGCGAAAAGAGATGAAATAATTAATGTCTTTTCAGAAGGTGCTCCTATGGAAAACACTAAGGTAGTTAATATTTTAAAAGAAATAGATCCTTCTAATTCATCGAAATATCAAAAAATATTAAAATAATTATTTTCTGTTTCTTGCTAAATTTCTTTCTATTTTTGCTACCCTGAATTTAGGACAGAAAATATATGTTATCTCATCTATCTATACAAAATTTTGTACTCATCCGAAAACTTGAAATTGATTTCCATAATGGATTATCGGTTATTACAGGTGAAACTGGTACGGGAAAATCAATAATTCTTGGGGCTTTAGCTCTTATACTCGGTAAAAGAGCCGACTCTCAAGTTTTGTTTGAGAAAAATAAAAAGTGCATAATTGAAGGTAGTTTTTTGATAAAAAATTATGGTTTAAAAGATTTTTTTGAAAAAAACGATATTGATTATGATGAAATTACAATATTGCGAAGAGAAATTAATTTACAAGGCCGAGCGAGGGCTTTCATTAATGATACACCCGTAAACCTATTGCTCCTGAAAGAATTGGGTGATAAATTAGTGAATATCCATTCTCAGAATATTATCACAACAATTAATGACTCTGATTTTCAACTTGCCATAATCGATGGTTATGCTCAACATTCCGATCTCTTAAAACTTTTTAAACACAATTTCAAGGAATTTATTCAAAAGAAAAAATCATTGAATGAATTGAAGGAAAAACAAAATAAGGCAAAAGCCGAACAAGATTACAATACATATTTATTAAATGAACTGGAATCGGCAGCTTTTTCACCCGATGAACAAAAAGAAATTGAAACTGAACTTGAAATTCTAAATAATTCTGAAGAAATAAAAGAAAATCTTTTTAAGTTTACGGATGCATTCAAACTTAATGAGAATAATATAATCACCCAACTTACAGAAATTGAATTGCTTCTTAAGAAATTTTCAAATGTCCATCCCGAAATTAAAAAATTGGCTGAACGAATGTCAAGTACTTTAATTGAATTAGGCGATATTTCTGACGAGGTTGAAAAAATTGAAGAATCTATTTCTTTCGAACCCGAACGAATTAATAATTTATCTGACAGGCTTGACCTGATTTATAAATTGTTACAAAAGCACAAAGCTTTAAATATCAAAGAACTGCTCATAATTAAAGAATCATTATCTAAGAAATTTTTTGAAATTATTTCACTTGATGAAAAAATCACGGAAATCAATTCAGAAGTCGAAGGAAAAGAAAAAGAATTAAGGGAAATTTCAGCAAAGATTTCAAAAAACAGACTAAAAGCAATTCCCGAAATTGAAAAAATCGTTATTCAATCACTTAAAGAATTAGGAATCCCTGAAGCACAATTTCTTATTGAACATAAACATAAAGAGCAGTTTACGGCTGATGGTAGTGATAAAGTCGGATTTTTGTTTAATGCAAATAAAGGGGGAATACCGGGTGAATTATCTTCAATAGCCTCTGGTGGTGAATTATCGAGATTGATGTTGAGTATCAAATCCTTGATTTCAAAAAGAAACCTTTTGCCAACAATTATTTTTGATGAGATTGATAGCGGAGTTTCCGGGAAAATTGCTGGAAAAGTTGGAATAATTTTGACTAAAATGTCTAAAAACATGCAGGTTATTGTGATAACTCATTTACCTCAAATTGCAGGAAAAGGTCTGACGCATTATGTTGTTACAAAAGAAATTGAAGGTGATTTTACGAAAACTAATATCCAAAAAATTGAAAAAAACGAGAGAATCGCAGAGATTGCCAAAATGTTAAGTGGTACTGATAAATCTAAATCAGCCCTCGAGACCGCAAAGGAATTATTAAACTAAAAAGCTCAGTTTTATTTGCTAATTTATTAATATGATAGAGAAAATTATAATCGAAAAAACATATTCGGCAATAGAAGAATTATTTGGTCAAAAACCTGATATAAAACACATTCAAATACAAAAAACAAAAAAGGATTTTGAGGGCGATTTTACTTTAGTAGTTTTTCCTTTCTTGAAGCTTTCAAAGAAATCACCTGAGCAAACCGCCGATTTGATTGGGAAATATTTAGAAACTAATTTGAAAGAAATCGAATCATATAATGTTATTAAAGGGTTTTTGAACTTGCTGATTTCAAAAAACTTCTGGCTTGAGTTTTTTGTCGAAAATTATAAAAATTCCGAAAACTTTGGTTTTGAAAAATTAGATGATTCAAAGCCTTATGTTATTGAATTTTCTTCTCCAAACACAAATAAACCCTTACATTTGGGGCATATAAGAAATAATTTGATTGGATATTCCGTTTCAAAAATTCTTCAGGCAAATGGAAAAAATGTCGTTAATGTTAACCTTGTTAACGATCGTGGCATACATATTTGCAAATCAATGTTGGCTTGGCAAAAATGGGGTGATGAAAAAACACCTGAAACTTTAGGATTAAAAGGTGATAAATTCGTAGGTGATTTTTATGTCCGCTTCGACAAGGAAAACAAAGAAGAAGTAAAGCGTTTAATGAATGAAGGTTATAGCGAAGATGAATCAAACTTAAAATCTCCTCTAATTATTGAAGCACAGAAAATGTTGAAAAAATGGGAGAAAAATGATACCGAAATTCGCCAATTATGGGAAAGATTAAATGATTGGGTTTATGCAGGCTTCGATAAAACTTATAAACGTCTCGGAATAGAATTTAATAAGATTTATTTTGAATCGGAAACCTATTTGCTTGGGAAAGAAATTGTGGAGAAAGGTTTGAAGGATGGCGTTTTATTTAAGAAAGATGACGGTTCGGTTTGGGCCGATTTAACATCCGATGGATTGGACGAAAAACTTCTTTTACGTTCGGATGGCACTTCTGTTTATATGACTCAGGATTTAGGAACTGCCAAATTGCGACACGATGAATATTTGCCCGAGAAATTAATTTATGTTGTCGGGAATGAACAAAACTATCATTTTAACGTCTTAGAGTTAATACTAAAAAAATTAGGATACAACTGGGCTGATTGTATCAAACATCTATCTTATGGCATGGTTGAGCTTCCTCACGGCAAAATGAAATCTCGGGAAGGAACTGTTGTCGATGCCGATGATCTGATGGAAGAAATGTTTATTACTGCTCGTGAAACAACAAAAAGCCTTGGTAAAATTGATGGATTTTCAGAAACCGAAGCAAATAATTTGTTTGAAACGATTGGTATGGGAGCATTGAAATATTTTATTTTGAAAGTTGACCCTAAAAAAAATATGACATTTAATCCTGTCGAATCTATTGATTTTACGGGAAACACAGGCCCTTTCATTCAATATACTTCTGCACGAATAAAATCGGTTTTACGTAAAGCAAGCGAAATGAATTTTTATCCTGAATTTTCGATTAATTCAGATATAAATCTTTTGAAAAAAGAAAAGGATGTTATTAAGCTTTTATTTGAATACCCTTTGATAATCAAACAAGCCGGCGAGAACCTAAGTCCAGCTATGATTGCAAATTACGCTTATGATTTGGTTAAAGAATATAATCAGTTTTATCAAGAAGTCCCAATTCTAAAAGATGAAAACAAAATTTCTGTTGAATTCAGATTAGCTTTATCTGAATTTGTGAGTAATATTATTAAGTCATCAATGGAATTGCTCGGAATCTTGGTACCTGATAGGATGTAAGCTGGGGGATTATTATTTTATTATCCAATTAAAGGTTAAAACTCTGCAATTTCATTGCTTTCCTTTAGCCTTTCCACTTTAGCTTTATTATGATTTCCGATTCAAATCCTTGAAATCAAAAATCAATCATCATCCCCTCCATCTTCATGCCTTACACCTAAGTCAATAATATTTCTCGCATTCCGATAATTAATATAAAAATCCGTATTATTATTCTGATATTGTACCATAAGTTTATCAAGGCGGATTTTCAATACCTCATCACCTTGTTTAAAAAGCTCAACAAGTTGGGCTGTAGCTGTAGCTCTTGTATTAATAGCTGTACGGGGTTTTGCTATAATAGCCGCATAATCATCAATTTCTTTTTGCAGTTCTTCCAAATTGGCAGGCAATATTCCATAATCAGCCAAATCCTCAATAACTTTATTTGATTCATCGTGCACTACCTGACAACGGTCCCTCAAAATCGTATCTCTCGATCGTTTTAATTTGCTTGGACTGTAATTGACTTTGCGCTTCAATTCATGGTCACCAATCACATTTGCATAAACAAAAACTGCACTTGCAACACTGATCGTTTTATTTACCATTTCATCCTCCTCTTTCTGCTTGTTTTCAGCTACTCCTGTAGTTTGGCCTTCCTGAATCAAACGAGTACTTTGTATTTGGCTTATTATTCCTTCGAAATCACCAAATGCCTTTACAAACGCAACAAAATCCTGCCAAACATTATTAAAATTGTTGCATACAATTTGTACCGCAAGGTACATACTTAATTTATTCTCCTGAATATCCCTCATGATTAATAATAATTTAGTTAATAAATGGTGTTAATTGTATCCAAATATAATAAACTTTAAAATAGAAATCACAAAATAAATTTTTTTTTTATTAAAGCCTCAAACCCTGTATATAAAAGAAACTTCACAATAATTGAAAATAAAATCATTATTTAACTTCCAAATATATTGTCAAATTTTTCCTGTTTTGCCTTTTTTACTGGTATAATTTGCAACTCAATATTCCATGTTTGCAAAAATTCACAAATATTTTTGGGATCAATTGAGTATTAAATTCTAAAATGTTATACACTGTATTCTTCATTCATTTTATTCTCAACTGCAATTATAATTTCATCTTCAATAGAAGATGTTCTTTTCAAAATTATTTCCAGATAATCACTTCCTAATTTCCGCCTCAATCCTTCAATGTTTTCAATAAGTTTTTTATATGAGTCTTTGCTTGTTTTCTCAGGTAATACAAGTTTTCTTAATGTAAATTTCGAAAGCGTTTTGTATTTCTTTATATCTTTTAACAATGTGTCAATAAACGATATAAGAGTTTGGTTTAGCTCGCATCTATTTTGTTTTAACAATGATTTTAAACTATTTACTGCTTTTTTCTCAGTTGCAAGTTCTGTGCTTCCTGATTTATATTGAGGTTTATATTCTTTAATTTTCTCATATGCTTTCCAGAATTTTTTACTCAAAGGTTGTCTTTCTTCTTCATAAGAACATTTTACTAAATCAAACAATTCCTGAAATGTTTTTTCTGAAATTTTAATTTTAGAATTCTCAAAGCTTGAAATTATTGAGAACAAAGCCATTCCTTTTTTTCTTAAAACAGCTGTATTATTTTCCTTATAATTCTTTGCCGTTTTTGTTCTATTAGGCATTTCTTTAATTCGTTCAATAACTTCAGGGTGTTCTTCTTTTATCTTATTAAATTCATTTCTTACAATTGTTGTAATGTTTATCTCGTCATCTTTATCGAGGTTTGAATTTATTTTTTTGAATAAACCACTTGGAGATGGTATTTCGTCTGAATCAAAAATCTTTGAATCTTCGCCAAGTGCATTATGAATTAAAAACATTTTTTGCGATGCAATTTCTCTGCTTTTAACAATATCAGAACCTTGTTCGGTTGGGAAGAAATTGTAAATAAAAAGCTCATTAAACACCTTTGTTCCAATACGGTTTATACGGCCGACTCTTTGAATTACTCTTGTAGGATTCCAGGGAATATCATAATTGATTATTAAACCTGCCCTGTTTAAGTTTACACCTTCCGAAAGTTTATCGCTTGTGATTAATACATCAAAGTCGTTTTTTTGTGATTCATATTTTGCGTTAAAATTGGCATCTAATTCAATTGCAAATTTCTTGGAAATGTTTCCATCACAAAATGTTACTCTATTCAGCAATTCATTTCTAAAATAATCCTTTAAATGACGAACTGTATCTGTGTATTCGGTAAATAGAATGATTTTTCTTTTAGGATTATTTTCTTTGCATAAAACCTTTTTTACTTCTTGTAATACAGCTTTTCGTTTTGGGTCATCATTAACTAAATTCAGGGTTTTTACTTCTTTTTGAATCTTTCCAAATAAAGCAATATCATTATCTATATCTTTTAAAAAATCTTCTTTAAATTCAAATTTGTCTATCTCGTAAATTTTCGTGTGTTTAGGTGATGTTTTACCTTCTGCATTTCTTTTAAACTCTTCTAAGGTGTTTTCAATAGCTTCTAAAGTAAAATCATCAGCATTATCATCTTCGTTATAAATTGAATCGATGACTTTTCGGTCTAAAACATATTTACCCGAACTATTAATAAAAGATTTAACCATTTCATGCGTTCTCAAAAATCTTTCAATACTTTGTTCGAAGGCCCCAAATGAACTTTCAAATCGTTTAACCAACAAACGCCGCATAAAATCGAATAAGTTACGCTGTTGTTGGAAGGTTCTGTTTGCTTCTTCGTCCTTCTTCTTTTTTGATTTGGTTTCATATTCAAAGGGCCTGTAAATAGCTCCTTTAAATTGTCCTTCTTCGCTAAAATAAGCTGTAATTATTCTGTCGTAAAATTTCGATTGTTCAGCGCTTAATTCAAAAAACAACTCTTTGGGATCTTTTACTTCCGAAAGGTTTTTTATTTCTGTTTTATATTCAAAATCTGTTTTCAGGTCTAATCTGTTTCGCCTGATAATTACAGGTGTGATAACGTTCTTAATATCATTTGCCATTAAGGCAACATTGCTTCTAACTTTTGAAATATCAATAGGTGGTTTTTCTCCAAATAATTTAATGTATTGTTTTTCTGCTTTTAGTTTCTTTTCTTCATTTTTTGAATTGTAGTTTTTTAAAATTAATGAAAGGTTTCTAAACCTGTAATTATATGAATTAAACCTACCTTCCAAATCTGCCTCTATAGTAATTCCAGATTTTCCGGGAACAATAAATAATTTAAGCAACGAAAAAATATCAGCAGGTGAATTATTAAAAGGTGTTGCTGTTAACAGAATTACCTGTTTCCCCCTGCAAATATCTGATAATGCTTCATAGGCTGAAGTGTCCTGATTTCGAAACCGATGTGCCTCATCAATTATTACTACTTCATATCCCATGTAATTTTTTCTCAAGGATTCTGCTACTACCTCAATGTTTCCCGTACTTTCAATATCCCAATCGTATAACTTGAATTTATTCCTATATTCCCACCATCCCGAATTTTCATTTTTATCACCTATTAATCCCGGAGGACAAAGAATCAAGCCTCGTTTACTTAATTGGTTTGCAATTAATGAAGCAATTACCGATTTTCCCAAGCCAACCACATCAGCAACTATTACACCATTATAGTTTTCAATGATGTTTAATGCCTGATTAACGGCATCTATTTGATAAGTGTATTTTTCAAATCCATTTTCTTCGAGAATACGGTCAATGAATGGCTTGACTTTCTTGTTATCCTGTAAATCAAGATATGTTTTTAGAATATAAGCATAAGCCTCATAAGGTGTAATTAATGAAGATTGTACTCTGTTCTTCAAAAAATCTATAATAACATTTCTTCCGTTCTCCGATTCGCTTATTGGTATGGCAGTTTCCCACAGATCATCAAAATATTTTTCTGCCGTATCAAAACCATAATCACGAATTTCAACATTAAATTCTTCCTGCTTGTGTAGCCCAGCTTTTGTTAGATTGCTACTGCCTGTTATAAAGTTGCCTTCAATGTTAAACAAATTCTTATATTTCTCATCTAACTTAAAAATATAAACTTTTGCATGATTAGGGTTAAGAGTTTTTTTTATTATCAATCGTTCATCTTCGAGAAGTTTAATGAAAAATTCTATCTGATTATAAAACTCTTCATTGTCCATTTCGGCATTGTTGATAGCATAACCGAGAGATTTAATGAATTGCGTAAAATGCTCTTCATTACTTAGGCCGTCATCTGTATTTTCTACTTCAATAATTCTTGAAAGATATTTATCAACCTGTAAACCAACTAATATTTTCAAAACAACATTATCGTTTTTTTGCAGGCTTTTATAAATTTCCTGCCAACCCGAGAAGTAAAAAAAACCAACCAAAAACTTTAGTTCGGAACTTGCACTTATTAGTTTTTGAAGTCGGGCGGTAAGAATAGTACTTTCTTTTGTATTTGTAATAAAATTGTTCATGTTTTTAACTAATTAAATTCATTTTTTTGATTAGAAAACTTGCATAAAGTGGAATATTAATAAAATTTTCAGATCTAATGAAATTACGTGGTGAGATTCTGAAAATAAATTTTGGTTTATATTTTTCATCATAGCTTCTTAAACTCTTCAAATTCTTTGATGTGCCACTTTTTACTTCTAAAGGATAAATATTATCATTTTTTTGAATAATAAAATCTACTTCAGCATCACTTTTCGAAGTCCAGTAAAATAATTGTTTATTACTTGTTGCAATAAGTTCTGAAGCAACAAAATTTTCAATAAAAGCACCATAATATTCAGTAAATATTTTGCCGGGTTCAACAATAATTTTTGATGATATATTTAACATAGCACCAAGTAAGCCTGTATCTAATAAATATATTTTAAATTTCAAAAAATCAGCATATCCCGAAACAGGTAGTTTAGGAACTGAAATATTATAAGCAAGATTTACTAAGCCGGCATTTTTAAGCCACTCTATTGTTTGTAAATACATTGCTGAACGTGCATTTTTTTTTATGTCGCTATATTTAAATTTTTTGTTTTCTTTAGCTAACTGATGAGGTATTGAATTCCATAATTCGGATGTTTTTATTGCCTGAGATTTATCAGTATATTTTGAAAAATCTCTTTTAAACGCCTCAAGAATTTCGTTTTGAATTTTTCTAACCAATAAAGTATCTTTATTATCAATATAGCTTTGTAAAACTTCAGGCATGCCACCTAAATAAAGAAACATTTTAAGATGTGAAAGCAATTTATTATGCAATATTTCAGGTATAGGATCAATATTTTTTGTATTTAATAAATTTTCAGCAATAAATTCTTCTCCCAAAGCATAGAGATATTCAGTAAAACTCATTGGATAAAGTTTCATAAAATTAACTTTTCCTACAGGGAAACTGTTTTTTTTGCCTATGCTTACTCCGAGCAAGGAACCTGCTGCAATTATATGGTATTCCGGCGCTTGCTCATAAAAATATTTTAAACTTGTTAAAACTTCCGGCACTGTTTGTATTTCATCAAAAAACAATAATGTATTTTCTGATGTTATTTTACGCCCAATAAAAAGGCTGATGTTGTGAATAATTTTTTCGGGCGATAGATCATCTGTAAACAACGAAGCTAAATTAGCATTTTGCTCGAAATTTAAATTTATATAGTTTTTGTATTCGTTTTTACCAAATTCATTTACAAGATATGTTTTACCTACCTGACGGGCTCCTTGCAATAATAATGGCTTGCGATTATTGCTATTTTTCCACTCATGTAAATTTTTATATAATGTTCTTTGCATAATTTACCTCCAAAATAATGTCGTAAATATATAAAATTTTCTCCCAAAAAGTGTAATAAAAATAAAT
Organism: Bacteroidales bacterium; assembly: GCA_016342645.1. Classification (GTDB taxonomy): domain Bacteria; phylum Bacteroidota; class Bacteroidia; order Bacteroidales; family JAEINX01; genus JAEINX01. Next base: position 2,610 of record JAEINX010000069.1, on the reverse strand, counting down.
TTATCTCCAAATAAATGTAAATTCAACATTAATTTATCTCCCAAAAAATGTAATTCTTTATAATAATTGGTCAAAATCCAATGATAAAATTATTTAAAATTGGCTGAAATCATGGGTAATGTTTTTTATGTTTTTATAAGCTATAATTTTCATATTCTGCTTTGCTCATTGCAAATTCCGGCTCTATTATTTTTACTTCTTCGTAAGTTAATTCGTAGAGTTTGTAAACCATTAAATCTATTTGTTGCTCTTCGGTTGTGGTATCTTCGCCAAGTTCTTTTTTATTGATGATTTTATTGACTACTGTTTCAAAAGGTTTTTGCTTTTCTGTTGAGATTTTTGGAATTGGAATATTTCGGATATGCTCTGGATAAATGTGGTAATCACCTGCACGAATGTTAGTAAGTAAAACAGAGGCATACTTAGAATTTAATACTGCAAGTAAAAATCGCAAATCTATTTCCTTTGAAAAATCTACCATTTCTTTGCGAGTGTAATTTGAGTATCGTTTAACACTGGCTGAGATGCTTTTATTTTCGACACCTTCTAAATTCTTCCATAAAACTGCTGAAAACATTGAATCGCTATGCAAAAATTTTGTGGTTTCGTCTAAATAGACTTGTAGATTGCCTAATCTATTGAACATTAATTTGGGCTTTTCATACAACTCCCTAAATGTTGGTCGACTTAATTTATCGGGACATCTTTCTGTATTGTATTCAAGATATCTGATTTTTTTGACGTTGTATCTTTCAATGTCTTTTGCCTCAATATACTTTCTGCAATGAATTTCATCATAACTTTCGCTAATCAAATCATCTTTCACGAACTCGCCTTTTGCAGTTTTTTCGTCTGCATTTATAACCATTCCTTTACTTATATAACAGTAGTCGCCTAATACATTCAGATTTGAGTGGCGGTTAGATTGTCTTTTTTCAGTTGTTAAATTCCAAACTAATGTATTTTCATCTTGAACTAAACCAGTGTATTTTTGGACAAATGCTTTTTCAATTTTTCGGGATTCATTCAGTTTTGAAACATAACAAGCTTTTTCAGAATTTGATTTTGAAATAAATGGGACGCAGTTGCTGACTGTTGCATTTTCAAAAATCTTTGTTCCATTCAAATCAACAATTTCTATCAAATTGTACTGATTAATGATTAACTCTCGAAGCTTCAATGCATAATTTTGATTGGTAAGCGGATATGGAACTATCATGGAGAATACACCCTTGTTAGTTAATAATTGTAAACCAAGTTCCATAAAAGGAATATACAAATCCCATTTTTGATAAAGCGTTGCGTACCTAGCGGTATTTATAATTGCATCTCGCATTTTGGAATAGATTTTAATCATTGTCGGTGCACTTACATAAGGAGGATTGCCAATCACCACATCAAAACCACCTTTTTCAGAAAATACTTCTGCAAAATAAACATTCCACAAAAAGAAATCCTTTGGTTTTCGTCCTTCGGTGTAAGCAACTAAATCTTTTTTAATTTGTTCAATATTAAAGCCAAGACTTTTTGTCAGTTTTTGCTTCTCTTCGAAAATTACTTTTTCTCGCTGCTCTTTATTAGGTAAATAAGAATATTTTTCTTCAATAATCTTTAATTTCGGAATATGTTGGCTAATTTTTTCGTCAAATATTTTTAAAATTATTTTTTCAATTTTATCACGCAACTTATCTTTATTCTCTTTTATCGCTTCATTTTGGTATTCGTTTTTCAGTTCTTCAAAATCTTTAATTAGTTTTTTATATTTATCACTATCCTCCTTGTTTTTACTGTTTTCTAATTTAATTAATTCTTTCTCTAATTTGTTTTTTGTTTTGGCAAGTTCTTCTAACTCTTTTTTTAGTTTTTTATCTTGCTTATTTTCAGTTTTTAATATTTTTAAAAATTTTGATTGAATTTCGTTTTGTTCACTTATGGTTTCTTTTATTTGTGCTTTTTTATTTTTTATACTTGTTTCTGTTTCCTTTTTTTTATCCGTACTAAAATCAATTCCTGCATAGCTTGAAATCAAGCTATTGCCCTGCATGAGTTTAAAGTCAAGATTTGGCAAAGCTTCAATTCCATAATTATTTTCAATATCATTAAAATCAATTTTTTCGTCAACAAGTAAAGAGATAAAGAAGCGGAGTTTGGCAATTTCAACTGCAATTTGTTGAATATCCACCCCGTAAATACATTTTTCTATCAAGTATAATTTTCTGCCATAATCAGCATTTTTTTCATAAAATTTTCTTTCTATCTGTTCAATAAATTTCCTTTGCAACACCGGATCACTAACAGCTTTTTTAATGCCGTTAATTTGAGAATTTTTCCAGTAAGTATTATAAGGGTCAATTTTCGAAAGAATATGAACAAGTCTGTTTAGAACTGCCATAGGAAATGCTCCCGAACCAACTGCAGGATCAACAACTCTTAAATCATCAATTAATTCAGTAATTTTTTCTGAAGTTTCCCTATCGAACGGATTTTCTGAATTATTAGATTTGATAAGTGAATCAAGTTTATTTTCTAAGTCTGTTTGTGCAAAATTGTCATTTTTAAGATGAGTGATGAAATATTGTTTCAAACTTTCGTTCGTCATATAATTTACAA
>JAEINX010000068.1 GCA_016342645.1 Bacteroidales bacterium | reverse complement strand
GCTACAATTCTAATTAACGGGAAAAAAGTTGGTAGTGTGAAGATTTTGAAGAGAAAGTAATTTATTATCTTTATATCAAAAAAATACAATCATGAAGTCAATAAAAACAATTTTCCTTTTCGGTTTATTCCTTTTTCCATTGTTTACTATATCTCAAAATCAAAGTATAGTAAATAAAGATTATCTGGGAATTAAAAATTGCTTGTTAATCGAAGAAAACAAACTCTTCACATCAAACCAATCCTTCTCCAACATCAGCGTAATTGATTGCTACACTGACCAACTTGATCTTTACACCGGATGGACATGGGTCTCATTCCCACGTTTGGAAAGAGTAAAAAATTCTCCTTCACCTACAGAACCAGTTTTAGAAAGAATTGAATGCTTTCCTGTAGAATTAGAATTATGGGAAGATTATCCATTTAATAATAAAATTTACGATCCAATAGGAATACCTCCATGGACAGGCTTTCTAAATAATATCGAAAGCACATCAGGCTATAAATTATTTATAAATGAACCGGGATATTTTAATACTTCAATTGATCTCTATGGTGCAAAATTAGACCATGATACAGAAATGACACTTAATCCTATACAGGAAAATTGGATTGGATACTTTCTCGAAGAGACTCAGTATCCTATTGATGCTTTTGGAGAGGAATGGATGAATGAAAATCTTTACATGATTAAGACTCAATTCTGGACCATGATAAAAGAATATAATGGAAACGAATTTAGATGGGTAACTGACGGAAATATAACTCCATTCAAATATGGTGATATGATTATTCTCATAACGGAAGAAAATGAAACTATTCAATTCCAATGGAATAATAGCGGACAAGCGGCTTTATCGGCAAGCATTCCACAACCCGAATATTTTTCTTATGAAGAAAAAGCCGATTATATTCCCTTTTATGTAGAATTTGATTCAACTTCCGATATTAGAGAAATAGCAGTAATTGCCGAAGGTGAATATAAAGGGGCTGCAGTAAGACTGGAAGGCGACACAATAGTTGAGCTAAATGCCTACCTTCAAGGAACACCTGCCGGAGCACCATTGGAGTTTGAAACCTGGAATGGTTTTAAAGCAAGCAATGTAAAAGATAATTATCTTGTTTTTGACCGTCAATTACAAACTAATGTCAAACGTCAAATATATGCAGGCGAAAACAGGCAATACTATGTTATTTCACTTCGTGAAGGTGAAGAATTTTCTATTCCCGAAAATATAAGCGAAGCTTATTGCCGTCCCAACCCGTTTACCGGCGAAACCACCATTACATTCAGGCTAAACAAAAGCCAAAACACAAAAGTAGAGATATTTAACCTTAGCGGGAAAAGTATTAAAACCCTGATGGAAGGCGAATTCCCCGCCGGGCTTTATAATCTTGAATGGAAAGGCGAAAATTCCGAAGGAAAAAAGGTGATAGAAGGTGTTTATTTTTATAGGATAAACTGCGGAGATGAGGAAGTGGTAAGTGGAAAGGTAGTGAAGATTAAGTAAAAATAGAAAATAGAAATTGGAAATTAGAAAATAACATTCAGAGAGCCTCACTCTCCCCCTCTCCTGATTTTTAGGAGAGGGGGCCGGGGGGTGAGGTAAAAGAAAGAAATTAATGCCACGAATTCACGAATAAAAAAATAATCCCATGAATCCAAAAACCCAAATATCCCAAACCATAATCCTGATAATATTCCTATTTATCTCCCAAACACTATTCTCCCAAATAATCACCATAAAACAAGACGGAACAGGCGATTTCACCTCCATACAAGAAGGAATTAATGCCTCCGTTGACGGAGATACTGTCCTGGTATATCCCGGAACTTATTATGAAAATATTCTATATGGAGGAAAGGAAATCACACTTGCAAGCCTTTATCTTACAACACAGGATATAATCTATATTAATAACACAATAATTGACGGAAACCATAGCAGTAGCTGTGTAAGAATTATGTCGGTTGAAAATGAGGGAACTGTTTTATGTGGTTTTACAATACAAAATGGAAGCGGTTATTCAGATGATTTAGCTGGTGGAGGACTTTACATTAATAACTCTTCAATAAATATACTCTCCTGTATATTTACTGATAATTTTGCAAGAATAGGAGGAGGTATCCTATGTGTTAATTCTAATATTTATCTATCTGATTCAAAAATATATAATAATTGGAGTCTTATTAGCGGAGGAGGAATGAGTGTTGTGCAAAATTCAAGTGTAGTATTTGACTCCATTGATCGTTGTGATATTTATTTGAATTACTCCTCTCTTGGTTCGGATATTGCCAAAATAAGTACAGTTGATATGTATATTATTGCAGATACATTTTCAGTTATAAATCCCGACCATCATTTTATTTTATCAGTAGATGAAGTTGGTAATCCTGTCAACAATTTTCAATTAGATATTAATCATTCAAAAATTGATGTAGTAAATAATGATGTATATGTAAATCCTCTTAGAGGGAATAATAGTAATTCAGGATTATCTACAGAAGAACCTTTAAAAACTATAGCTTATGCATATAAAAAAATTCTTCCAGATACTAATATTAAAAGAAATATTTTTCTTGCTGAAGGTGTTTATTCACCGAGTCAAAGCAATGAACGATTTCCACTTAATGCAAGAAGCTATATTAATTTAATTGGAGAAAGCTGTGATTGCACTATACTTAATGCAGATTCTATTTCTTTTCTTTTCAGAGGAAATAATTTAACAAGAAACTATTCAGTTAAAAACCTTTCGTTTATTAATGGATATGGGGATTACTCACTTTCAGGAAATATAGAAGGAGGAGTTTTTTTAATTGAAAACAATAACACAAATTTTGAAAACATTAAGATTCATAATTGCATTGGGAAAACTGGTTCGGGTTTTAATGGGGGATATAATGATAGTATTTGTATATCAGAGGCATTACTATTGAATAATAAAGGTACTAATGCATTTCGATTGGGAAATTGGGCAGAAACTTCAAGAGTTTTTGAGTTGATAAATTGTGTAATACATAATAATGGCCCAGGTACTAATTTTAATGCTGGATATGGAGGAGGTATAACAATAGGAGGTTCATTATCAACTCCAAATACATATACAGGAAAAGCTATTAATATTCAAATTACCGAAAATTTATGTTATCCTGATCCTATTTGGCCCCCGGGTACCGGAGTTGGTTTAGGTGTGGGAAATCATGCTATTGTTGACTTGATTAATACTACAATTGGAAATAATAAAGTAGATGGAGTAGAAGGTTCTGCGGTGGTTGTTGATGAAGGTGCTGAGTTAAGTATATACAACTCTATATTTTATGGAGATTCATTATATGAATTATCACTTGGTTATTCTGCAGGTGCACCTGAAGCAGCTATAGCCAATGTCTGCTACTCAAATATTGAAGGTGGAGAGGCCGGAGTAAAAAAATGGCAAACTTATCATACACTAAACTGGTTAGACGGTAACATAAACGAAGACCCGCTATGGGATACTTCTTCGGTATTTCCTTATTCTTTGAGGGAAGATTCCCCTTGTATAAATACGGGTACTCCAATGTATAAAGCCGGAATGGAGCCACCTTTTATTTTTTGTGAAAGAGATACTTTGTATTATCTTGTAACATTGAACTATGGTGATACAATACTTTTGCCTTCCACAGACCTGGCAGGCAAACCGAGAATATCGGGCGGCAGGATAGATATGGGAGCTTATGAGTTTGATACAACCGCAGGTATTAATGATCCATATCCACAAAATACCGATGATAACAAGATAATTGTTTATCCTAATCCGTTTTATTATCACACCTTTATTGCTTTTAAACTTCTGCATGGCGGAAATGTAAAAGTAATTATTTACGATATAAACGGCAAAAAAGTAAAAAGCCTGATGAAGGCCAAAGTCTCAAAAGGAGAATTCACAATGACGTGGGAAGGTAATGATGACCAAAACCGAATTGTAAAGCAGGGAACTTATATTGTTTCGATTATAATTAATGGAAAGAAAGCAGGGAGTGTGAAGATTTTGAAGAGAAAATAAATAATAAACAAGGAACATCAAACAAGGAACATCAAACAAGGAACAAAAAATGTAATGAATTATTAATATCGATTAGCGATTAACGAATGATGATTTTAGAAAGCTGAAGGGACTAAGCCCCCATTACCATTGTTTTAGAAATAATCGAAACTCAACGGGGGCTTAATCCCTGGAACATTACATATAAAAAATCATCAACATTCATTAAAATCATCATCCTATTATTTTTATACTGATGCTGGGATATGAAATTGGAAAAATAGTATAAGCAATTACCTAATTTTTTATATTTTTGTTCGCTTAAAAGTTTTTTAAATGACAATCAGAATAATAAATAAATCGAAACACAATCTACCCTCTTATGAAACCAAAGCTTCAGCGGGTGTTGATCTACGTGCTAATATTGATCAATCAATTTTAATTAAACCTCTTGAACGACTTTTGGTTCCAACAGGTTTGTTCATTGAGTTACCAATTGGATTCGAAGCACAAGTAAGGCCAAGAAGCGGTTTGGCAATAAAAAGAGGAATTACAGTCCTAAACTCTCCCGGTACAATCGATGCTGATTACCGTGGCGAAATTAAAGTTATTCTTATCAATCTCTCTACCAAAGATTTTCTTATTAAAAATGGTGAACGAATTGCTCAAATGATAATATCTTCTCATGAAAAAGCCCAATGGGATGAAGTTACAGAATTAATTGAAACAGAAAGAGGTTCCGGTGGTTTCGGACATACTGGTTAATAATTAATTCATCTAATTAAATAAACAATAACCTTAATGAAAAAATACCATTTTACAATACTTATTCTAACAATACTTATTTTCTTTACAGCTTGTAAAACACAGCAAAAAGTTACAAAAACTTCAAAAAAAAATCAGGATTATGTAGCTAAATATAATACAGATATTTTTGTTAATGCCAATAAAGAAAAGATTCTTGGAAATATTAATAAAGCAGAAGAATTGTTTTTGAAGTGCATTGAAATTGATCCAAATGATGCTGCCTCCTATTTTGAATTGTCAAAAATTTATTCATCTAAAAATAATTTTGAAGATGCTTTATCATTTGCAGAAAAAGCTTTGGTAATTTCTCCTGATAATGTTTGGTATCAATTATATCTTGCTTCGCTTTATAAAAAAAATCACGAATTTTTAAAAGCAGCAGAAATCTATAAAAATCTTATTGTTTCTGATCCTGATAATATCGATAATTATAATAATCTCGCATTTTCATATATTTATGCAGAAAAATACACTCAAGCAATAGAAACATTTAATATTCTTGAAGATAAAATAGGTATTAACGAAGAAACCTCGATTCAAAAACAAAAATTATATCTCTTACAAAATAAACCCGAAAAAGCAGTTAAGGAAATTGAAAAATTATGTACTTTTTTTCCTACCGAAAGCAGATATTATGAAATATTGGCAGAATTATGTATCTCTAACAATTTCCCCGAAAAAGCTCTTGAATCATATAAAAAAATCTTAGAAATCGATCCCGATAATCCTTATATTCATATTTCTTTGTCTGATTATTATCGAAAAAAAGGTGATAATGAAAAATCTTTTGAGGAATTAAAGCTCGGTTTTGCTAACCCAAGTCTCGACATCGAATCAAAGATTCAAATATTTATGACTTTTTATTCTATTTCCGATATTTATAATGAACGCAATGATCAGGCTTTTGCTTTAGCCGAAATTTTAATTAAAGCACATCCTAAAAATTCTAAAGCTCACTCAATAAAATCCGATTTATTGTTCAAATCAAAAGATTTTGAAGCAACAAGAGATGAAGTACGCTTTGTTTTATCTTTTGATAGTATCAATTATATTATTTGGGAACAATTGCTATACACAGAATTAGAATTAAACGATTATAAATCAATGGAAACAGAAAGTAATGCAGCCATTAGTCTGTTTCCTGAGCAACCTCTCTTATATTTTTTTAACGGCTTTGCAAATTTTCAACTGAAAGATTATGCTAAAGCTGAAAATTCTTTAAAACGAGGAGTTAATTTCATAGTTGGGAATAATGCTTTGTTAGGACAGTTTTACATGATACTCGGTGATATTTATCACAATCTCAACAATTCCGAGCAATCAGATAACTATTATGAAAAAGTGCTCAAAATTGATCCTGATAATTCGGTAGTTTTAAATAATTATGCATATTATCTTTCGGAGAGAGGCGAAAAACTTGAGTTAGCTGAAAAAATGTCGAAAAAATCTATTGAACTTGATCCTAATAATTCATCGAACCAGGATACTTATGGTTGGATACTTTATAAACTCAATAAATTTGATGAAGCTAAAACATGGATAGAAAAGTCTATTAATAACGGATCAGATAATAGTGCGGTTGTTTTTGAACATTACGGCGATGTTTTATATAAATTGGGAGAAAAACAAGAGGCTATAAAATATTGGAAAAAAGCTAAAGAAATAGGTAAGGCTTCAGATTTTTTAGATAAAAAAATTAAAGACGGTAAATTATATGAATAGGCTTTTAAAAATTAATTATTGTTTTATTGTTTTACTAACAACAATATTAATTATTCTTTCATCTTGTCGTTCGACACGAAGCATTATCAAGGAACCTATTAAAGAATACGGTGCGGATTATTTATTTGAAGAACTAAAAAATAATGAATTACAATTTGATTGGTTTTCAGCAAAATTTTCACTTAAAGTTCATAACGAGAAATCAAAACTATCTTTAAACGGACAAATTCGCATCAAGAAAGATAGTCTTATTTGGGTTTCTTTTTCTCCTGCTCTTGGCATAGAAGTAATGAGGATATTGATAACAAATGATTCAATAAAATTGTTGAACCGCATCGATAATACATATTTTATAAGTGATTATGATTATGTTAATAATTTTCTTGAGACAAATATTGATTATGACATTTTACAATCATTAATTATCGGCAATGATTTTTCTTATTATGAAAATGGAAAATTTAAGGCTTCGATTGATAATATGGAGTATAAATTATCGACTGCAGCCAGGCAAAAACTGAAAAAATATGTTAAACGAGCAGATGAATCTCTTAATATCTTTATTCAAAACATCTGGCTTGATCCTATAAATTTTAAAATTACTCGCGTTTCAATAAAGGAAATAAAAAAGCAAAATAAAAAAATTGATGCAGAATATAATGATTTTGTATTAATTAATAAACAACTTTTTCCTTCTGATGTTACTTATAAAATTCTTGCAGATAATAAAATTGATGTTTTTCTTGATTTTTCTAAAATTTCACTAAAACACAATCTAAAATTTCCTTTTAAAATTCCTTCGAAATATAACAGGATTGAATAAATTTACACTTTAATTATTCAAATGCAAAATTTTCAAAAAATATATATTAAACATCTTTTTATAGTTACATTTTTCTTATTTTTTTTGTTCTCATTTTCTCAAAACGATAAAACAAAATTAGAAAATGAAAAAAAGAAAATTTTAGATGAAATAAATTATACTAATAATCTTATTGATAAAACTAATAAAAACAAGCAAATATCAATAAATCAATTATTTGTTATCAATAATAAAATTAAAAAAAGAGAACAACTAATTTCTTTCCTTAAAGATGAAATTTCATCAATCAACAATAAAATTGATTCAAATAATAAAAAAATAAAAGAATTGTCAGATGAATTATCTGCATTAAAAAAAGAGTATGCCAAGATGATTTATTATGCTTTTAAAAATAAAAATTCTTATGATAGAATGATGTTTGTTTTTTCTTCAAAGGATTTTAATCAGGCTTATCAACGAATGAAATATTTTCAACAATATAGTTCATACAGGAAACTTCAAGCTTCATTAATAAAATCAACACAGGAGGAAATAAATAATAAAACGGATGATTTAAAAACTCAAAAAGAGAAGAAAATAGAGATACAAATTCAGGAAAAAAAAGAGAAAAACACACTTTTTCAAGATAAAAAAGATCAAAACGAAACCATTAATAAATTAAAACAAAAAGAGAAAAAACTTAGAAAAGATTTACGAGATAAGCAAAAAGCAGCCAATAAATTACAAAAAACAATTGAAAATATTATTGCAGCTGAAATTAAAAAAGCTAAAGAAAAAACAACCGACACAAAAACTAAAACTTACGCAAATACTCCCGAAGATGTTGAATTATCAAAAACATTTTCGGCTAATAAAGGTAAACTCCCTTGGCCAACCGAAAGCGGAATTATTTCAAGTACATTTGGTGAACATCCTCATCCTGTTCTGAAAAGAATTAAAACAAAAAACAACGGAATTGATATTCTAACAAATGAAGGCGAAAAAGTCAGGGCAGTTTTCGATGGAGTAGTTTCAAATATTCTCCTTATTCCAAATTTAAATACAGTTGTGATAATTAAACACGGAGAGTATTTAACAGTTTATTCAAATCTTAGTAAGGTTTATGTTGAAAAGGGCGATCGGGTTAAAACAAAACAAAACATCGGAATTATTCACACCAATAAATCTGAATCAAAATCTGAATTAAATTTTCAAATCTGGAAAGGGCAACAACTTCAAAATCCTGCTTATTGGATTAAAAAGTAAAAAAATAATGTGTTAAAATTTATTTTAACTCCTTTTTTTCTTTCCACAATTTATTAAAAGATTTAGCTTGAATATGAGGTAATTCACGTCTTGGCCCCCAGATTTTTTTCATGAAAGTTTTCATAAAAAAGTTTTTCATACCTCCGCTACTCATGTCTAAAAGACTACGTTTTTTCATTACTTTTTTATAGCCATACATCGAAAGTCTTTCAAAACCATTTGTGTGTTTATTTCTTACAAAATAATTTCTATTATATAAAAGTAATTCATGGAGCGGTATCCTTACCGGGCAAACATCGCTGCATTTTCCACACAAAGAAGAAGCAAAACTCAAGTGCTTATAATCTCTAACTCCACATAAAAATGGACTAATGACTGACCCAATTGGCCCGCTATATGTTGTCCCGAAGGTATGTCCACCAATATTTTTGTAAACCGGACAGGCATTTAAACATGCACCACATCTAATACAATTTAATGCAACTCTTTGAATTTTATGTTTTAATAATTCTGTTCTATTATTATCAAGTAATATTACATACATTTCTTCTGGGCCATCGACTTCATTTTCTTGTTTAGGGCCTGAAATTATTGAATTATAAACTGTAATATTTTGTCCGGTACCGTTTGTTGCAAGAAGAGGTAAAAATAAATCAAGGTCTTCAAGTGAAGGTATAACTTTTTCTATTCCAACTATAACTATATGAACTTTTGGAAAAGAAACAGACATCAAACCATTGCCTTCATTTTCAGTTAAACCTATGGCACCAATATCAGAAATAATAAAGTTTGCACCCGTAACATCGACATCGGCCTCCGTAAATTTTTCTCTTAATAAATCTCTAACAAATGCCGTCAATTCTTCAGGCGTGCTATTTATATCTGTCCCGAATTTCTCATTGAATAATTCAGCAATATTTTCTTTTGATTTGTGCATTGCCGGTGTAACAATGTGGTAAGGTTTTTCATCGGCAATCTGAACAATATATTCTCCTAAATCTGTTTCTAATGAATCTATCTTTTTCTTTTTCAAGGCTTCGTTAAATTCGATTTCTTCTGTTGTCATCGACTTTGATTTAACGACATTTTTAGCTCTATGCTTTTTTAAAATTGAAAGTATTTCTTTTATGGCATCTTTTGCTTCAGGTGCCCAGATAACTTTTCCGCCTCTTTGCGTAAATTTTCCTTCAAATTCTATCAAATAATCATCAAGTTCATTAATTGCCTTTTGCTTTAAAGCTTCTGCCCTTTTTCTTGCAAGATTTAAATTTATATATTGCTTTTTACCCTTAATTACTGCATCATTATAACGCGAAATATTGAATTTAATAATTTTTCTATGATCTTTATCAAAGGCTTTTTTTTGAGCCTTTTTAGTAAATTCCTTTAAAACTTCCGACATATATGCAAATCTATATAATTTTTGAAATTTTTTCCACTCTTTTTTTATGCCTGCCTCCTTCAAATTCGGTATTTAGAAATATTTCTACCATTTTAAAGGCTGTTTCTTCATCAATAAATCTCCCGGGTAAGGAAATAATATTTGCATCGTTATGCAATCTTGAAAGTTTTGCTTGCTCTACGTTCCAACATAAGGCTGCACGAACATTCGGGTATTTATTTGCTGTCATTTGTGCTCCGTTTCCACTTCCGCAAATAATTATTCCTATCTCATGTTCGCTATTATTAATTGATTTTGAAAGCGGATGAATAATATCGGGATAATCAATACTTTTTTCAGAATAAGTACCATAATCCTTTAATTTATAACCTTTTTTGATTAATTTTTCTTTAAGAAATTCTTTTAATTTATACCCACCATGATCACTTCCTATTATTAAAACCTTGTTTTTTTTAAACATTGTTAATAAGTTTTTTTTTTCAAAATTACTCAAATTAAATTACATTATTAAAAATAAAGTAATTGTTAATATTTAATTTTTTTAAAATTTTCTTACATTACTAATATTCAAAACAATGTTTTTTTTAACAAAATATTGTTAATTTCTTATTAAAACTGTTACTAATTTTTGATAAAAAAAATATTTGTCAACAAATTGTTTATTTCTTTTCTGTTTTCTTTAAAAACTATAAATTTATTAAAAACAATCACCATGTTTTCAACAATTACTCTATTCAACTTACGAAAAAAATTATTAACAGCACTTTCAAATTTATAAATGTTCATAATTTTTTAAACCCTTAAAATAATTCTAATTAATATAATAAAAAGTGTTAATAAAATGTTAGTAAAATGATATTTTTTAAAAAGCAAAAAATTATTGATATTTTTATTAAGACAATTAACAGGATAAATAATAAGAATAATTCTTTTTATAAAATAAATAATATTATCAATCAAAACAAGAAATGAAAAAAGACAATGAAAGAAAATATTTTAATTTCGCTGCTGATTTGAAATATGCAAAAATGATAGAGAAGCTGAAGAAAGAAAAAAATGCTATTTTATTGGCTCATTATTATCAAATACCGGAAATTCAGGATATTGCTGATTATATAGGTGACAGCCTCGGTTTATCACAAATAGCCTCCGAAACCAAAAGCGAATTAATTGTTTTTGCGGGCGTACATTTTATGGCAGAAACAGCAAAAATATTAAATCCGAAAACAAAAGTTATACTTCCTGATTTGGAAGCAGGATGTTCTCTCGCTGATTCATGTCCGGCTGATGAGTTTAAAATATTTAAAGAAAAATATCCCGATCATATAGTTATTTCATATATAAATTGCACGGCTGAAATAAAAACGATGTCTGATGTTATTTGTACTTCGGGGAATGCTGTTCAAATAGTTGAATCATTTCCGAAAGAACAAAAAATCATATTTGCACCTGATAAAAACCTTGGTGCTTATATAAACGGGCTTACAGGCCGAAATATGTTGTTATGGGATGGAACTTGTGAGGTTCACGATATTTTATCAACCGAAGCGATTATTAATTTGAAAGTTGCAAATATTGATGCAAAACTTGTTGCACACCCCGAATGTAAATCAGCAGTTTTGGAACTTGCCGATTTTGTAGGCTCAACTACCGCTATGCTGAAATTCACAAGAACTGATAAAGCGAGACGTTTTATTATTGCATCTGAAACCGGACTACTTCATCAGATGAAAAAGGAATCGCCTGATAAAGATTTTATTATAGTTCCAACCGATGAAACTTGTTCATGTAATGATTGTCTTTATATGAAAAAAAATACAATGGAAAAATTGTATTTATCAATGAAAAACGAAACTCCTGAAATTATTTTATCAGATGAAACTATTGAAAAAGCAAAAATTCCAATTATTAGAATGCTTGAAATTTCAAGAAAATTAAATTTGATTAAAAAATAATATTTATTAAGGGCTTTAGTATATTTTTATGTGCAAGTAATGGTTAAAATTTTTTCTTAATCGGTTTGGTTTAAAATCCATTTTGTTACTAAGTCTAAGGTTTGTGGGGAAATAGTTTCTTTAATCTTAATAGTTTCTGTGGGTTTTCCGGTTATACATCTTTGAAACATATGATTATGGCCATCTAAAACATATAAATCAATATTATTATTTCCGCCGGATAGTAAGGCATTTTTTATTGCTTCTAAATTTTCTTCAGCTGAAATTTGATAATCAAGAGAACCATTAATAGCTAAAACAGAACAATCAACCTTATTCCACACTTGAGTTGGATTGATATTTAATGATTTTCTAAATTCGTTTGTTCTAAATGCAAATAATGCTTTTTCTACCGGCCCCGGATAAAAAATTTGTCTTAAATCATCATCAAGATAATTTGCTAATTTGAAATAAATTTTTTCAAATTCTCTTTTCTCCATTTCCGATAAACTATCACTCATAATTATATCAAAAATTTTGTAACTTAAAGCTTTAATATTTTCATTCTCGGATTCAAGAACTCCAGAGCATTTTGCCCAAAGTTTGTTTTGATGATAAAGAATATCTTTTCCCCATAATCCCGGTCCGGCTAATGAGACAATAAATTGCACATCTTTTGATAATATAGCTGTTTTGCATGATATTAGACTCCCTAAACTATGTCCAATCAAACCAATATTATTTGAATCAATTCCTTCGGTATTTTTCAAAAAATTAATACCTTCCAGAGCATCTTCAACAAAATTATCAATATCCATAAAGATGTATTTACCTTCAGATTCTCCACATCCGCGCTTATCAAAACGCAGTACTGCAATTCCGTTTTTTGAAAGATATTCGGCAAGAATTTTAAATGGTTTATGTCCAAAAACTTCTTCGTTTCTATTGAGGGCCCCTGATCCTTGAATTAATAAAACGGCAGGAAATTTTTTGTTTCCAATAGGTTTTGAAATTGTTCCCGAAAGCTTTATACCATCTTTTTTATTTAAAAAAGAAATATCTTCTGATTTTGTTTTAAAATCATTTGTACTACAGGCAAAGAAAAAAACTGCAATAAAGAAAAAAATACTTTTATTAACAAATCCATATTTTAACTTATTTTCATTCATTCTTCAACTTAATAAAACAAAAAACAAATTTAAAATTTATTTTTCGTGGAAAAACTAAGCAAAAACAGGTATCTGTTTTTTTATGGATTTATAGAATTTAATTAAAATCCAATAGCTGATAAAGAAAAAAATATTATTTTTGCAATCCAAAATTTGAAAACGGTCTCGTGGCCGAGTGGCTTAGGCGGTGGTCTGCAAAACCATTTACAGCGGTTCGAATCCGCTCGAGACCTCAAAAACCTTGTATGTTTTTCTATACAAGGTTTTTTTAAATAAAATAATCCCACTTATTTATCTATTTCTCTAAATAATCGGCATCGATCAATCTATTAATACTATCCTGATAAAGTGCATAATTAAATCCTTTATGAATGCAATAAGCACCTGTTTCACAGTTTTTATTTACGGCAAGATAACCTATTTGAAAATTTTTATAATCTTTCAATTTTGCGGCTATTCGTTTAACGGCTTCTTTGCAAGCTTCTTTGGGTGATTTTCCATTTCGCATAAATTCAACCACAAGAAAACAACCGAGGGTTTTCATAGCAAGTTCACCCATACCTGTTGCTACTGCACCACCAATTTCATTATCAACAAAAAGACCTGCTCCGATTATTGGCGAATCACCAACACGACCATGAAATTTAAATGCTGCCCCGCTTGTTGTGCAGGCGCCTGCAATATCTCCTTTATCATCAACAGCAAGCATCCCAATAGTGTCATGATTTTCAGAATTGATAATTGGTTCGTATTTTGATTTTATTTTCCATTCTTCCCAGGCTTTTTTGGCTTTTTCTGTTAAAAGATTCTCTTCCTCAAAACCATTTTCTAAAGCAAACTGTAAAGCTCCCTCACCGGCAAGCATAACGTGAGGCGTTTTCTCCATCACCAAACGAGCAACTGAAATCGGATGTTTAACGTTTTGCAAAAAGCAAACCGAACCAGCATTACCGTTTTCGTCCATAATAGAAGCATCTAAAGTAACTATTCCATCCCTGTCGGGCAACCCACCAATTCCTACCGAAAGATTGTCTTCATCAGCCTCAGTTACCCGAACTCCTTGCTCAACGGCATCGAGTGCTTTCCCATTGTCTTTTAAAATTTTCCATGCAACTTCATTTGCTTCCAAGCCATGTTTCCATGTTGAAATTACCAAAGGTTTTGAACCATCTTCTCCCAAGAAAAATGAATTCAAAGAGTTAGATGCATTTATTTTGTTAAATGGAATTAGCAAACTTGCAAAATAGCTTAGGCCAACACCGGAAATAAATTTTCTTCTGTTAATCATATTTTTAATATTAATAATTATCTGTTTAATTCAATTTTGTAAATCGAATAATTTAAGAATATCCATATCACCATCAAGAAAAACACATTTTATTCCCAAGTCTTCAGCAGGTTTAATGTTTTGGATTGAGTCGTCTATAAAAAGAGTTTCTTCAGGTTTCAAATTACCGTCTTTTAAAACAAATTCATAGATTTCTTTATCAGGTTTTCGCATTTTCAAATCGAATGAAAACCATGTTTTTTCAAAAAGATATGAGAAATCTTTAAGCCCGGATTTAAGTCTAAATTCTTCGATAAAAACATTATAATGAATAATATTTGAGTTGCTTAGCAGAAAAATTCTATATTGATTCTTTAATTTTTTTAATAAATCAATTCTGCTTTTCGGAATATCAAGAATTATCGAATTCCAGGCTTCATCAATTTGTTCATCACTTATATTTCTACCAATAAGTAACTTTAAATTTTTTCTAAAAACTTGTGGGCTTATCAGATTTTTTTCCAGATTTTCGAATAAATTATTTTGAATAGCTTGGGAATACATTATGTCAAAATCTCTTATTCCCATAGCTTTAAATTTTTTCTCCGGTATTAAGTGATCAATATTGCAAATTACACCTCCAAAATCGAAAATTATGTTTTTAATTTTTTTTGAAATATTTGGTTTCATAGATTAAAAAAGATAAAGACAATATTTGTGTTTCGGTAAAAATATGAAATTTTACTATCATCAATTTAAAATTAATTTTAGCAAATTTATACAGAAAATAAAACATATAAGGTTGAAAAGTTATTTTTTTTAACTGGACCATTTTATATAAAACTGTTTTTCACTCAATTAAAAAAAGCCCTCTATCTGAAATAGAGGGCTTTTAGGGTGGTTTGTGGGCCCACCTGGACTCGAACCAGGGACCAATTGATTATGAGTCAACTACTCTAACCAGCTGAGCTATAGGCCCAATAAAAATTATTATAATTTTTATCCCTTTCAAAAAGGTGTGCAAATTTACAAATATTTTTATAATCCAAAGAAAATATGATAATGCTTTATAAAAAATTCAAAAAAGAATTACAAGCTTTACAGGAAATTTCAACCGAATTATTTCAAAATATGTTTTACAAATTGAGAAACATCATATTCTTCAGTAAAAACCTTATATAATTCAGTTATTAATGGAAATTTTTTCAAAGAATTGGTTTTAGAAATTTCTTCACAAAATACTATAGTAGCAACTTTTCCTTCGAGAAGAACTTTATCGGAAATATCGGCTGTAAAAAAGCCTTTGCCGATCAATAATCCAAGAGTACGGTTGCGACTCAAATCATTTAATGCAGTCAGGCAAAAATCTCCAAAACCACAATATTTAAACAATGTTTTTCTTTTACCGCCAAACTGCACCAAAAGAGTTTTCATCTCTTTAAAAGCTTTATTTAGAATCAAAAATCTTAGATTTGGCGAATCGAAATTTGCATCTACAATTCCAATAATAATAGCATAAATATTTTTCAAAATACTTGCCATCTCCACTCCTCTGATATCCGATGAAAAATCCAGATTAATGTTTGTATCAGAGAAAACACCTGAAATAATTTCTGAGAACTCTTTATTTTCTGAAGCAAAAGTCAGAGCAGTTGAGTTATTATTAATTATATCACGGGCAAAAGCAGGCCCTTTTAAAGTACAAACCGGATTTGGTAATTCCTCGGAAAGGCATTCGGTAATTATTTTATTATTGATGCCAAATCCCTTAGCCAAATTTATTAAAATTGCTTTTGGATTTATATAATCTTGAATTTCAAAAACATATTTAACCAAAGCAGAAGAAGGAATGGCAAGAAAAATAATATCAGCCGATTTTAATGATTTTGGATCAAGCGAAGCCTTGAGTGCCGAATTTAGAATAATGTTCGGAAAATATTTTATATTAATCTTTTTATAATTAATTGATTCTACAATATTTTCCTCTATTGAAAATAGAGTAATTTTTAGGTTTTTTTTATTAGAAAGGATATTTCCCAAAGATGTAGCTATTGAACCGGCGCCAATAAAGCAGATATTTAATAATTTATCTATCATTGAATACTAATTTAAATTGTAATTTAGTTTAACAAAAGTATAATTAATAATTGTTGTAATTGAAATAATTATTATAATCTTGCATAATAAATTATTCAAGTCAATGAAATGGGAGTAATTAGGAGGCAGACAATAAAAGGGGCAATGTATTCATATCTTGGTGTAATCTTGGGTTTTATGATTACAGGGCTTTTGCTTCCTCATACCTTAACCCCTGATGAAAATGGTGTAATAAAATTGATTGTTTCATATTCGGTTTTATTTGCTCAGCTCGCCGGCTTAGGATTTAATAGTGTTACGACCCGATTATTTACTTTTTTCAGAAATAAGCAGAAAAATCATAACGGATTTTTTTTTATTGCTTTAGTTATTACTTTAATAGGGCTTATAGTTTCTTTGATTTTATTTTTTATTCTTAAAGACTCTGTTTTGGAAAAAAGTGGAGGAAATGAAAATCCCCTTCTAACAAAATATGTTTATTATATTATTCCAATGCTTTTGTTTACGGCCTTATTTTATATGCTTGATAATTATTATAAAGTTTTATTTAATGCAATAATCGGTACTGCCTTAAAGGAGTTTGTACAACGTATTTTTATTCTAAGCTCTATTTTATTGTTCTTTTTTAATTACATAAATTTCGCGACATTCGTTTTGTTATACGTTTGTTGTTATGCAGTTCCCGTAATTTTGATTAGTTTATTTTTGATTTATGAAAAGGAAATTAGCTTAAAACCGCAATTGGATTTTATTTCAAAAGATTTAAAACGATCAATGTTAAGCGTAAGTTTTTTCGGAATAATTGTTGGGTTTTCAAACATGGCAATTCTGAATATCGACAGCATAATGGTAAACCAATTATTGAATTTATCTTCTACGGGTATTTATGGAATTACTTTCTTTTTCGGGACATTGATAATAATTCCCTCAAGAGCGTTAAAAAAAATCTCCTCCGCAGTTCTTGCCGATGCATGGAAAGAAAATAACTTAGAAATAATAGATGATATTTATAAGAAAAGTTGCCTGAACCAATTTATTTTCGGCCTTTTGTTATTTATTGGAATTTGGGCAAATATTGATAATATTTTTGAAATTCTTCCTAAAGAATATGAAGCTGGAAAATATGTTATATTTTTCATCGGGTTGACAAATTTAATTGAGATGTTTGCAGGAGTAAGCGGTGCAATAATAGTCACTTCAAAGGAATACAGGTATTTAACATGGTTTATGTTATTTCTTATTGTTTTACTTATTATAACGAATTTGATTTTTATACCGATTTGGGGAATGACCGGAGCTGCAATTGCTTCCATGGTTTCTGCTTTTATTTATGTTTTATGTAGATATTTGTTATTAATTTTTAAATACAAAATGCAGCCATACAATCTAAAATTTATAATAATTGTTTTAATTGGAGTATTGGTTTATTTCATTGGAGTCGCAATTCCTCGTATTGATAATTATATAATTGATATTGTCGTAAGAAGTGTTTTAATGTTGATAATTTTTTCTTTACCTGTCTATTTTCTGAAATTATCACCGGATATTAATTCACGAGTTGAAGTTTATTGGAGGATTGTTAAAAAGAAATTGAGAAGTTAATTGTTTTATTGTGAGAAAGAAAAGGGTTTGTTTGTTTTATTTGGATTATTCAACTTTTGTAAGGGAAGATGATGGAATTTTAAGTTCGGAATTTGAACTAACTAAATATTGGTTTAAAATCAGTAAAGCATTATTCCCGTTTATTTTTCAATTTCTAAATCAATTCTTTTTTCTTGTCTGGAATATCAGAAAATTTGATGTCATTTATTGCTGGTTTTCCGACTATCATACATTTTTACCAATGTTATTCGGTAAAGTTTTTAGAAAAAAAAATATTATAATTGTTGGGGGATATGATGCAGTTTCAGTTCCTCAAATTCAATTTGGAGTATTCTTTAAAAAAAATCTCAGAAGTTTTTGTGCAAGAATATCTTATAAATTTGCAGACATTATTATCCCTGTTGACGAAACTTTGGTTGAAGGAATTAATTATTATGCCGATCCGACAGGAAAAGGACTTCCGACCGGAGTTAAAAACTTCGTTAAAAATATTAAAGGACGTTTTGAGGTTGTGATGACAGGTTATGATGAAAAAAAATGGAAAAATTATTCTGGAAAAGAAAAAGAGAAGAGTGTTATTACAATTGGTGGTGGAGCAAATATTCAAACTTTTAGAAGAAAAGGATTGGATTTTTTAATTGAAATTGCTAAATTAATGCCGGACATTACCTTCACAATAATTGGTTTAAAAGGGGAGATAATGGAATATGCGAAAAAACTTGCAAGTGAAAATATTAATCTTGTTGGCTTTATTCCGAATGATGAATTACCCGAATACATATCAAAATTCAAAGTCTTTGCTCAATTTTCCTTAAGCGAAGGCTTACCCAACACTCTTTGCGAGGCTATGTTATGTGAGTGTATTCCGGTTGGTTCTTCGGCAAATGGAATTCCTTATGGAATAGGTGAATGTGGTTTTGTTTTAAATGAAAAAAACGCTGAAAAAGGTACTGAATTGATTAAAAAAGCTCTTGCTTCGGATTATGAGCTTGGAGTAAAAGCCAGGCAAAGAATAATTGACAATTTTTTGATTGAAAGACGTAAACAGAAAATATTGGATTTAATAATCAATTAATTTAAGTTTTTGTAAGAATAAGTTAAAATGTTGATTAGCATTTTCATGCTGCTTTTCAACAGTAGATTTTATTTTATTTTTGTATATATCTATATTGTTTAGAAAGACATTAAACTTTTTCAATGCATTTTCATTTTGCTCATTATAATCAATGCTTAATTCCGGTATTTTTAAATATTTATAACATTCTTTACCTTTAATTTCATAACTTATATTAAATGCAGGAATTCCTTTTAATAATGCCAAAATACACATGTGAAGCCTGGTCCCAATTACGATTTTATAATCACCAAGTTTGTTTAAGAAAGATGAGTAATTGTAGTAATTATCATCTATTGAACAATTTGATTTAATATTTTTGGGTAATTTCAAATAAATTTCTTTTGCTATTATTGAATCATTAACATAATCCTCAATCCCTTGACAAGTCGAAATGAAATCTATATCAAATCCATTATTTACAGCACTTTCTACTAGTGATACAATCAGTTTATAATATGCAGATTTGTTTCTATTATCATGCTTCCATCCTCTAACAGACACTGCAATTTTATTATTAATAGAATTAGTAAAATCAGGCTTAATTAAAAATGCCCCATCTTCAACTAATGTGTATTTTTCTATTGGGTAATTAATTGCCTTTAACTGCTGATCTGAGAAATCATCACGAACAAATATATGGTCAATGTGTTGTGAGTAATTAAGTAGCAGTTTACTATCATTTTTATTTAAAGGGCCAATTGATTGTGAATAAATACCTGTTGCTTTTCCAGCTTGCTTTGCTTTTTTTAAAAGTTCTAAAATATGATAAAAACCATAATAACTATTAATATAGCCGCCGGGAGCTGAAATCATAGCCACAGAATTTTTATATTCCTTTTTAAAAGGGAAAAACAATTTTACAGCAATTGGTTTTAATTGAGGGACCTTCCTGAAAAAATAATAATCGGTAATTTCTTTAATTAATTTTTTTTCAGGGTAAAAGCTTTTAACTAAATCGTAATGATAGGTCGAAATATTAGTAATGAAATCGTTTTCTAATAAGGAGTTTTCAAGCGAAAATACCAGGGCTGCATCTCCATTGTTTATAGGAACTGCCGATGCAATTGTAACTTCTTTTTTTGAAAAATCCATTTTTTAAAAAATAACTTAAATGCTAATATTTATTTACTCTTTCTAATAATATGCAATCTTTCATTCTTTTTAAAAAGGAATTTACTCTTTTTATTTGCAAAATACTCATCGACTGCTTTTTTACATCCCGACCAACAATAATAATCATCAATTATCATAACTCCTCCAACAACTAAATGAGGTTCGATGCGCTCGAGACATGTTTTTACAGATTCATACCAATCTCCGTCAATATGAGCTAATGCAACATTTTCCTTTATATCAATCGTATCCTGAAAAAGTCCTTTAATTAAATTAATACTGTTTTCTTTAACAGGTAGATTATATTTATTAAAATTGTCAATAACTTTTTCATAAAGATTATCCTGATAACCATAGTATTCCATACCATTTATGCCTTTTGAACCCCCACCTATAATATCATTATATCTTTTTTGAACATCATTACCATCTTTTTCAGATGGAGGAGGAATCATATCAAAAACATCATAGATATTAAATAAACGATTTTTTGATTTAGGGGCTGCTATTACAATTGCTGATCCACCCAGAGCACAACCTGCTTCTATAAATATTCCGTTAATATTATCTTTTTCTATTCGGGATGCTTGTTTGTAAAGATCTAACAAGGCATCCTTTCCTAAATAAGTTAATGAGTTTTGTCTGACATTAACAATAATTTCAGGGTAAGTAATTATTCCAATTATTTGTAATAGTTTTTTATATGAGTATTTAACAAAAGGTGATATTTTTTGGAGCATATTTCTAATCAAGGCAAATATAATAATAAATAAAAAAAAGATTGACTTTTAATACACGGCAAAAGTATTAAAAAACCAGAAAATTCCTGTTTTTTCAAAGGATACTATCTTTCAAAAAGATAGTATCCTTAAATAATTTTTATTGAACCACAATTTTCATAACCTGACTAAAGTTTTCACTACTAAAACTTATAAAATAAACTCCCGCAGCTAAATCTTTCAGATCAAGTTTTTTTGATATAATATTTTTTGTTCCTTCAATTTGATAGAAGCGATAATTGTTTCCGTGAACATCAAATACTTTTATATATACTTTTTTGCTCAAACCTGTCAGGTTTTCAAAACCTGACAGGTTTTCGATTGAGATATTAAATATGCCTTCGGAAGGATTTGGATAAATTGAAATATTCTGCTCCATTGTATTTTCATCCGACAATCCAGTTGCTGAAAAATGCAGCAAACTATATTCTCCATCCTCAGCAGGGAAAACATCTTCCGTCCATGCATCGCCATAGGGATTTGAGAATGTATAATCTTTTAAAATATATTCAGTATTCTCAGTCTTATTCCAGACCTTAATTATCGGTTTGTTTCCTGATTCATAAAGATTACTGAAAACAGGAATAGCATTTTCATAAATATTTTCAGAATTTACAACACTTGCACCTGCAAGTATTTCTCCATCATAAACTGCAATTTCATCGCTTGGATTTAAAGTTCCTTTTTCAAAATAAATTGTCCAGACGGGATCATAAGGATTATTGTTTTCTACTATATAATACTCAAGTTTTAAGTTATTTGTTTCCATTACATTTTTTGTTTCTTCTGGATAAATCAGAACATCATCAGCATACATCTTTACTAAATAACCTTCTCCAGCTAGCATATTTCCTATTCCATTTACCCAAACAGGGCCGATTTTACGAAACATAGAACCAGCTGTATTTCTTACAAAGTCAAGATTCTCTAAAACATCTGCAAAAACATCGGCAGTATTAATCGGCTGTTCAGGCAAATAACTTATCATTTGATAACCGTTAACTAAAACAATTGGAGTCTGTGCATTAATTTCTTCGCCAACAATAGTTAATTCATCAAAGCTATTCATTTTAAACAAATAACCTTCGGTAGTGATCCAATTTCCTATACTGTTTATCCAGATAGGACCAATTTTTCTTAACATGTGACCTTCAGAATCTCTAACAAAATCAAGGTTATCTAATATTTCTTCTAAAATGTATTGTATATCCTGATTATCAGGAACAACTCTTGTTGACACAAAATGATAGCCGGAAGTTAATGAATACGATTGAGTTGTTGTTGTAACGAATTCAATATTTACAATTGAATATTCATCGTCACCTTCTGGAAAAACTTCACCAATATATGCATCACCATAAGGATTTTCAAAATTAATTTCAAAGTTTTGGAATTCTGATCCCACACTTTTATCCCAACATTTTAAAGAAATTGGACTTCCTTGTGTATAACCCTGGTTTCCGCTTGTTAGTGTACTATATGCTAATAGATCGTTTTCAAAGAAATTCTCAGGTGTACAAACCTGTGTTAATACTATTGCTCCAACCATTAACTCACCATCGAATATAGCGATTTCATCACCAGCTTCAAGGTCAATATTATCTAATGTTGTTTCAGAAATATATAATGTCCAATATGGATCAAAAGAATTACCTCCTTGAAAGTTAAAATGGTTAAGAGTAAAATT
>JAEINX010000067.1 GCA_016342645.1 Bacteroidales bacterium | reverse complement strand
GTTAAAACACTCGTAAATTATAGATTACCAATGATTTCAAAGAACGATGTTAATTTTTTAATGGACACTAGTGATATTTAACAAAAAAGGGTGTTGATAAATTTAATCAAAATATGCCGAGAAAACATTTTCTATTTCGTCGAGTTCATCTAAGTTTATGGAAAAAGGAATAAAATCGGCGAAATTATTAAGTATTACAAGTGCATTTAGGCTGGCATCTTTTTCAATGTGAGAAGAAATTTTATCAATAACACAGCGGTTTACGATTTGTATTTCTTGATAAATTTTTACAAGATTTTTAAGATCCCAGTCAGGTTTTTTACCTTGCTTTTTAATAAATAATTGCGCAAGTAAATAAACAGAAATGGATTTAATTATTGTTTCGTCTAAAGTAGGGACAGGTGTATGCAATTTCACCATGGGTTTAAGTTTTCCTAAAATCGGACAACCACTTGTTGCCATATATAAACCTAATAATGAGCTAAGGCCATCCTGAAAAGTAGTTTTTATAAGTATTTTTCGATCATTGGTTTTTACGGTTAAATTTACATTCTCAAATGAAATTTCGTTTTTAAATACCTTTAAAACATCTATTAGATTTATAGCAAGCGGACAATAATTGTGTTTTTCGATTTCTAAAGGACAGTTTGAGCATTTGAAATTAATTAGTTTTGTCCAGTTTGGATATGATTTCTTTTTTCGGGAAATCAAAGAAAGTGATTTTTTATCTAATTCAATTAAAAACTCATGCTTCTCTGAATTTGAATATTCAAAAGTATAATTATAAACAATATATTTTGAGTCATTGCTGTTATTCATAATAAAATATTACTTTTTTTAAAAAAGCAAAAATAACAAATTATCAGTAGTTTAATTTAAAAAATATAAAAAAAGTAAAAGTAAAATAAATCAAATATCTGAAAAATATTAAATTTGCAAGAGTTTAACTTCTAAAAGGAATAAAAATTTTCTTATGTTAAAATTCTTAAATAAGCCATATCCTTTTAATGATAATTTCAATCATAATTTGAAGGTAATATTTGGGATTAGCTTAGGAGTATTTCTTTTTCTTCAGTTTTTTCAACCTTTTGAGCTACAATCAATAGAAAGTGAGAATAAAACCTACATTTTCTTGGGTGGCAGCATTATTACCTTGGTTGCATTAGCATTTAATTTGTTAGTTTTACCCGAAATATTTCCACGTTTATTATCATCTGAAAACTGGAAAATCAAAAAGGAAATTCTTTGGAATTTGTGGATATTATTTACAATCGGGATTGGCTACTTTTTTTACACCCAATTTGTAGAGTTTTTAGAATTTGATATATTTATTATTGTTAAAATATTGTTAATTAGCACAATACCTGTGGCATTGCTAATAACAATAAATCAGGATAGACTTTTAAAAGCCAATCTTAAAACCGCAATTGAATTAAATCAAAAAGTATCTGATTATAAAAATGAAATTGAAGTCCCGAAAAAACAAACCATTTGTTTTATATCGGATAATGAAAAAGAAAAAATAGAAATCGACATAAATAATTTACTGTTTATTCGTTCGGCAAATAATTATATTGAAATTTTTAGAAAAAAAGAGAAGTCTTACAAGAAATATTTGCTGAGAAGCAGTTTGCAAAAAGCTGAAGGCAATTTAAAAAGCTTCACATTTATTTTCAAATGTCACAGAACTTCAATCGTTAACATCAAAAATATTAAAGAAATTACCGGCAATTCACAGGGATATAAATTGAAGTTCGAAAACATTGATGAAGAAATACCTGTTTCGAGAAGCTATTCTAAAGAATTAAAAAAGCGTATTAATTAGCCCTTTCCGAAAACGCTAATTTTTTCAACACTTAATAATTACACAAAAACTAACTTTTTCGGCAAGCATTACTTATGTTCAATTCACACCATAAGAATGTAATTCACCACCAAAAAAAATTATTTTATAACAAATTTTAGTTATCAACCCCTTTTATTTTTTCTTTTAAAAATTTGATTATATCATTGTAGTTGAAATTTTTAACTTATAAAAAAATAGAATTTTAAAAGATAATTAATGTTGCCATGAAAATACTAATGGTTTATCCAAAATACCCCGATACTTTTTGGAGTTTCAAACATGCTTTGAAATTTGTATCATTGAAAGCGGCAAATCCTCCCTTAGGATTATTGACAATTGCATCCTGTTTGCCGAAAGAATGGGAAATCAATCTAATTGATATGAATGTTTCGACATTGAAAGAAAAACACATTAAGTGGGCTGATTATGTATTTATTAGTGCTATGTCGATTCAAAAAAAATCAGCAATAAATGTAATTGGTGAATGCCTCAAACATAATAAAAAAGTTGTTGCCGGTGGTCCGCTTTTTACATCTTCTCACGATGAATTCAAAAATGTCGATCATTTTGTTTTGAACGAAGCTGAAATTACCTTGCCACTTTTTCTTGAAGACTTAAATAATAATTGTGAAAAGCAAATGTATTCTACAAACGAATTTCCAAGTATCAAAAATATACCACCGCCACGATACGATTTATTGGATCAAAAAAAATATTCTTCAATGTGTATTCAATATTCAAGGGGATGTCCTTTTAATTGTGATTTTTGCGATATTACGGTTCTTTATGGCCGAAAAGTTCGTACCAAAACCTCTCAACAAATTATTAATGAACTTCAAAATCTTTATGATCAAAAATGGAGAGGGAATATTTTCATAGTTGATGATAATTTCATAGGTAATAAATCTGAATTAAAACAAGATGTCTTACCAAATTTAATTAATTGGATGGAAGAAAATAAATACCCATTCACATTTTCAACCGAGGTTTCTATTAATCTATCAGACGATGAGGAATTGATGAAAATGATGGCTTTAGCCGGTTTTGAGAGTGTGTTTGTTGGCATTGAAACTCCCGATGAAAATAGCCTTAACGAATGCAATAAAAACCAAAACAAAAACCGAAATATGGTTGAATGCGTTAATAAAATTCAAGGTTACGGATTGCAGGTTACGGGAGGATTCATCATTGGTTTTGATAACGATCTGCCTTCCATTTTTAAAAGACAAATTGATTTTATTCAAAAAAGTGGAATTATTTCAGCAATGGTTGGTTTGCTAAATGCTCCACGAAATACAAAACTTTATAATCGCATGGTTAAGGAAAACAGACTTTTAAGAAATATTTCGGGGGATAATACCGATTTTTCAATGAATTTTATACCCAAAATGAATTATGACATTCTTCAAAAAGGATATAAGGAAATTATAAGTGGAATTTATTCTTGTAAACCTTATTACGAAAGAGTTATGAAATCCCTAAAAATATTAAAACCATCGCCTGTTAACTCAAAACCTTTTCATATTTCATATTTGATTGCATTCATTAGGTCAATTTGGCATATCGGGATTCTTGAAAGCGGAAGATTATATTATTGGAAACTTTTGTTTTGGTGCTTGTTCACAAGGCCAACAAAGTTTCCTTTAGCAGTTACATATTCAATTTACGGCTACCATTTTAGGAAAGTTTTTGCTAAATATTTATAAAATGAAACATTCGATTGGAATAAGCGTAATAGTCTCTGTTTTTAATGAAGAAAAAACAATAAAAAACATTTTTCTTTACGGATTAGAACACCCAAAGAAATTTCACAAGACTTCGTTTCTTTCGGCAAGTAAAGAATTTTTAAATCCGGTAGAGAAATTTTAGTTATAATATTCGATAATGGCAGTTTAATTGTAAAACTCAGCAAAAATAAACTTAATCAATAACTTCCTCTATTTTTTTTCGTAGATATTCACCTCTAAGATTTTTGGCAATAATAATTCCGTTCTTATCAATTAAAATGCTGTGAGGTATCGAATTGAAACCATAATCATCTCTGGCGGCACATTTCCATCCTTTCAAGTCAGAGACATTTGTCCAAACTAATCCGTCTTTATTGATTCCCTCAATCCATTTTTCTTTTTTATCATCAAGCGAAACACTAAAAACATCGAATCCTTTATCTTTAAAATCATTATAAACTGCAAGCACATTGGGGTTTTCGGCACGGCATGGACTACACCAAGAAGCCCAAAAATCAAGTAAAATATATTTTCCTTTTAATGAAGACAATGAAACCGGATTTCCTGAAGTATCGTTTAATGTAATTTCAATAAATTGTTTTCCTACCGCACAATTTTTTAAAATCTCGACTTTATCTTTAAGTAATATTACATATTTCGATTCCGAAATTTCCTTTGTAAAATTTGATGTGATTGAATCAAGTTCGGATAAATCAAGTTTATAAGAGTTTCTAAGCGTAATGTAAGCAGTCACAGCACTATTATTGTTTTCAATAACGTAATCAATAATGAATTTTTTCAGTTCTTTATCGTTATCATCATAGGCTGTATCAATTTTTGCCATTAATTCTTTGTCTTCGGCTTTATTAGCTTCTTTCCATTGTTTATAAAGGTCATTGCTTTTTCTATCAAAGCTTTTAGTCTTTTTCTTAAAAATTCCGTAATTATCTTGAGATGTTGAACCTGTTATCTTTGTGTCGGTTATTTTGCCGATACTGTCGGTTTTCGAGTTAATGATTATTTCAGAGGCTTCGACAAAAACAGGAATAAGATTTTTTTCATCAATTTGAATATAATATTGTTCGGGCAATCCGATAAGTCCCGAAAATTTATAGTTTCCGTTATTTTGTTCAGTTGAGTCGAGAATTATCCAATCACCCCCAACTCTCTTTTTCAAGAAAACAGTTCCATTGGTTTGATTTTCGACTACACCGTTTATCGTGAAATTGTTTTTTGTTTCATTATTGTTTGTACATGAAACAATGATTGTTAGAATTAGTGAAGCAACTATGAGCTTTTTCATTATAATTTTTTTGTTAATAAATGACATGAAGCAAACCTACATAAAAATTTCGAGAATTCTAAAAAGGCGAAACAATAAATCAAAATCAAAAAATTAATTTTTATTTGTTACACCTTGGTTCTATAACTAAAAAGATACTGGCTTAAAATTATCAATAGAATACTTAATCCGCTACTTGCCAAAACCTGGTAAAATGTAAACCAAAAATTATGAAAACCAAATGCTTCCAAAAAAAACAAAGCAAAATGATGAATAAAAATCAAGATTATGGAATAATTAAGAAACCATACAAATCCTAAATCTTTGATTCCCGGTTTTATTCCGGTTTCAAATTCACGTTTTGATGTAAGAGTGTTTATTAATCCCGGTCGTAAAAAGGCAATCAAAACACAAGCCGCCGAATTTAATCCAAGAGAGTTTGAAAAAATATCAACGCTCAAACCAATTAAAAATGCAGAAGAAAGAAGAAGCCACTTGGGAGTTTCAAAAGGCAAAAGCAAAATAAAATAAACATAAAAATAAGGATTTACATATCCGTTGATTTCAATATTGTTTAAGATAAAAACTTGAAATAATACTAAAAAAATAAATCTTATAATATTTATAATAAAAACGTTATTCATCAGGCAAAGAATTGATTAAATTATTTTGTTCTTCTCTCATTAAATTATTTATAATATATACATAAGATAAACTATTGAAATCGGTAGAAAATATAATTTCAGCATTATTAAGATTTTCGCCGGTGTTTTTAATAAAATCTTTGCAAGTTCCGATCAAAATACCTTCAGGAAAGATCAATGAATTTCCGCTTGTAATAATTGTATCTCCGGGAACAATTTCTATATGTGTCGGAATATCTTCAATAGTTCCTGTTCGGTAATCATCGCCTTTCCAAATTACATTCACTAATTGATTGTTTTTTTTGATTTTCGCACTTATTTTCGCATCTTTATGTAAAATAGACATTACGGATGAAAAATTCTCAGATATCCGGCAAACAATCCCAACAATACCGGTCGAAGAAATTACACCCATGTCAACATTAATTCCATCGCTTTTGCCTTTGTTCAACATCAAATAATTAATTCTATTGTTTGTTGAATTGCTTAGGACTTTTGCAGGCAACATCAAAAAATTTGAATCTGTTGAAATATTAAAATTTGAGTCTGTTTTATTTGATAAAAGTAAATTTAGTTTTGAGTGAAGAATTGCATTTTCTTCGGCAAGAGTTTTATTATTATTTTTTAAAGATAAATATTCAGTGATATTAGTAAAAGCGGAAAACATATTGCCGGTAAGCTCATTCGTTGAATTAATAACATATGATCGCTGATAGGGATTATTATTTACGATTAGTAAAAATGAAATAAACTCAAAAATCAGAAATAAAAAGAAAAAACTATGCTTCCATAAAAAAATGAAAAAATATCTCATTTGTTAATTATTTCAGGTATAAATGGAATTGTAAACATTCACAAATTACTTTAAATCATTATCATTGTTGAAAATTGTTATATGGCTGTTTTGTAACCATTTAACCATTGACACTCATCTATAACATACTCTTGCAATTTTAATTTATAATATTAATTTTCGCAAGTTTCTTGATTAATTTTTATTTTATCAAAAATGTAAATTTATCAAAATTCTTCAAAGCAATCCCGGTTCCTCTTGCAACAGCTCTTAAAGGGTCTTCGGCCATATGAATGGGGAGCTTTGTTTTTGTATGCAATCTTTTATCTAAACCTCTAAGCATTGAGCCTCCACCGGCAAGATAAATGCCTGTTCGAAAAATATCAGCAGCTAATTCGGGTGGAGTCATTTCGAGAGCTTGGAGAACAGCGGTTTCAATTTTTGAAATCGATTTATCAAGGCAATGAGCAATTTCAATATAGTTTACTTTAATTTCTTTAGGTATTCCGGTTAACATATCGCGGCCATGAACAGCGTAATCGTCTGGAGGATTTTCAATTTTGGCCAGAGCAGACCCAACTTCAATTTTAATTCTTTCAGCTGAACGTTCCCCAATATTTATATTATGATGCTTTCGCATATATTCCTGAATGTCGGAATTAAGATCATTGCCTGCCACCCGAATAGATTTGTTGTTGACAATTCCACCCAAGGCAATAACAGCAATTTCGCTTGTGCCACCTCCAATATCAATAACCATATTTCCTGTAGGTTCAAGAACGTCAATCCCTATTCCGATTGCTGCTGCCATTGGTTCGTGAATAAGTTTTACGTCTTTTGCACCTGCTTGTTCGGCAGAGTCTTTTACGGCTCTTTCTTCAACCTCGGTAATTCCCGAAGGAATACAAATAACCATTTTCAATGACGGAGGAAATAATGATTTTTTTACGCCAATCATTTTAATCATTTCCCGGATCATGTATTCGGCAGCCTGGAAATCAGCAATTACTCCATCTTTTAAAGGTTTAATTGTTTTAATGTTTTCATGGGTTTTCCCATGCATCATCATTGCTTTTTTTCCTACTGCAATTATTTTTCCCGTATTTCTTTCGATTGCAATAATGGAAGGTTCGTCAACAACAACTTTATCATTGTAAATTATTATAGTATTTGCAGTTCCTAAATCTATTGCAATTTCTTTGGTAAGAAAAGAAAAAAGGCCCATTTTATGTTAATTTTATTTATGTGGATTTATAATATTTAAAAGCTGTACTTATATTTTTATGTCTAATTTAATTATTAAACCTGTGTTCAAAATTATAAAATTTTTTTGATTAATGTTTAAAATGTCGTGTGCCTGTAAAAACCATAGCAATATTATTTTTGTTGCAATAATTAATTGAATCTTTATCCCTTATTGACCCGCCTGGCTGAATAATGGCTGTAATCCCTGCTTTATGAGCTATTTCAACCGAATCGGCAAAAGGGAAAAAAGCATCGGAAGCCATAACTGCTCCACTCAAATCGAATCCAAATTCTTTTGCTTTTGCAACTGATTGTTTCAAAGCATCGACTCGTGAAGTTTGGCCAACACCACTACCTATTAATTGTTTATTTTTAACCAATACTATTGCATTTGATTTAGAGTGTTTTACGATAATATTTGCAAAGATCAAATCGTTTTTTTCATTTTCGGTCGGAGATGTTTCAGTTACAGGATTCATGTTTTCGACTGTTTCTTTTTTTGTGTCTTTTTGCTGTTCGATCACTCCGTTTAATAATGATTTAAATTGTTTACCGGAAAAATCATAAGACTTCTTTTGCAAAATTATTCTATTTTTCTTTTGTTTTAATATGTCGAGAGCATTTTTTTCGTAATCGGGAGAAATAATAATTTCAAAGAATAATTTGTTTATTTCAAGAGCTGTTTTTTCATCAACGATAGAATTTGTAACAAGTACGCCTCCGAATGCCGAAACGGGATCGCCGGCTAAGGTATCTTTCCAAGCATCTAATACGTTCTGACGGCTGGCAATTCCACAAGCATTCGTATGTTTCAAAATTGCAAATGTAGGTTCCGTAAATTCTTTTATTAAATTTATGGCAGCATCCAGATCAACTAAATTATTGTAAGAAATTGCTTTCCCGTGAAGTTGATGAAAAACCTTGTTAAGTTCACCGTAAAACAATGCCTCCTGATGTGGGTTTTCACCGTATCTCAATGAATTTGATGACAATATGCTTTGTTTAAAAACTTTTGTATTCTCTTTATCAAAATAGTTGAAAATTGCAGTGTCGTAATGAGAGGAAACATTAAATGCGTATTGGGCAAAAGTTCGTCTGTCTGATAATTCTGTTTGTCCGCATTTTTCTTTTAAGAGTGTAATTAAATATTCATAATAGTCAGATGAAGGAACTACTAAAACATCATTAAAATTTTTGGCAGCAGCACGAATTAATGAAATTCCTCCGATATCAATTTTTTCAATTATTTCGTCTTCGTTTTTTCCTGAAGCCACGGTTTCTTCAAAAGGATAAAGATCAACAATAACAAGGTCAATTTCAGGAATATCGTATTCCTGAAAGTGAAGTTTGTCTTTTTCATTATTTCTTCGTCCAAGAATACCGCCAAAAATTTTGGGGTGAAGCGTCTTAACTCGCCCTCCCAAAATTGACGGATAATTAGTAATTGATTCTACCGAAATGGCATCTTTCCCAAGATTTTTAATATAGTCGTAAGTGCCCCCGGTTGAATAAATTTTTACATCATTTTCATCTAAAAGTTGTATAATCTCATCAAGGTTATCTTTATGATATACAGATATTAATGCACTATTAATTTTTTTCAACATTTTTTCAAATTGAATTTTACTTAAAATGCAAGTTTATTAAAAATAACTTTAATAATTATGAATTTATTGCTTTTTAGTGTGACAGCGATAAAGTTTTAAATAAAATCATGCTACCCGCTTGATAATCTTTGCCTTCACTGAGGTTTCGATAGATATACTTTTTGCTTAAAAATATAGAGTGAAACTTCATTGAAGTCCTGGAGAAATTTTATTAAGGAACATAAAATCACTATTATTATTCCCACTTTTGCTAAAATTTATACTAATTAAATTGATCTTATGGCTAATCTATCTTGTGAATAGAACAGAGTGACCATAAAAATATTTAATTGTTTCTTTTAAAATACATTAAATGGCCTGGGATCACTAATGAAATAAACCATGCAATAGCTTCCAATAGCATTTGGTCTATTAAATTTAAATATGAGCAAAAATATGCTGCTGCTCCGAAAATAATACCTCCCAAAATAATCAATTTGTACCTAAGAATTATTCCTGTTACAACAATTGCAAAAGCTGTAATCACCATAAATAATGGATGTTGAAGACTAAAGTTGACTTCATGTTGAACATTAAAGATAATTAGATTGATTAACATCAAACAAAAAAATAATGCTATCCACACATAACGCAATGACAAACCAAAATAAGTAATAAATTTTTTCTTTTGCCGAAGAATATAGAAAATAGTCAAGCCAAGTGCAATAATGGGCAAAAAGGGATTTGCGAATTTTAATAAATAATGAATTCGGTTTGGTAAGAATAAAACCTCATTTAGATAATGGCATAAACAGCTAATTGACATTGCATACCCCCAAATAATAATCAGGATGCCATCATTTCCAAGTTTTTTTTTTGGTGTTTGAATCATTTCTTGACCCACTTTAAGCGATTGATTTTCATCTAATGACTCGAAATTTGTTTTTTTCGTATCCATTATTACTAACAATTAATTAATAAGGCTAAAATATAAAATATTGTGGGCAAAACAATTGCTGCATATTAAAAAAAATCAATTCGGATATTGAAATAATTTATATATTTTTTTATTCATTTTATCAAATATTGTTCGTAAATTTGCGAACTAAATTATAGAAAAATGAATTGGGAAAATAAAATAATTTCAGAAGAACAAAATCAAACCGCAAGGTTTGCAAAAGCAATGAGCCATCCTATCAGATTATATGTTTTAGATTTACTGGCAAAACAAACATGTTGTTATAGCGGCGATCTTTCAGAAATCTTACCAATCGCAAAATCAACGCTCTCGCAACATCTAAAGGAATTGAAAAATGCAGGATTAATTCAAGGTGAAATAGAGCCGCCAAAAGTAAAATATTGCCTAAATATGGAAAACTGGAAGTTAGCACAAAAACTTTTCAAAAACTTTTTAAAACTTTAATTTTTTTATTTAGAAATTAGTTCGTAGTTTTGCGAACTACGAATAAAAATTAAAAACTATGGAAATAAAAATTTTGGGTACAGGATGCCCTAAATGTAAAACACTTGAAAAACTTGTTATAAAAGTTGTTGATGAAAACAATATTGATGCAAATGTTTCAAAAGTTGATGATATTATGCAAATTATGAATTACGGTATAGTTTCAACACCGGCACTCGTAATTGATGAAAAAGTCGTGATAAAAGGGCGAATTCCTTCAGAAAAAGAAATCAAAGAATTATTAACTAAATAAATTTAAATTATGAAAAAAGTATTAAATTCATTATTAGTTTTATTTCTAACTATTAATGTAATAGCTTGTAGCAATACTCAAAGCAATGATAATTTATCTTCAGGACAAGACTCATTAGACGCAAAAAAAATTGAGGTTTATTATTTTCACGGAACACGGCGCTGTGCTACTTGTATTGCTGTAGGAAGTGTTACAAAAGAATTTGTTGAGAATAAATTTTCAGATAATCCTAATGTTAAATTCATTGAAATCAATATCGACGAAGAAGGTAATGAAGAAATTATTGAAAAATTTCAGGTTACAGGTTCCGGTTTATATGTTTATAATGGGAAAGAAATTGAAAATCTTACTGCAACGGCGTTTCAATATGCCCGAACTAATCCAAAAAAACTAAAAGCTAAGCTCACAAAGATAATTGAAGCTAATCAATAAAAATTGTCATTGATTTTGTTTTTCTTCTGATAATAAACGCAAATTTATTTCAGCGAAAAGTGATAGTTTTTATGAAAAATCTTGAATTCTAAAAATAAAAAAATATCATTATGGAATTCCTTCAGAATTTGTTTGACAATTCTCAACTACCTTTGTTATCAGCCTTTTTATTAGGTTTAATGACAGCAATCAGTCCCTGTCCTTTGGCAACTAATATAACGGCAATTGCTTTTATCAGTAAAAATATTAAAAACAAAAAAAAAGTATTTGTTAACGGGCTGATTTATACATTGGGACGTGCAATAACTTATACTGGATTAGGTTTGATATTTTATTTTGGAGCAAGTCAATTTCATATTTCAAGTTTCGTTCAGAGTTGGGGAGAAAAAATTTTAGGGCCATTATTAATAATAGTCGGTTTGTTCATGCTTGATTTTTTAAAAATTAAATTTCCCGGCCTAAGTAAGCTTAGCGAAAAAATGGAGAAAAAAAGCCAATCAGGTTTTTGGGGTGTATTATTACTCGGGATTGTATTTGCCCTTGCTTTTTGCCCTTATAGCGGAGTTTTATATTTTGTTATGCTGATACCAATGACAATTACAAGTGCTTCTGGACTTTATCTTCCAATAATTTACGCTTTGGGAACAGGTTTGCCTGTAATTATTTTTGCTTGGGTTATTGCTTATACAGTTAGTAGTGTGGGGGGAGTTTATAATAAAGTCAAAATATTTGAGATATGGTTCCGCAGGATTGTTTCTATAATTTTTATAATAGCAGGATTATATTTTATAATAATTTATTATTTATAAAAAAAATTTAACTTTTTAGTTCGTAATTTTACGAATTAAATATAATAACAATAAACTAATTTTAAAATTATGAGATTTCTATCAGAAAACTTTCCAGAATTTACGGAGATGTTCGACAATCTTGATAAAATGTATGAACAAAAAAGAATGATTGATGAAAAAACTTATCAATTTATTTGTTTGGCACTTGCAATAAAAGGACGCTCAGCACCTTGTGTAAAAAAGCATTTTTCAGGAGCAATTCAAGCAGGTGCTACACCCAAAGAAATATCTTATATCATTGCTCTAACAATAAGAGAAAGTGCAGGTAATGATGATTGTTGGATACATGATGTTCTTGGAGACACAAGAGAACTTCTAAAATCAAACATAAAATGCTGTGAGAAATAATTAATGAAATAAATTAAGATCAGAATGGAGTCAAAGAAAGAACTAAAAATATTTGCGTGGGTTTTAGGCCTCTTTTTATTTGCCTATTTCATGCCAATCGGGTCAGAGAGATTTGATAATGCACTTTTAGAAGCATTTGAGCTTACAAAATGGTATGCTCAAGAACATGTATTACTTTGCCTCGTTCCTGCATTTTTTATAGCTGGTGTGATTGCAGTTTTTGTTAGCCAGGGTGCTGTAATTAAGTATTTCGGCGCTGGAGCAAAAAAATGGAAAGCTTATCTGATTGCTTCATTATCAGGAACCATACTTGCAGTTTGCAGTTGCACAATTTTACCTTTATTTTCAAGCATTCACAAACGGGGAGCAGGATTAGGGCCGGCTATAACATTTTTATATTCAGGCCCTGCAATAAATATTTTGGCAATTATTCTTACTGCTCGAATTTTAGGATTCGATCTTGGTATTGCCCGAATTATTGGTGCGGTTGTTTTTAGTGTAATAATTGGTATCATCATGTCTTTCATTTATCGCAGGGAGGAAAAACAACGAGCTGAGAAAATGAATTTTCCTGATATTAAAGAAGAACGGCCTTTATGGCAAACATCATATCATTTTTTTGTTTTGGTATTAATTCTTGTATTTGCTAATTGGGGCAAGCCGGATACTAATGAAGGTTTTATGTATTTGCTTTGGGCATACAAATGGCAGATTACCGCATTTTTCGGATTAATGTTTATTTTTTCATTAATAAAAATCTTAAAAATGAAACCTTTATATGTCGCTCTTGCGGCAATTCCGGTTATCGCGGCTGCTTTAATTTTTCCAACGCAACCCTTAATTCCATTTGTAATAGCTGTAATTGGCTTAACAATTCTTACAATGATTACACCCGGTGAATCGCAAGACTGGTTAAGAGAAAGTTGGGGCTTTACAAAACAAATTATGCCCCTGCTTGCAGCAGGAGTATTAATTGCCGGTTTATTGCTTGGAACAGTTGACGGAGAAGGCATTATTCCCAGCGAATGGGTTTCATCACTCGTTGGCGGAAATTCTTTATTCTCAAACTTTTTTGCCTCCATTTTCGGATCATTCATGTACTTTGCTACGCTTACTGAAATTCCTATCATTCAAGGTTTACTGAACAACGGAATGGGCCAAGGCCCGGCACTTGCCTTACTTTTGGCAGGCCCGGCACTATCATTACCAAATATGCTCGTAATTAGAAGTGTTATAGGGACACAAAAAACTATTGTTTATGTAATTTTAGTTTCGATAATGGCAACAATCAGCGGATTGATTTATGGGACAATTGTTTAATTAATAAATGAAATTTACAAATAAATTAACTATTCTGATTGTCATTTTAATAGGAATGCAAGCTTTTTGCAAAGGTCAGCAGCAAGACTTTTTACAACACAAATTGCCATCATGCAATATAAAAGACATAAATGGAAAAACGATTAATACTTCGGATATTGCAAATGATGGAAAACCAGTTTTATTATGTTTTTGGAAAACTTGCTGTAAGTCGCCGATAAATTTGTTAAACGCTATTGATGAAGTTTATGAAGACTGGATTGACGAAACCGGAGTTGTTTTATATGCTGTTTCGGTTGATGATGTTAGAAATACAAACCTTGTTGCGCCTTTTGTAAACGGAAAAGGCTGGGAATTTGAAGTTTTACTTGATCCAAACTTTGAATTTAAGCATGCAATGAATGTGGTTTTAATTCCTCATATATTTTTAATAAATGGAAATGGGGAAATTGTATGGCAAAAGGCAACTTATATTCCCGGCGATGAGGAGGAAATTTATGAACAACTTATTGATATAGTGAAATAAATATTTTGAATTAATACAAAATTTTGCATTAAAAGAATAATGTATTTATAATTTTTATAAGCGTGCTAATTAAACTTTTTATGAAAAAACGAATTTTACACATTTTTATATTGGCTGGATTAATTTTATTATTTGCTTGTAAAAAAGACAATGATTCTTCTTCGGATGGAACTGGAGAAGTAGAAATAATAAGTCTATCAGCTGCTGACACGGTTTTAAATGTTTGGGTAAATACAAAAATTACCGTAGTTGCCAAAGGTGATGGTTTGGAATATAGTTGGGAAGCCGATCATGGAGAATTAAATGGTTCGGGAGTGCAAGTTGAGTATATGGCCGGGACCTGCTGTACAGGAATTAACACTATCACTTGCACGGTCTCCAATAACACAAATTCCGA
Organism: Bacteroidales bacterium; assembly: GCA_016342645.1. GTDB lineage: Bacteria > Bacteroidota > Bacteroidia > Bacteroidales > JAEINX01 > JAEINX01. The sequence goes on along the minus strand of JAEINX010000067.1, from coordinate 8,129 downwards.
CAGTAAGAAAATAAAAATCAGAATATTACCGTTTTAAAATCCATGTTATGAGAAAAGGATTACTTATATTTTTTATTTTATATTTCATATTGTTTATAAAGGCTCAATCACAATGTTGTGGTGCAGGAAATCCGATAAGCGGTTTTGAAAACGTTTCAGGTATTCCTTATAAAACATTATTGATTAGCCCTACTTATAAATATAGTATCTCTGACACATATTTTACGGGAAATGAGAAAAATTCTATATCGCCGGATAAAATGAATTATAATTTCACAAGCATAAGCATAGCTTACGGAATTAATCCAAGATTAAGTATTCAGGGACAAATAGGTTATTTTATAAATAAAACAAAAAAATATAATATTTCTGATTGGAAACCAATGCGAGGTTTTGGGCTTGGCGATGCAGAAATAAATGTTATGTATGCCGTTATTAAAAATATATTTAAAGATTTTAGTTTGATAACAGGAGTTGGAATAAAACTTCCGATCGGTGTTTTTGATCAGGAAGTTAATAATGTAAAGCTCCCGATTTCTTTACAACCATCCTCAGGAAGCTTAAAATTTAATGCCAGCGTTTTTATGAATAAAAAATTTAATGAATTTAATGTTTCTTTCAGGGGGTTTGCCGAAATTGCTAATAGAATAAAATCTCAAAACTTTGATTATAAATATGGTAATTTGTATTTGATGTCTTTTTACGGTTCATACAATATCAATAAAAAAATAAGTTTTGTAGCCCAGATAAGGTATGAATACCGAGGGAAGTCTTTGCGAGAAAATGAACAAATTGTTGAGTCGAGTGGTGGACAACTAATAAGTTTTATCCCTGAAATTAATATAATTCCTGCAAAAAGTTTTAGTATTTCTGTTTATCCTGATATACCAATTTACAAGTATATGAATGGAACACAGATAACCAACAAATTTGCAATTTCACTTAAACTGACAAAGAGCTTTAATTTATATAGAAATAATGAATATTTTGAAAATTCAAAAACCGTAAAATAATGATTAAGAAAAGCCTTTTAATATTAATGTTATCCGTTTTAATAGTAATAATAGGGAATACCCAAAGCATAGAACTATATTATGAGGGTAGCCTGCTAAGCAACGACACAATTGAAATACAAGGAGATGTAAATGCCGACACGCTTTATACTTATATATTTCAAGGTGATACTACATATTATTACAATTATGAAGTCTTATCGGAAATTGATGTAAAAAACATTTCCACAAACACATTAAATATTCATTGTAAAAAGCGATATATACAAATACTAAATGATACCGAAAATATTTTTTGCTGGCTAAGTTGTTTTCCTCCCTATACATTTGAGTCGATCATTCCTACAACAATTCAATCTGACGAAACAACAACAATTTTTTCCGGCCATTATAAACCAAGAGGGCAGTTGGGATGTAGTTTAATAGCTTATACATTTTTTGATGATTCTAATAATAGCGATTCGGCAATGGTTGTTGTAAAATATATTATGCAGGATTGTATTTATAATGCTATTCCAGAAAACACATTAGTAAACAACGGTTTTTCACTGCCTTATCCAAACCCCACAAAAGAAAAAATATTTCTGAAAAATAATTCTTTTGATTTTAAAACAGGATTTTTTGAACTTTATAATAATTTGGGAGTTATTGTTAAAACTTTCTCTTTTACTTTAAACAATAACATATTGGAATTTAGCACAAAAGAACTAAAATCAGGAATCTATTTTTATAAAATATTTACTGATAATGTGTTTCAAAAATCAGGAATGATAAATATTTTACATTAGAAAGATGAAACCAACTTTAATCATTATTTTATTCTTATTCTTGGGAAGCACTTATTCTCAACCTGTTGTAAACGACACGGTTTCTGACTTTACTGTTGTTGATGTACATGGAGAAACGCATAATTTATTTTCCTACCTTGATAGCAAAAAATTTGTGTGTATTGATTTCTTTGGAATTACTTGTCAGCAATGCATTGATCTTGTTCCGGTTTTTAATAATGTTTTTAGTTCTTATGGATGCAATGAAGGCAATTTAGTTTTTTTAGCAATAAATTATTTGAATAACGACGGTGAAGTACTTGCATTTGAACAAGAGTATTCAGGCATTTATCCTTCCATTAGCGGATTAAATGGAGGAGGTAAAACTGTTTACGAAGATTGGCAAATACATTATTACCCGCAATTTATCTTGATTAAACCTGACAAAACAGTAGCAGCAAATATTTTTCCAATTAATAGAACAAATATTGACTCCGTTTATTTCGAGTCCAATATCCCATTAGATTCATGTGGTTCACAAGGATTCAATGAATTTAAACCCTTTAATGAAGAATTTAGAATTTTTCCTGTTCCGACAAAAGACATCTTAATTATTGAGATGAATCAATTTCCTGGTTTACAAGCTGAACTTCAAATAATTGATGTGTCAGGAAAGCTTATATTGACCGAAAAACTTTTATCAAATCTTACGAAAGTTGATATTTCAATGCTCAGAAAAGGAGTTTATGTTGCTGAACTTATAACAAGTAAATCGATTTTTCAACAAAAAATTCTGATTGAATAATACTTTTAGGAAGCAATGATAAGAGTTTTATGATTCAAAGAAATTACTTTTTAGAGCTGAAATCTTGGACATCACAGTAAAGAAAAAATATTAATTTAGCGGCTGAATATATTTTGGCTATAATAATATTTGTATTGCCAAAATCATTAAAAGTTTATTGAAATATTATTATTGGATTAATTAATTAGTATGAAATTATTTAAGTTTTTAACAGCATTTATTTTTTTATTTATTCTTTTTGTTTGGATATCATTTTCGGGATGTCATAAAAATTCTTCCTCAGATCCGATTGAGCTTGACAGTATTTCCGTTGGTGTTATTTTACCGATGGATAATGCAAATTCTCAATTAATGTTAAATTCAATGAAACTGGCTTTCAAAGAAGTAAATGATGCCGGTGGTGTCGGTATTGGATATCCGCTAAGAATTGAATTGAGGAGCTCTGAGGGATATAATAGAGAAGTAATTGCAACCGATATGGCAATAAACATTATTGAAACAACCAATCAATTTGTTGGATTTACAAGCTGTTATAGCTCTTCTTCAATAGGAATTGCTACTAATATTTGTAAAAAAGAAGGTATTGGAGCAATCTCAGGGTGTGCAAGCATTAGCACTCTTTCAAGTATTTCCGATTACTTTGAACGACTTTGTCCTGTTGATAAATACGAAGCTGAAATTATAAAAATTAAAGCTCAGGACTTCGGAATAAATAAAGTTGCAATTGCCATGCAAGCCGAAGAACCATATTGTCAAAGTATTTCTGAAGAGTTTCAATTTATTTTTGGAAGTGGGGCAAATTTAAAAGTTGAGTTTTTTAAAAATGATGAGGAATATGATAATAAATTGGAACAATTAATAGAAGAAAATCCTGATGCGATTATGATCTCAATGCTCGACTATGTTAATTATTCAGAGTTTCTTGAAAAATTGAATCAAATTAGCTCGAAAATTGATCTGTCGAACACATATTTTATTTTATGTAATGGTTTGTATTCCGCCGATTTTTTTAAAGCACAAATAAATCAACTGCTGGGAGAAATCAATGGAAACCCTAAAAATTTTGGAGCAATTTCATTTCCCGAAACAAATTCCGTTGATTTTAAATATTTTGAATCCAATTTATTAGAAACTTATAATCAAAATGTTGGTGCATATAACGCACAATACTATGATATAGGATATTTATTTGCACTTGCTATTGAGCAAGCCTTTTTCTCAGTAAATATTGAAGATATCGAATCATTCAGAAGTATGGTAGGATCAAATATTAGAGGAGTTTCACGGCCTGATGCCGGTGATTTTAATGTTAACCCGAGTCAAGGATGGGAAACTATGAAGATAGCAGCAGTTAAAGGTAGTATAGATTATTCAGGTGCTTCAGGTAATTGTAATATTGATAGTGAAGGTAATGTTACTACTTCTTATAAAGTTTTTACAATTAAAGATTCAGGTTCCGGGCCATATTTTGACGCAATTGAATATTTGAACCCTGCAAAAAAATAATAATTCATTTTCCTTTTGGAATAGCTTCAATTAGTTTTTTAGTGTATTCCGTTTTTGGGTTGTAATAAATTTCGTCGGCATCATCAATTTCAATGATTTTACCGTCTTTCATTACTGCCATTCTATCCGACATAAATTTTACAACCGACAAATCATGTGAAATAAAAATATATGTTAATCCGAACTCCTTTTTCAAATCATTTAATAAATTTAAAACCTGTGCCTGAACCGAAACATCCAAAGCAGAAACCGATTCATCGCAAATAATAAATTTAGGTTGAACAGCTAAAGCTCGTGCAATACAAATTCTTTGACGTTGGCCACCTGAGAATTCATGCGGATACCTATAAAAATGAATCGAATCCATCCCAACTTTTTCGAGTAATTCAATAGCCTTTTCTTTTCTGACTTTTTCATTATTATAAATCCTATGAATACGCATAGGTTCAAGAATTGATTCTCCGGCAGAAATTCTTGGATTTAATGAAGAATAGGGGTCTTGAAAAATAATTTGTAAATCTTTTCGCTTTTTTCTTAATTCAATTTTTCGCAATTTATTGATTTCACAACCATCAAAAATAATTTTCCCGTCATCAATTTCGGTTAAGCGTAAAATACTCCTTCCGAGAGTAGTTTTTCCACAACCCGATTCTCCAACCAATCCGAGTGTTTCATTCGGAAAAACATCAAAACTAACATTATCGACAGCATGAAAATATTTATTTCTTTTTCGGAATAATGATTTTTTTAAAGGAAAATACTTTTTCAAATCGTTTACCACTAAAATTGGCTTTTGCTGAAACAATAAATCTTTGGTTTTTTTTCTGTCACTATTTGAAATTGTTAATTCATCAATAAAATTTGTAAAAGATTTTTTCTCATCATTTTTTAAAAAATCAGAAATCGTAGGTAAAGCTCTCAATCGTTTATTCAATGGTGGACGACAAGCTAAAAGTCCTTTGGTGTAGGAATGTTGAGGATTATTGAAAATGTCATTAACTTTACCTGATTCAACCACTTTCCCCTTAAACATTACGATTAACGAATCGCATATTTCGGCAATAACACCGAGATCGTGAGAAATAAAAATTATACTCATTCCGTGCTTCTGCTGAAGGTCTTTCACCAAAGTAAGAATATCTTTTTGAACGCTTACATCAAGAGCGGTTGTAGGTTCATCGGCAATCAGGATTTTGGGATTGCTCGACATAGCCATTGCAATCATTACTCTTTGTTTTTGTCCTCCCGACAATTGATGAGGATATGACTGATAAACTTTTTCGGGATTAGATAATTTTACTTCCTTCAACAGAGAAATTACTTTTTCCTTAGCTGATTTTTTCGATATTTTTTGATGCTCAAGAATTGCTTCAATGATTTGATTGCCGCATTTAAAAACCGGATTTAAAGATGTCATCGGCTCCTGAAAAATCATTGAAATTTCTTTTCCTCTGAAAAACCGAATTTCTTTTTCAGTAAGTTTTCTTAAATCAATTATCTTTTCCTCAAACGAATATAATATCTCTCCCTTTGAAATTCTTCCCGAAGGCTTAGGAATGAGTTGCATTATACTTAAAGCCGAAACCGATTTCCCTGAACCCGATTCACCGACAATTCCAAGAATTTTTCCTCTATCTAATTCAACACATAAATTATCGACAGCTTTTACAACTACGTCAGATGATTCAAATTCAACACATAGATTTTTAATTTCCAAGACTTTGTTGCCGGACATTTAATTTATTTTTTTGCCAAAATTACATTATTTATTTTACCTGATTTTTTGAAAAAATGTTTACTTTTATTTTCAATAATTGAATAGTATTTAACTGATGAGTTTGTTTGATGATTTTATTGACTTGCTTTATCCTCGAGTTTGTGCAGCTTGCGGAAATAGTTTGTTCTCAAAAGAAAAAACAATTTGCACATCTTGTTTCTACAAATTACCTAAGACCAATTTTCATACAGAAAAGGAGAATCCGCTAAGCAGAATCTTTTGGGGAAGAATAAATATTGAATCTGTAGCAGCTTATTATTTGTTTAAAAAAGGAAGTAAAGTCCAGCATTTATTACATCAATTTAAATATAAAGGAAGGAAAGAAATCGGGACATTTATTGGAGAATTATACGGTCAGGATTTAATAAAAGCTGAATGTTTCAAAACTGTTGAGCTTATCATTCCGGTTCCTCTTCATAAAAAGAAAGAAAAAATAAGAGGCTTTAATCAAAGTGAATATTTTGCAAAAGGGCTTTCAAAAAGCATGAAAAATGAAGTTAATACAAAAACCTTGTTTAGGGAAAAAATGTCGGAAACTCAAACAAAAAAATCAAAATTCAAACGCTGGGAAAATGTTAATAACATCTTTTTAATAAAAAATCCCGAAAACATAGAAGGAAAACATATATTATTGGTTGATGATGTAATTACAACAGGTTCAACTATTGAAGCTTGTGCGGAAGTTTTGCTGCAAATTCCTGATATAAAAATTAGTGTTGCTGCAATTGCCTGTACAATAAATTAATAACCAAAAGCCAATAAAAATATTAAAAAAAAATATTTAATCTATATAAGAATCAGTATTTTTGTAGAAAATTATTAATAATTTAACTTGAAAATAATATGTTGGGAATAATTAGGGGAATACGATTAATGACTGTAAGAATGTCTTATGGAAAATATAGTTTTGCCTATAATGAGTTATATAAAAAACTAAAATCACAGATACATACCGAACAAACACCTTTTACAAAGTGCATAAAAAATTTACCACAGTATAATGTTAATGAGCTGTTAAAAAAAGATCCTTCTTATAAAAATTACAAAACAAATAAAAATATTTCTTTTGGAAGCATTCCATTTTTAGAAAGTTTTGATTCATTAAAAAACAAAAGCGGAAGACAATTCTGTTATAATATTTTTAAATTTAATTTATCGGAATGGAAAGTTTTAGGATATAAAGAGAAAAAATTTGATACCAACATGAAAACTCTTTATTATTTTATAAACGATAAGTTTTTCTTTGGAGAATATGTGTTTTCAGATGTTCAAGGATTAGATGTTTCAGCAATCGCAAATGCCTTATTAAAAAAATACAATGTCGAAAATTTCAAAAACGAAGACAGATTCTATATTTCTGATAATTCAAATAACGAAATTGGGTTTATTAATAATGGTATCACAATGACTATTAAATATCTTTGTAGAAATGATTCCGACATAAATTCGGAGATAGATTTTGTAGTAAATCAAGGAAAAGGCATAAGTATTGAGGAATCTGATATTTTTGATATGCTCTAATGATTGGAAAACTCTTTTAATCTAATCTCCAACAATTTTAATATTTAATTTTTCAGTTGCTGTTTTTAAAACCGTATCATGGTCGAAGGCAAGGCAAGGAATGTTTTTCAATGAAAACCATTTTACATTTTCTGCATCCGATCCGGCTTTAATTCTACAATCTTCTTTATTCACAAAAGCATAAAATACAACTGAAATTGTTCGTTGTCTCGGATCTCGATCAATCTTACTAAATGCTTGCAATTGATTCAACTCAACTTTTGTAATTCCCGTTTCCTCTTCTAACTCACGTAAAATAGCATGTTCAAGGGTTTCATTCATATCGACAAAACCACCCGGAAAAGCCCAAGAATTTTTAAATGGAGGGAATTTACGTTGAATTAATAAAACTTCCTGCCTTAGATTTTCTATTGAAAAAAGAATGCAATCAACAGTTACAGCAGGCCGCGGATATTCGTAAGTGTATGACATTTCTAATATTTTCTGCAAAGTTACCATTTAAAAATTGCAGGAAATCAACCCACCATAATTTATTTTATATAATCACATAATAAATTTATTCCTTGCTACAATTTCCGCTTAAACCTTATTAGTACAATCAAAAAAGGCCCCGAAATTAATCGAGGCCCGAATACACCATTGTTTTGCTAACAAATGCTCGAATACAAAACATGGTAAACTAATCAGAAAAAATTATATTGGATTGTCATTACATGACTTGCTCTTATTTAGATTTATAA
>JAEINX010000066.1 GCA_016342645.1 Bacteroidales bacterium | reverse complement strand
TAATAAACTTTCATTTTTCAATTTTTAACCCCAATAAAACCAAGCCGTAATGCATTTTTAAATTAATATTGCCACAAAGTAACATAATATTTTTCATATAGCAAAATAAAAAATAAAAATAAATTCTATGTTTGCCGGATTCCCTAAAAAGCTACCGAGATCAAATCTCAAATCTCAATTCATCCCGATAGCTCTCTTAACCTAAAATCAACTACTCCGTATGTCTAACTCCCAGGTCAACAATACTCCTTGCATTCTTATAGTTTACATAAAAATCAGGATTATTGCTCTTATACTGTTCCATCAATTTATCAAGGCGGTCATATAAAATTTCATCTCCTTGTTTGAAAAGTTCAATAAGATGAGCTGTTGCAGTAGCCCTTGTGGCAATAGCTGTACGGGGTTTGGCAATAATTGCCGCATAATCATCAATTTCTTTTTGCAATTCCACTAAATCAGCAGCCAAAATCCCATAATCTCCCAAATTATCAATAACCTTGCTTGCTTCTTCATGCACCAATTGGCAACGGTCTCTTAGAATTGTATCCCTCGAAAATTTTAATTTACTGGGGCTATAATTAATTTTCTCCCTTAATTCATTGTCGCCAATTTCACTCGCATACGCAAAAACAGCACTCGCTATGCTTACTGTCTTATTGATCATTTCATCTTCTTCTTTTTGCTTATTTTCAGCAACACCCTTAGTATTACCCTCCTGTATCAGGCGGGTTTCCGTTATTTGGCTTATTATTGCCTGTAAATCACCAAATGCTTTCACAAAAGCAATAAATTCGCCCCAAATAATACCAAAATTGTTACATACAATTTGTACCGCAAGGTACATACTAAACTTATTTTCTTGTCTATCAGTCATAATTGTTTTTTTTAATGTTTATAAATTATTTTTAAAATGCCTAAAACTTTAGGCCTTATTTACTTCTTTTTTTTCATTCACTTCAGTCTTCCACCTTCCGACTTCGATCTTCTGACTTCCGTCTTCCGGTTTCCGACTTCCGTCTCATTAAATCCTCATCCAAACCATGCAGCGTAGCACAGATGGGCAAAAAGTGAAAAATCAATTTGAAATTCTTTACATATTTCTGTTATTATTTTTTCCATTATTTGGTCAATTTATGGATGAATTTATTGATGAATTTTCATCGAAAAAACACACCTTTTTTTCTATTAATACCAAAAAATGATTTTTGTTAGTGGTAAATTTTCTGCATATGTTAAAATATGGACTGTAATTATCAGTAACACAATGTGAAAATTTTTTTCATTTTTTTTTCATTTCGAAATTTTCGATGAATTTTTTCACCCAAAAATCAATGAAATTCACAAGATGAAATTCCTTTAATTTTAGTCCATTTTTCAACTTCCCGACAAGCGGTTTTTCTATAAAAATTCCTGAAATTTTTACAGGCATTTTAACGATAATTTAAAACAAAAAAATCGAATTAATTCCCAGCCTTCAGTCTCCAGTCCCCAGTCTGCAATCCTCAATTACCGATTACCGACAACCGATCACCGATAACCATCCCAAAATCCATGCGCTTCCCCACTTTTTCCTTTAAACTTTGATTTTTAGCCTTTAGCCTTTCCCCCACCGTAAGACTCGATTATTTCACTGTAAGCTGTAATTATGGCAGTGTAAGACGCAATTATGTCAGTGTAAGATACGATTATTTCATTGCAAGACTCAATTTATTTATTGTAAGATTCAATTTATCCATTGTAAGATTCAATTTATTCACTGTAAGCTGTAATTATGGCAGTGCAAGCTGCAATTGTGTCAGTGTAAGATACGATTTATTTACTGTAAGACTCAATTTATCCGGTGTAAGACTCAATTTATGCAGAGTAAGAATTAATTCATCTGGTGGCAAGTTTAATTATTTCATTTTCACAGCAAAAAATTTCGATTTAACTTCATTAATCTATTAACTATTATAAAATCATTAAAATGCTAAATAAATGATCCAAGCTTCTTATTATTAACTGTTTTAACAGTTTTGTGAATTCTTATTATTCTCGCATTTTAGCATCAATCATTCTCGCATTTATCAAATTTCTCCACTAAATTCGCAGTATTACCATTCAGCTTAAGGAGAGACTAATAAACAAATTTTATAATTGTGTTCCCAATCAATTTAGAAACCTGACTCATAATTATATAAAAAATTATCCTTTCCCGTAATAATATTCACCTTTCCGTCACCATTAATGTCGTTAATGATTAAGGGTGTTTCGCCTATCATTCCCGAAGATTTAAAAATACCGCCATTATTATCGAAAACAATAACTTCCTTTTCATCGCTGACTACTCCGAGCAAGCTTTTATATTTTGAAAGACTCATAAAAACAGGTGTTTTTGAAATATTTGCATCAAATGTATATTCCAAAATAGGCTTTTTAAATCGGTTAAATATTTGAAGTTTATTCTTATCTATGAAAATAAAATCTTTATTTCCATCTTTATCAAAATCTTCGTAAAAGAAAAAATGATCAGGTGAAAAGTCCCCAAAAGAAGTAAATTTTACATTTCCTTTACTCGAAATATAAGTAAGATTTCCATTTCTATCCGTACTGACAATGTTTCCTTTACTATTGGTTTTATTTTCGTAAAATTTTGAACCTACAGCATTCTTAAAAGAATTAGGGAGCGTAAATCGTTTAATTCCTTTTCTGTTTGCTATAATTACTTTTCCATTTTTATCCGTAATAAAAATATTATCCTTTTTGTTTGCAACCATATGTTGAGGCGGTTCAGTAACATTTGCCGTTGTTCTAATTTTATTCCAGCCTTTTACGCTATTTCCTTTTATGTTATAGTTGTAAATTTTATCGTCATTTCCTGCAAAAACTATCCTGTAATTTTTATTATTTTCATAATCGAATACAGCAATTCCATTCATAGCTTTTTTAGGCAATTTAATTGGATAATCTCCAACGTTTCTTCCTTTCAAATCAATAAGATAAAGATTATTTTCTGTATTGAAAATATATTGAATTTTATTATTTTTAAAATAATCTACCTGAAAAACATCACTGATAATTCTTTCCCCGATTGGAATTTTCCAAATAATTGATCCGTCAGAATCAATCAGATACATATTATTTGCTTCATCGAAAACAATAATTTTCTTTGAATTGTTAGTGTGATCTTTAATAACATAAGGCCGGTTGATGATGTTCGCATCGAGTGAAGTTTTCCAGCTTGAGAATTTTTCAGGTTTGTATTCGGGATTAAATTTCAAGTAAGCATTTGTGTAAAACATTGATTTCGATGAGCTGAATTGCACGGCAATAGCTTCAAAATCGGGAAGATATTTTTTATTATTATCAAAATTTGTGAGGAGGTTGTTGTCAATGAATTCGGGAAGAAAATTTATTGCATTTTTAATGTTTAGATAAAGAAAAATATTTGAATTCGTAGAAGTATTTCTACTGAATTCCTTAAAGTTCACATTATTGGCAAGAGTTTTTCCGGCTAAAATATTATTGATAAAAGATTTTAAATCAGATATCTCTGACGAAAACACAACAAAATCATCAACAATTGCATAATAAGTTGTTTCCGAATTCCCAAAAATTGGGCCAAAAAACAAAGGCAATAAATTTGGTATCAGAATTCTACCGATTTGAAATTCTTTATATTTTTCTATATAAATTTTATTTTGTGAAATTTTTGCAAGTTCATTTAAAAATATTTTGGCTTCTTCTGATTTCTTTGATCTTAAAATAGTGAAACAATTTTTCTCAATTTGTTGAGGATTTGTACCCGTGATGGCCAGAGTAACCTCACTTCCAATCCATGAGCGAAAATTCTTTTCAATATTTGTTTTATACTTTTTGTTTAGCTTGAGAATATCTGATTCAAAATTCGAAAGTTTATTAATGGATTTCAAATATTGTTTATAATCATCGAAATATTTATTGAAATCACTAATTCCAAGATTAAGAAAAAATGAAGTATTAAAAGGTAAGACTTTCGTTACGAAGGTTTCTTGAGGCTGTTGTTTAATAAAAAGAGATAAATATTGGTCGGTAGAGTCGATAGAAATTGTGTAACCGTTCAATAAAATTTCGTTACTTTTTATTAATAAATCAAGCTCAGCCCAATCTGCAAAATGTGAAAACCGGTTGAGTATTTTATCGTATTTGGTTTTAGAAATAATTAATAATAAATCATTGAATTTGTTAAGATTAATATAAATATTTGCATCAACTTTTTTGCCGGCAGTAGTTTTAATTTTTTTAAATGAAGTTGTATTTTCAAGGGATTTCCCGAAATGCAATTGATTTATTGCTTCTTTGATAAGGGGCAAATAACTGCTTCCGATAAAAATGCCCTTGGAAACTGCAAAATGAAAGTGCTTTTCGCTTTTATCGATTGTTGTCTCATAAATTTTTACAGAATTATATTTTTCTTTTAAGCTAAGATTTAGGTTCAGCTTAGCTGACCTGAAAATGCTTTTTACAAAGGATTCTCTGTTGCCTTTGGGGAGTTCAACAAGAAATAAACAGTTGACCTCAGAATTCTCACAAGAAATGGAAATAATAGAATTTTGTTTTTCAAATATTTCTGAAATATCTGTGTTTGCTTTTGATAATGAGTCGATGAAATGAATCTGTTTGTTAAGTTTATGAAAATCATTAATGTTTGTTAATTGATTCCAAATCTGATTTCCGCTAATAATTTTATTGAAAACAAGTGCTGAATTATTAGTCTCAAGGAAAAAACAAGTATTTAATGGAATTGCTTTGATTGCCATCTCAGATTTTTCTTGGAAAAACCTTAAAAAATAAATTATACAAATAATTATTGCTATAACAAAGAGAACTTTTACGACAATTGAACTATGTTTTTTTTTATTCTTCATTTTCAGAAAATGCTAATCCCAAAATTAACTTAAAAAATTATTAAAACATTTTTAAATTGAAAATTAAATTAACAATGAATTGTTAATAAACTATAAATTCATAACTAGTATTTAATCATTTTAGATGTTATTTTCTGTTTTCTGCAAAATAGGGTAGGGTAGGAAATGTGATTTTTTAGCTATGCACTTTTAATAATTTTCAAAACAATTTTTAAAATTTCTGAAATAGTTTTCAATTTATTTTCAATTTTCTTTGAGTTTTTAAATAATATTTAAGAAAGGTTACAAATGTAACTTACTTAAAATAAACATATGAAAACTTCAGATAATCAGCATAAAATAGAATAAATCAATTCAAATTACAAATGTAACCATAAATCGTATTACCACTATAAATCAAAAATAGTGTAAACAATTACTATTTATTAAAGAAAGTTTAAAAATAAATTATTAAAATACATAAAATCAGATTTATAAGATTATTCAATTAAAGTTTATGTTTAAAATTATTTAATCAAATATTATCTATAATAATGAAATTAATATTACGGTCTATAGTCTTGTAAAATATAATACTACAAGATATTTATAGAATAATAAATTCAAAAAATTATGTATGATTTAAATGTTTACAAATGTTAATTATAATAATTTACCTGTGTAAACACATTAAGTGTTATATTTGTAAACAAAATTATTGCTTTTGATTAATTCTTAACAAAATGTTAGATAGGATTAGATTAATATTGAAAATCAAAAATCTTTCCTCGGCAAAATTTGCGGAGGAAATTGGTGTGCAGCGTTCGGGTATTTCACACATTTTATCGGGAAGAAACAAACCAAGCCTTGAGTTTGTGCATAAATTGTTAAATCGTTTTTCGGACATAAACTCTGAATGGTTGATTTTAGGAAAGGGTGAAATGATAAAATCTGAAGTCAATAGGAAGGAAATAGAAGTTCAGACTGAAATTAATTATGAAAATAATTCTTTTTTAGAAAGTGATTTAATGAAAAATGAAGATTTGCAAGCAGAAGAGGCTGATGAAAAAGGCGAAAAAAAGAAAATAGATCGGCAAATTGATGAAGATTTAAAGAAAAGCACAGAACAACAAAGCTTAAAAATGCTTAAAGAAAATGATGATAAAGCATTAAATAGTAATGAAATAGAAAGGATAATGATTTTTTATACAAATAAGACTTTTATTGAATATAAGCCGGCATAAGCAATCATTATTAGATTAATATCTTTCAAGTTTTGAGAAAAAGAAATCAGATTCAATTTCCGCATTCTCATCGCTATCGGAACCGTGAACGGCATTTTTTTCAAGAGAAGTTCCAAATAAATTCCTAATTGTGTTTATTTCAGATTTTTCGGGATTGGTGGCACCAATCAGTTTACGATATTCCTCAATAGCATTTTCTTTTTCAAGTGTTGCTGCAACAATCGGACCTGATGACATAAATTCTACTAAGTTGTTGTAGAATGGTTTATCTTCATGGATTTTATAAAAAGCCTTTGCTTGATCGATTGATAATTTCAAATATTTCATGGCTCTAATTTTAAAACCACTTTTAATTATAATTGATAAAATGTCTCCAATGTATCCTTTTTTAACCGCAAGGGGTTTAATCATTGTTAATGTTATTTTTCCTGGCATTTCGTTTTGTCTTTTGTTAATTTGTAATTTTGAAATTGAAAGCAAAAATAGAAAATTTTTAATTTAATTAAAATATAAGTTATTTTTGTGCGTTAATTTTTTCTAATAAAAAGAACTATAAACAATTAAAAAATAAATTATTGGATTATTCAACTGTAGCGGAAATACTCAAACAATCGAAAAATATAATAATTACATCACATTCAAACCCTGATGGAGATGCAATTGGCTCATCGCTTGCATTATATAATTTATTTAGCAAACTCGGATTCAATGTAAATGTTTGCATTCCAAATAAAATTCCAGGATATTTGCAATGGATGAAAAATTGTAAAGAAATCCTGATTTATAAAAAAGATAGCCAAAAAATCAAGGAAATTATCAAAGAAGCAGAAATAATATTTTGCTTAGATTACAATGATTTACATCGTTTGGAAAGTATGTCGGAGCCAATAATAAATTCAGAAGCCACTAAAATTTTAATAGATCATCACCCGAAAGTTGAAAATAATATTGATTACAAATTTTCAACAACCGAAACATCTTCTACTGCAGAATTGATATATGATTTTATTAAAGGCATTGGTTATGAGAATTTAATAGATAAGGAAATTGCTGAATGTATTTATGTTGGAATTATAACCGACACAGGTTCATTAAGCTATTTATGTAATTTTCAAAGCACATATTTAATTATCGCAAATCTTATTGGCCTTGGTATTGATGGGAAAAGAATTCATCAATTAGTTTATGATACATTTTCAGAAAACAGATTAAGGTTGCTCGGTTATAGTCTTAGTGAAAAACTTAAAGTCTTAAAGGAGTTTTCAACAGCTTATATTTACCTTTCAAGGTCTGATTTAAAGAAATTTAAATATCAGGTCGGAGACACAGAGGGCCTTGTTAATTATGCTCTTTCAATTAAAGGTATTCGATTTGCTGCTTTATTTACCGAAAGAGAAAAAGTTGTAAGAATTTCGTTTAGGTCGAAGGAAAATTTTCTTGTAAATGAGTTTGCTATAAAACATTTCGAAGGAGGCGGACACGATAATGCAGCAGGTGCAAATTCATATATTTCTCTTGAGAAGACTATCGAAAAGTTTGAGAATTTATTAATTGAATATAAAAACTGTTTGAATAATTCTAAATAAAAAGCTATAGATTTTCAGATAAATAAGCTATGAAAAATTCAATAATATTTATTTTTAGTTTAATGATAATAACTATAGGTTTTTCCTGTCAATCAAATGATTGCAAAAACAGCAAGGTACACAGCGAAAAAGAAATTAAGGATGCATTACTTAGAGCTAATAAACAATTAGTCGAAAATGAAGATGAAAAAATTGAAGATTTTATCAAGCGTTATGGCTGGAAAATGCATAAAACCGGAACCGGACTGAGGTATTGGATTTATAAACAAGGCAAGGGTAAAAAGGCTGAAAATAATAAAGTTGCGAAGTTCAATTATTCCGTAAAATTACTGACAGGCGATGAAATTTATACTTCAAAAATAAGTGGTCCAAAAGAATTTCTTATTGGTAGGGGAGAAGTAGAAAGTGGAATAGAAGAAGGAATTTTACTTTTATGTGTTGGAGATAGAGTAAAATTTATTGTACCTTCGCACCTGGCTTTTGGTTTACAGGGGGATCAAAATAAAATTCCTGCAAAAGCTTGCTTAGTTTATGATATTGAGTTACTTGAGATAAATGATAAAAATTAATATTTAAAATTAGAAAATGATGAAAAAAACTTTTTTATTTAGTATTGCACTTCTAGCAATAATTAGTGTTTTATTTACCTCCTGTGGTACAGAAAAATACCCGGGATACACAGAAACGGATTCAGGATTATTTTACAAATTTCATGTACAAAATAACGTAGATTCATTGAAACCTGTTATTGGCGACATCCTAACATTAGAAATGAATTATAGTTCAGGAGATTCTGTTTTGTTCAATAGTGCCGATCTCTCCGGCCCATTTCAATTACCTTTGCAACTTCCGACATTTCAGGGTGATTTTTCCGAGGGGCTTGCTATGATGTCTGATGGCGATAGTGCAACTTTTATTGTCAGTGCCGATTCAATTTATTTGAAAACATTTAAGTTTAAGACTTTACCTGATTTTATTGACAGTGGAAGTGTATTGTACTTTAATATTAAATTCATAAATTCTATGTCGCAGGAAGAAGCCATGAAACAATACCAAGCTCGCATCGAAAAGAAAAAAAATGATGAAGCCTTAGATTTATTAAAATATATTGAAGATAATAATATTACTGTTGTTCCAAATGAAAGTGGAATGTATTACATTGAAACCGTGAAAGGTAAAGGTAAAAAAGCAGGAAGTGGAAAAAAAGTTAAAGTTCATTACACAGGTACATTACTGGATGGTACGAAGTTTGACTCATCATTTGATCATCCAGATGCTAAACCTATTGAGTTTACGCTGGGACAAGGGCAAGTGATTAAAGGTTGGGACGAAGGAATCGGAATGATGCGAGTTGGTGGAAAAGCAACTTTGGTAATTCCTTCTGTAATAGCTTATGGTGAAAGAGGCCGAGGAAATATTCCTCCTTATGCTCCTCTTGTTTTTGAAGTCGAACTTGTTGGTGTTGAATAGAAATAATATTTTATTTTTGTGAAATATAAAAAGTTTTCGCATGATAAAAATCTTTGAATAGTGAAAAAATAAACCCTGCTTTAGGCTAATTAATTTTTGCAAAAGCAGGGCTTTTTATTGATTTTTAAGTTTCTTTGCATTTTTTTTAAAGTTGTTTACTAATAAACATATAACAAAAGTCTAATAAATTTTTAAAATTCTCTCTAATATGAAGATAAAAAGTATAATCAGGTATTTTCCCCTTTTTATAGTATTTTGTTTAATATATTCCTGTGAATCAAAATATCCGGGATATAAAAAAACAAAATCAGGATTATATTACAAAATACATGAATCTCATCCTGACTCGGTTCTTGCCAAACCGGGTGATGTTTTAACCATTAAAATGAAGTACGGAACAAAAGATACAGTATTATATAATACAAATGAACTTCCTGAGCCTCGTATTTTTACACTACGTGAATCAGACTACGAAGGTGATTTGTATGAAGGTTTTACTATGCTTAGAAATGGCGATTCTGCTTCATTTATTGTTGGAATTGATTCATTTTTTTTAGTTACCATCCATGCCCCACATATTCCTGATTACATTAAAGATAACAAAGAAATGTATTTTGATATTAAAATGCTTAACATAAAATCTAAAGAAATTGTTGAACAAGAAAAGCAAGAATTTTTAAGACAGCTTAAAGCAAATGAGGATACAATTTTTGAACAATATTTGAAGGAAAATAATATTACGGAAAAGCCAAGAGAATCGGGCTTGTATTATTTTGAGAAAGAAAAAGGAAAGGGGCCTTTGATTGTTAAGGATGATGTTTTATTTATTCATTTTACGCAATGGCGTTTGGATGGAACAAAAGTTTTTTCAACCTATGACAAGGAAAAACCTATTGAGTTAACTGTCGGAATGTGGCATAATTCAGATGCAATGGATGAAGCTTTTTCTTTATTAAGAGAAAATGGAAAAGCTTGGTTTTTAGCAAAGTCTGACTTATTATTTGGTGAAGGCGGAAATGGCGATAAAATTCCTCCCTACACTTCATTATTTTATGAAGTTGAGATAATTGACAAAATGTCGATAAAAGAATATCGCGATTTTAAAGAAAGGCTAAGAAGAAAAAAAGCTGCTGCAAGAGAAAAAGCCAAACAAGAGGAACCGGCAAAGTTTGCTAAATTCATTAAGGAAAATAATATTACGGTTGAACCGACAAAAAGTGGAATGTATTTCATTGAAATCAAGGAAGGTGACGGAATAGCCCCTCAGGCTGGCGATAAAGTTTTAGTAGAATATATTGGCACTTTGCTTGATGGAACAGAATTTGAATCTTCGCTTAAAAGAGGAAAACCTTATTCATTTGTAGTTGGTTCAGGAAAAGTAATAGATGGATGGGAAGAGGCGATCTTGAAAATGAGAGAAGGAGGTAAAGCACGAATAATAATTCCTTCGTCTTTGGCTTATGGAGCGGCGACAAAAGGAAAGATAATTACACCTTATTCCCCTCTTATTTTTGAATTGGAATTGCTTAAAGTTAAATAAACTTTTTTAATGTTTCTAAAAGTATTGCGAATTTAATTGGTTTTGAGATAAATTCATCAGCTCCGGCTTCGTAGCTCATTTTTTCTTCTCCCGACAATAAATAGGCAGTTTGAACAATTATAGGTATTGTTTTACGAATTTCTTTTATTTTCCTCGTTGCTTCAAAACCATTCAACCCTGGCATATTCAAATCCATCAAAATAACATCAATTTGAGGGCTTGATAACACAATATCAACAGCTTCTTTTCCAGTTTTCGCCCACAACAAAGTTGCATTAGTTCTTTTTAGTGCGGCATTGAAAAATTTATTACTGGTTTCAACATCCTCAGCAATTAAAATTACTTTTCCTGTCCAATCATGCTCGAATTGAGGTATTTCGCTTTTTTCCTTGTTAATTTCCATTTTTGTATTTCTTGCTTAGTTTTATCGTAATATTCAAATTATATATTATTTAACAAATTTAATAACTCATATTTTTTTGAAGGGTTTACTGATATATCCATTAAGTCCATTTGAATTATTATATCCTTTCATATCTTCATCTGTTCATCATTTAAATTTGTTTGATTCAAAATGTCAATCACTCCGACAATTCCATTCAGCGGAGTCCTGATTTCATGTGACATATTAGCGAGAAACATTGCTTTTGAATGAGTAACGGTTTCAGCCACGTCTTTTTCTTTTTTCAGTTTTTGGCAATAAAGTTTTGATTTAATATGAATTTTTACTCTTGCCAGAAGTTCTTCTCTTAAAAATGGTTTCCCGATGTAATCAACTCCACCGGCTTTAAAACATTTAGCAATACTTTTGGCATCTTTTTTTAATATTCCTGAAACAATTTCAACATTCGCTGGAAAATCGTCAATAAATAATATTTTTGATGCTATTTTTTCTTGAGAGGATGTCATTATTCCATTTAATTGCTTGCAAAAATAGTATATTTATTAACTCAGATAGATTTTTTGTGTAAAATGATTTATTACTTTTGTAAAATACTGAATTAATTATGAAAAAGATTCTTAATATTTTTATTTGAAAACAAGAATTAAAAGAATATGTCCACAAAGTTATCACACGAAAGTGCAGTCAAACATGTTAGCGGAGAATCCATTTATATTAATGATATTGAGGTTAATAATAAATTGCTTTATGGACAAATTTTTACGAGTCCTTATGCACATGCAAAAATTATTTCCGGAAATTGTGAACGAGCAAAAGCTTTAAAAGGAGTTCATGCCGTAATTTCATATAAAGATATCCCCGGTACAAATCAAATGGGGCCTGTTATCCATGATGAGCCTTGTTTGGCTATTGACAAAGTTGAATTTATCGGGCAGGCAATTTATTTGATAGCTGCCGAAACCGAAGAAATTGCACTTGAAGCTGAAAAGTTAATTGATATTGATTTTGAGCTTCTTCATCCTGTTACCAAATTAGAAGAAGCAATTGAAAAGAATTTACTTATTTCAAACCCAAGAAAAATTGAAACAGGAAATATTGAAAAAGTATTTGCTGAAGTTGAACATATTATTGAAGGTGAATTAGAAACAGGTGCTCAGGAACATTGGTATCTTGAAACCCAATCATGTCTTGCTATTCCAGATGAGGGAAATGAAATTAAAATTTTTAGTTCAACTCAGCATCCTTCCGAAACACAAGCCATTGTTTCCGAGGTTCTTGGTGTATCAAAAAATGCTGTAAGGGTTGAAGTTACAAGATTAGGAGGAGCTTTTGGAGGCAAAGAAACTCAGGCAAATCATTATGCTGCGTGGTCGGCTTTGCTCGCTAAAGCATGCGATAGGCCTGTAAAAATTCATCTCAGCAGAAAACAGGATCAGGCAATTACAGGAAAACGTCACAGATTTTTATCAAAATATAAAATTGCATTCGGAAATGATGGCATCATTAAGGCATTTGATGTTGAAATGAATATGGATGCTGGTGCTGCCACCGATTTATCCCTCGCAATTTTAGATAGAGCTATATTTCATATTGATAATGCTTATTTTATTCCTAACCTGAAAGTTATTGGAAAAGCCTATAAAACAAATTTGCCTTCAAATACTGCTTTTCGTGGCTTCGGAGGCCCTCAGGGAATGGCTGTAATTGAAAATTGTATTGATATAATTGCAAGGTATTTGGAAATTGATCCGGCTATCGTCAGGAAGAGGAATTTTTATGGAATTGAGAATAATAATATTACTCATTATGGAGAAAAAATTGAAAATAACAGACTATTTAAATTATATGAAGAATTACTGATTGACTCAGATTATCAAACAAGAATTAAAAATATTAATGAATTTAATTCAAAAAACGAATTTGTAAAAAGAGGAATAGCTTTAACACCTGTTAAATTTGGTATTTCCTTCACAACAAGTTTTTTAAATCAAGCAGGAGCTTTGGTTAATATTTATACGGATGGAAGTGTTTTAATAAATCATGGCGGAATTGAAATGGGCCAGGGTTTATATACAAAAATTAATCAAATAGCTGCTGCTGAATTAGGTGTAACAATTGAAAACATAAAATCATCGCCAACCGATACTTCAAAAGTGCCAAATACTTCGGCTACTGCAGCTTCATCGGGTAGTGACCTGAACGGAATGGCTGTTAAAATTGCGATAGAAAAACTAAAATCCCGCATAACCGAGATAGCACTTCAACATTTTAATAACAAAAATGAAAAACATCTTTCTTTAAAAGAAAACATTTGTTTTAAAGATAATCAGGTTTTTGATAAGGAATTTCCGGAAAAGATAATTTCTTTTAAAAAATTAATTTCCATGGCTTATTTAAATCGTATTAGCTTGAGTGCAACCGGATTCTATAAAACTCCCGGAATTCATTATGATGCGAAAGCCGGCAAAGGAAATCCTTTTCACTATTTTGCTTTTGGGATGGCAGTTTCAGAAGTTGAAGTTGATATTTTAGAAGGGCATCATAAAATTCTTAGAACTGATATTTTGCATGATGTTGGCGATTCTTTGAACGAAGAAATCGATATCGGACAAATAGAAGGAGCATTTATTCAGGGAGTTGGTTGGTGTACATCGGAAGAAATTAAATGGAATGAAAAGGGTTTTTTACTGAATAATTCACCCGATACATATAAAATTCCAACAATTGCCGATATTCCGAAAGATTTCAGAGTTGATTTGCTGAGAAATGTTCCAAATCCAAATGTTATTAGAAGAAGTAAGGCTGTCGGAGAGCCACCATTTATGCTTTCATTTTCGGTTTGGTTGGCAATAAAATATGCTATTTCGGCGGTTGGAGATCATAAATTTGAACCTGAGTTTCGACTTCCTGCAACCAATGAATTGATATTGAAGTCCGTTGAAAATATAAGAAAGAAAATGGAGCGAAAAATTTGATATAAGTTAAGAATCCTACAAGTTCACTCTACTTTAGCAATCCCTGACTTCAATTATTGGCTGTCGAATTAGGAATTAACAATATAAAATTATCACATCAATAAATAATTAATTTAGTTTGAACAGATTCAATTTAATTACGGGAGGGCAGGGGCAAGGCAAAACAAGCCTCTTGAAAGAAGTGATTTCTGTTTTAAAAACTAATTCATTTATATTAAAGGGTTTTTATGCTGAAGCTTATTGGGAAAATAACAATCGTTCGGGATTTGAATTACTTGATGTAAATACCAATGAAAAAATGAAATTATGTTCTAAAAAACCTGAAACGGCCTGGAACAAAATGTTTCATTATTATTTTAATCCTGAAGCAATTGAAATTGGAAATAAAATTTTGAATATTAATTCACTTGCTGAGGCAGATATGGTTATTATTGATGAAATCGGGAGAATTGATTTAAAAGGAGCTGTTTGGCATGATGCTTTAACAAAGATCGTAAAGCATTCCAATATCCCGATTATTTTAGTTGTTAGAAATACATTTTTAACAGAAGTAATTAAATATTGGAAACTTAATGATGCAAATATTTTTGAAGTAGGTATTCATAATCCAAAAGGAATTTTTGATGAAATTACAAAACAAAAAAGTAAAATTATAACATGACATACTTACTCATTGCGATCATAACATCAACTCTAATAATTGTTACTTTTCGAATATTCAAGCATTTCAATATTGAAATTGTTCAGGCAATTTCTGTCAATTATTTGGTTGCTTCAAGTTTTGGTTTTCTTATTGCTCCCGAAAGTTTTTCAATTACTGCCATAGTCGGCTCAAATTGGTTTCCTTTTGCGATTTTAGTTGGATTAACATTGATAAATGCTTTTAATTTTTTTGCATTATCTGCTCAAAAAGTAGGGGTTGCCGTAACCGCAATTTCGAGTCGAATGTCGGTTGTAATACCGGTTATTCTTGGTTTTATTTTGTTTGGCGATAACTGTAATCTGATCAAAATAGTTGGGATAGTTATTGCATTAATTGCTTTTTATCTGACTTTTAAGAAGAAAGAAAAAATCAGTTTTCAAAAGAAATATTTTATTCTGCCGCTTTTGCTATTTCTTGCAGTTGGTGCAAATGATTCTTTAATGAAATTTACCGAACATTTTTATATTGAAGGGGATTTTGTTTTGTTTTTAGCCACTGCATTTTTCTTTGCGTTGATTTTTGGTTTGTTTGTATTGGGATTTAAAATTAAGAAGCAAAAATTTGCAATAAAAAATGTTATTGCCGGAATAATTATTGGATTATTAAATTGGTGGTCAACGCTATACTTTTTAAAAGGCCTTGACGTTTTCGAGGTTTCGGTATTTATTCCAATTTATAATGTAAGTGTCGTAGCACTTTCTGCTATTGTCGGATTTTTTATCTTTAAAGAAAAACTCCGCTTACTTAATTGGATTGGAATTCTTATGGCAATTGGTGCAATTACCATGATTTCATTAGCTTAAGCTTGTTGATTAAGAAAATATTTTTGATAAAATATTAGTCTTCGGTTTTCACAAACATTCGTCCGTTATAATCGATACGGTTGAAGAGCATTTTTATATTATTTTCTTCAAAATATTGATCTACAGCTTCGCGCGAACCCTGCCAAAAACCATAATCATCAATAATCAAAACTCCATTTTTACTTATTAAAGGAAACAAATGAACGAGTTCGTGGTAGGTTGATTCGTACCAGTCGGTATCAAGATGAAGAAGGGAGATTTTTTTAGGAACAGTCCCCGGTATAGTGTCTTCAACTTTCCCTTTAACAAATTCAATCTTGTCTTCAGGATATCCTGTGCTAAACAAATTTGTCTTTACTTCTTCGATGGGAGAATAACACCAGGTGTTGTGTGTATCTGTTTGACGGCTTTCCCAATCTTTTAGGGCTTTTTGTTGAAAACCGTGATAAAGATCCTTATCGGTGGGTTTACTCATACCTTCGTAAGTATCATACAAATAAAGTTTTCTGTCAAATAATTTTTTCTCAACAAGCATATCGGCGCTTAGCATGCTACTTCCGCCTTTCCAAACGCCGCATTCAACTATATCGCCTTCGATATTATTTTCAATAACATATTTTGTTGCATGATACAAAGCATACATCCTGAATAATCCTGTCATTGTAAATTGTTTATCCTTTTCATAATATTTCAGAAAATCTTTTTCAACAATATCACCGGGTAATTCATCGAATTTTACAAGATTATAACCTAAACGAATAAGAATTTTTTGAATGAATTTCAACATGATTTTTAATATTTATTAATTTATTTTTCAAAGATAAGTTTTTATTGCATTTATCATTGGTTTTTTTATTGGCTAAATATTATTTTAAATAAATTCCCAAATTGCGAACTTTTTTGTTATCTTTGCAAAAAGAATTAAGTAATGGAAAGAATATTTGCAAAGAGTATCCTTTGGAAATATTGGTTAAGGCATCAAGACTCGGAACGATATTTGAAAACATGGTATGATACGGCAATGAATTCAGATTGGAAAACCCCAAATGATATAAAACAAACTTATGCAAGTGCAAGTATTTTAAAGGAAAGTAGGATTGTTTTTAATATAAAGGGAAATGAATACAGATTAATAGCAAAATTTAATTTTGAAAAACAATGGATATTTATTAGATTTATTGGAACACATGATGAATATAACAAAATTAATGCTGAAACAATTTAATAATTAAGCTTATGAATATTAAACCTATTAAAACAGAAACCGATTATGAAAACGCATTAAAAAGACTTGAATTAATTTTTGATGCACCAATCGGCACTTTTGAAAGCGATGAAGCTGATGTTTTAGGATTATTGATTGATGAATATGAAAAAAAACATTATCCAATAGAAGCTCCCGATCCGATTGAAGCAATTAAAATTAGAATGAAAGAAATGCATTTAAAACAGATTGATTTAGTTGAAGAAATTGGAGGAAAAAGTCGGGTTTCAGAAATTCTAAATAAAAAGAGAAAACTGACAATTGAGATGATCAGAAATTTGACTAAAAAATTGAACTTATCACCGGAATTGCTAATTAGTGATTATCAACTAACTCAGCAATAATTACGCTTGAAAACATTATAGGATTAAATTCGCTACATACGCAAAAAATTGTGTTTTTATTTGGAATATTTGCGGTTTTATTCTTTCATCTGTTGTAATTATTTAGGTGAACCAAATATCGGGTTACGAGAATCTTAAACGTAAAGGCCGCAAAAATATTTGCAAAAACCGCAAAGTCTATGACCTTGCGAATTAATTCTTTGTGTTTTTTTGCGATTCGTCTGCGTATTTTGCGAAAAATTTTATTGTTTGTTTATTTATTAAGCAAACATTAAACCTAAATAATCACCATCTGGTTATATATTGACAGGATTTACAGAGTTTACAGGTTTTATAGGATATAAAGGTTTTAAATGTTATAATAAGTAATCACCAGTGTTTGATGATATTATGATAGTTTCTTATTTAGAACCAATATAAATTAACATTTTTTTTTGAATTTAGGTATATTAGTTTAAAATTATTTCTATATATTTACAGTCAGGTTTTATTTATATAGAATTATAATTGTGAGTGCGGTGTTAAAAGCCACAAATTCACAGAACAGAAAGAAATAAAATTTTTATCAACAGATTAAAAAGTGAAAAATCAAAGATTTTCCCTTTTTGGACAGGACTTAATTAAGAATCATAAAGGATCATTATATCAACTAAATTGGTTTCTAAGCCTGTATAATACTGACATTATTAACTGTTTTCCAAATTACGAATGCCATCCGCAATCCTATATATCATATTCTCAATATTGCGAATATGTTCCGAAATCTTAAATATTATATTCGAAAAATCACGAATGCCATTCGCAACCTTACATATTGTATTCGCAAAATTACGAAAGCCATCCGAAAACATTTTTATTGCATTCGCAATTTTACGAATTTTATCCGAAAACTATTTTATTGCATTCGCAATATTACGAATGCCATCCGAAAACATTTTTATTGCATTCACAGATATACGAAATTTATCCGAAAACTATTTTATTGCATTCGCAATATTACGAAAGTTATCCGAAAGCATTTTTATTATATTCGCAAAATAACGAAAGCTATCCGAAAACATTTTTATTGTATCCGCAAAATCATTAAAGTCTATGAATTTAATTTATCAAAATAAAAAAATAATATTATGATTAATATTGAGACATTTTTTCGCAATCACTTTAATACTAAAGAAATAAGTGATGATAGGATGGATTTGTTTACACAAGATCATATCGCCAGATTGAAAGCAAACAATCCAGAAAATATTTATGACGTCGTAATTACCAAAACCGAAGGCGCTCACAATGGTTACTTTAGTGCAAAAACAACCGAAAGCGTTTCGGCGGCACAAAAAGAAGCTGCTACAGTTAACGTTGAAAAGTATGCAAAAGAATTTATCGATATGGTAAGCATGAAAGAGGGCATAATACGAGGAACATGGGGTAAAGATTCGGCTGCATATCAGGAGTTTTACCCACATGGTATTACGGAATATATAAAAGCCACTCGCGCCAATATGAATGGGTTAATGGAAAGGTTTTTGCAGGGGGCAACAAAATATGCCGGAGAATTGCCTGCAAATTTTATCGACCTGTTTAATACCATAATAACTAACTATCAGGCGAGCCGCGACCTGCAACTTGGCAAAATGGGTGATGTTTCGGGCGATAAGCTTGCAACAGCACAAAGCCGTGATATTTTGGAAAAGCAATTGATGAGCAATGTTTTGGTAATAGCCAACAACAACATCGGGAAGCCCGAAGTTATGAAGGTTTATTTTACACAACATTACATCGAAAGAAGCGGAAGATCGCAGGGCAACAACATCCCCCCCGAAGATTACATCACGGGAACAGTAGCCCCCAACGATAAAACTGAGATATTACATGGCGGTTTTTCCGGCGACAGCGAATTTCATTTTAAAAACACCGGCGAAACCACTTTACAATTTTACACCGCCAATATGCCCGACGACCCCATCCCGGGCACAGTATTGGAAATAGCAGCCGGACAGGACGAAACAGCCTTTGCCTCCGCCCTCGGCTCAGAAGAAAACATGTTTTTGATGGTTTATAATGTGGATTACGAAAATGAAGGAGAGTTTGGGGTTGGGGAGATTGGAGGGTGAGGATTGATGGAGATGGAAAAGGATAGATGGGTTGGATTTTAAGAGAGGGTGTTGGGTATGGATATAAAAGGTTTATATAAAATAAATTGAGCACAATAGGAAGAAATAAAAATACATATGGAAATATTTGAACTTGATAAAATCGTATTGTTTATAATATTCTTTATTCCTGGGTTTATTTCTATGAAAGTTTATCATTTAATGATAGCTTCTGAAAAAATAAACTTTTCTGAATCACTTGGTGAAGCAATTGCTTTTAGTTCTATAAATTATGCTGCTCTTTCTTGGTTAATTATTCTGATTGACAAATATGATTTAGTGAATAATAATTTTGCACTATATATCTTATTAGTAATATTTATCATATTCATTGCTCCTATTATTTGGACTATTATTTTTGTTTGGTTATCGAAATCAAAAAAATTAAGAAAATATATTTTAAGTCCTATCAAAAATCCATGGGATTACTATTTTGAGAAAAATAAGAGTTGTTGGGTAATAGTTAATCTTAAAAATGGTGAAAGAATTGGTGGAGTTTATAGTAGCAAATCATTTTCTTCTGCATTTCCAAATAAAGAACAAATATATTTAGAACAACTGTGGGAAATTGACACAAAGGGAAATTTCTTGAGAAAAATAGACCGTTCTGACGGTATAATCATAATCGATGATGAAATTAAATCTGTAGAATTTTACAAATAACTAAAAATTATTATTATGAGTGATGAAAAAAAGAAAAAAAAAGAAAAAAGACAACCTAAACCTTTACACGATTTAGCAATACAAGAAAGACAATTAGGTATACCTAACAAAAAAGCTCCAAAAATTAAAGGATTTGATATTTTAATTAATAAAGAAGGGTATCAACCAACTGATGAATTAGATACATCAGACCCTCCAACTGATAAGGGTAAAGACAAAACAAAATAACTGCTGTACACAGCAAACAGGTAAGTTTATTCTGCAAACCCCATAAATCTTGTTTCTGAAGCTTCGGGATTAAACTTTACTGGTTTTTGGAAACTCTTCCTTAAATTATTTTTGACCTGAAACCTTAAAATTGTACTTTTGCAATACATGGTAGATAAAGCTTACATAACAGCCAAGGTCTTTAAATGGGCAAGAAAATCAGCAAGAATGCCTGAGGAAATTGCTGCATCTAAAGTTGCTGTACCTGTTGATAAGTTACGGGAATGGGAAACCGGAGAAAGCCATCCGACAATAAGACAAGCTCAGAAGTTGGCAAAAGCGTATAAAAGGCCCTTTGCATTATTTTTTCTACCGGATATACCTGATGATTTCAAACCGCTACAGGATTTTAGAAAACCGGGTTCAAAAGAATTAAGTACTTCTTCGATTTTTATTATCCGTGAAATTCAGCAAAAACAAGCATGGATAAGTGAAGTGAATAAAGACAATAACGAAAGTGTCGTTCGATTTGTCGGAAGATTTACTATAAAGGATAATCCTGTTAAAGTTGCTCAGGATATACTTAGTACTTTAAATATTAATCCCTTAAACTACAAAACTAATAATCCAATATTGGAGTGGATAAAAAATGCTGAGTCGCATGGGATTTTTATTTCAAGAACAAGTTTTATTCATACAAGGCTTAAATTAGATTCAAATGAAATTCAGGGTTTTGCAATAGCAGATAAATACGCTCCTTTTGTCTTCATCAATTCAGATGATTGGAACGCTCCGCAATTATTTACTTTAGTTCATGAACTTGCACACATTTGGATTGCTGCAACCGGTATTTCAAATGATGTAGAGCCTTCAATTAAAAACATAGGAGACTATAATCCGGTTGAATTATTTTGCAATGAGGTAGCAGCAAACGCTTTAATGCCCAAAGAATTTATTGAAAATCTTGTAAGAAAGACGTTTGATAATGCAAAAGAAGTATTCAAAAATGCAAAGTCAGTTGGTGTAAGTTCCTTTGCTTTACTGGTAAGAGCGTTAAACCTTAATGTTATTTCTTTGAATTCGTACAAGAAACTTAAGGTTGAGTTAAACCATGAATATAATGAGTTTATAAAAAGAGAAGCAGAAAAAAAAGCAAGACAAAAAGAAAAAGGGAAGAGTAATAGCCCAATATATTATCCTCTCATAATAAATAGAAACGGTAGATTATTTACTCAAATTGTACTGGATGCTTTTCATGGGGGATATATTGAGCCAACTAAGGCAAGTAATTTATTGAATGTTAAGGTAAATAAATTCCCCAAACTTGAAGAACAGATGTATAGATGGGCATAAATGATAAACTATATTGTTTAGATGCTAATGTGCTGATTGAAGCATGGCAAAAATATTATTCGCCAAAAGTATGTCCAAGCTATTGGGATATACTGAATTATTTTGGAGTTCAGAATAAGATTTTCATGCCGGAACTTGTTTATGAAGAAATTGTTAGAACTGATGATGATTTGTCAAAATGGTTGAAAAATAGCGGTATTACAATTAGAAAAATCGATGAACAAGTTACAAAGTGTTTACAGGATATTTATTCCACCAATCCCATTCATAAATTTTTAGTTGACAATACAAAGGCCAGGTCATTGGCTGACCCATGGGTAATTGCTCATGCCATAAATGAAAAAGCAATTGTCGTAACAAAAGAGGAGAAAGTAACAGCTTTAAATTCAAAAAGAATTAAAATTCCCAATGTTTGCGAAAATATGAACGTGTCTTGGATAAATGATTTCCAGTTGAGTATCGAATTAGGGATACGGTTTAAGTGTGAGATAGTAACTAAATAAGCACTAACCTTCAGCATTTTAAGATTTAAGGTATCAGTTTATATCCTAAAATATCCTAAAAATTTTTATAAATTAGCTTGACCCTAATAAAGACCGTATTTCATAATCCAACAAACAAGGGGAACCGAAACCGGTTCCCAAGCTACCGCACGATGTGCTGTGAGCCAAGAGTAATCTTTACGCAAAACAATTAAGTTGGCGGATTTTCAGAAAGATGGAATGACCCACCGGAGTCGATTTATAGGAGTAGGCTTCAAACTACTCACTTTGAGAAAAATCTATCAGACAACTTCCTGTTTTGTGCACTATGATGATAGTTGAATTTTACATGTCTGAAATTCAACTTATAAGCTAAATAAATTATGGCAATTGGGGTGCTGCATGCTAAAATATTTGACCTCTAATTTGGTGCGCGTCCTCAACGCTCTATTTTACATAGTCTAATTATCAGCATTTTAAAGTTTGTAATTTGTCTATTTGGGTGCTGCATTTGTATCAATTCGAATGAAATTATTATTAAAACTAAAATATAAAAATAGATTTGCATAATAGATTTTTGTATATATTATATAATCAGCATATTGAAGATTTAGCATTTCAATGGATCAGTTGATTTTTCAAGAAAATATTAATTTTGAAAAGTGGGTGCTGCATTGCACAAAACAGGAGAAAAATCTATCAGACAACTTATATAAAATACTAAAATAAATATCTAATTTTTGATAGTTTGCATTATTTTCAAAAATAAAAAGGAAAGTTGAAAGATGATGTTGTAAATAAATAAAAACCACAGGATAGAATACTTCGGTAGCAGTGCTCTAAAACCAAAA
>JAEINX010000065.1 GCA_016342645.1 Bacteroidales bacterium | reverse complement strand
TTTTATCGCTTCTTCGGTCAATTCAACTCGCTGAAATTTATCAGATGAATATTTATAGTTATTTTTCATCTTATACACAAATACTAAATATAATTCCTTCAACAAAACAAACACTTATAGAATTTTTTCCAATGATCAAAAAATATCCTATATATTCAAATAATCAATAATTCCTTTTTTGAGGTTTTTGTTTTAGGATGTCGCGAATTCTATAAATTCTCCAATTTTGTGCTTTCGTACTATTCCATATAATCAAAAGAATAATTCTAAAGATTGAGATATTTACTTAAAAATTCCTTTAGTTCCGGCAATTTAGTTTGAGTAATTTGCCATACTACTTTATCATCAATTCCGAAGTAATCATGTGCTACTATATTCCTAAATCCTTGAATTTTATTCCAGTCAATTCCAGCATTTTGAGCTTTGAATTCATTTCTTAATTTTCCTGCCATTTCACCAATGATAATAAAATTCATTAATGCCGCATCATAAGGGATATAATCTTTTGTCCAGGCCTCAATTGCAGAAAACTGTTTTGAAATTTCAAGAATTTTATTGACTGATTCATAGATGGTTAAAACAAAGAAGGTTGTCTTTATTATACATAAATAGCATCTTTAAGAATAATTGACCTGAATATTGGTTTAATAGCTTCTTCTCGACATAAATCAATTTTGGTTTTGAAGTGAGATATTAAATATTCTCTTAACTCAAATTTTTTGTCATATAAGTTATTTGTATTTTCTTCAAATTCAACAATAATATCAATATCACTCGTTTCTGTCTGCTCGTCTTTAGCATATGATCCAAAGATACCGATTTTAGTAACATTATATTTTGCTTGAAAGAAAGTTTTATTTGTTCTTAAATAATTTACTATGTCAGTTCTGGAAATCATAATTTTTTTTGCTCATTTATTAAGGCAAATTTATTAAATTTTATTAGGTTTTTTCAAAGGTAAAAAATAATTCTATATATCCCATCATCAATAATTCTTTTTTTGGATGAATTTGATTAGGGATGGCATCTCTTCTGTATTCCTTTTTTTCCTCAATAGTTATCATAAACTGAGTCAGAGTCGGAATAAGCTGGAAGAAATTGTTGCTTTGAGAGTTCTTTAAAACTGTTTTATTCTTAATTTCTTCAAGTAACATTATCACTCTTACTTGTTCGTTTTCTGATAATTCAGAAACAGTATTTTTAGGAACTCAAATTAATTTGTTTTTTATTCTTGCATTGAATTCGACTGCTTTCATAATCAATATCATTAACGGCAATTTCATGCATATCATTTATGTATAGAGTTTCTTATTATTGCCCAATAAGCTTTGAATTTCCTTTTACAAGCTTGTTATTAATATACTCTTTCAATTGCTCAAAAGTCATGTTTTGAGTTTCTACACTAATCTTGTCTCGAATTTCACGCATCATTTTAACTGCGTCAAATGTTTTTTCTTTCTTAGTCTTTTTCATATTTTATTAGGTCTTTGGGGCTTCTAATTTCTATCATTGAGTATCCATGTCGCAAATTAACAGAATTATAGCCTTTTATTTTATCAAGATTTACGATATGTTTAAAATTCCAACTTGCCAAAACGTCAACTTTGTTAATGGTTGCAATTGCAATGTGTCTGCAATCTTCCAAACTGGACTTTCCAACCACTTTTTCTTTTATATACAAGTCTGCAAGTTTTATCGCTTCTTCGGTCAATTCAACTCGCTGAAATTTATCAGATGAATATTTATAGTTATTTTTCATCTTATACAAAAATACTAAATATAATTCCTTCAACAAAACAAACACTTATAGAATTTTCTCTACGGATAAAAAAATATTCAGCACACTTCACTTCATGTATGGTTCATTTTTTCGAATGATTTTTTCAATTTTTAAAATAAAAATATCAGTCAAGGTGTTTAATATACCAAGTATTAGGTGTTCGTGGTTCTATTTCTATTCCGGTTCTTTTTATTTCAGCAACAAATGGATTCTCTGAATCAAAATCCTTGTCAGATATTGGATGCGGTTCAATTCTCATATCAAAATCAGATGCCAGTAACATTAATTGAACTTGTAAATCAAACTTTTCATCATCACTTAGATTGTTAATAATCAAAGCAATATCAATATCACTATCTGGCCTATCTTTTTGTTTTGCATAAGAGCCAAATATATAAGCCTTTATAAGTTGATTGTTTTGTTTTGCAACAAATGAAATATATTCACTGATTATTTTATTTGTTCCTTTATCCATAATCTTATTTCTTTTATTTTATTAACCCAATTAAGTGTGAAAGCTGGGGTGCATTTTTTCTGAAAACTCCTTTTATAATCGTCATATCGTGTATTAATGTTAAAAGCTGTAATGCTCGTCAAATTAATCTTTAATTCATCCGATAACGCAAGGTCTGAGCCTTTGGCTAATTTTAACAAATTATGTGTAAACGGTGGATAATCTTCATTTACTTTAATGAAATACGCTTTTAGTAATTTTTCTATCATCAGATGTCCAAGAAATAGGGACCAACTATAGCGATGCGTATCGTACATAGCTATCATTGTTTTATAATCATCATCTGATCCGGCAATCCAATGATCAATTATTTTTTGTTTATTAAATTGCTCTTTATTCATGTTCAAATATATATCAACATATTAAATATACAGTTAATTATATCATTTCCTTCACTAAAAAAATTCTTTTAGAATTTTTCTCAAAGATAAAAAAAATTCTAAATATTAAACAGGCTAATTCCAGCAGAAAACTGTTTTGAAATAAGAAACTAAAAATTCTCTTAATTCAAACTTTTTATCATAAAGGTCTTTTGTATTTTCTTCAAATTCAACAATAATGTCAGTATCACAAGTTTTTGTTTAATATTTTCTAGCATATGAGCCAAAAATACAGATTTTAGTCACGTTATTTTTTGATTGAAAAAAAGTTTTATTTAATTTTAAAAAATTTATAATATCGGTTCTGGAATTCATTACTTATATTTAACTTCTTAATATCTTGAACTTATTCAATTTTCTAAGCTTTTCTCCAAAGTTAAAAATAAATTCTATATATTCAAATAATCAAAATTATTTTTTTGAGTTTTTGTTTTGGTTTGGCATTCATTTTCAATAAAGAAATAATGCTAATATGAATCACGAAATTTCATTTAATTGCCTTATCAGTAATTATTTATTCTGACCTGTTAGGTGATTGGGTTATCTATAAGATTTCAATTTCTTCTTTTGATAGCCTTGTAGATTTCAAAATTGTATCAATGTTTATACCATTATTTTTTTTCTTTTTCCCAGTCTTCCAAATATTCACCTACTATCTCTTTAATTGCTTTTGCAATTGTAGTATAATCATCATCATTCAGATTGGCAAGCGACACCCTGATTGACCATTCGGGCGCATCAAAACCACCGCCATTTAGCAAAACAACAGAGCAGAGTTCAGCCAACCTGAACAAAATATCAACAGGTTCATAATTCTTTTTCAAATAGGCGGCAAAATCATTCCCATAGTTTTTTTCCGCCCATAACATAATGTCAAGCTCAGCATAATATCCTGCACGGTATGGATTTGGTTTAATTGTGAAA
This sequence comes from Bacteroidales bacterium, assembly GCA_016342645.1. Classification (GTDB taxonomy): domain Bacteria; phylum Bacteroidota; class Bacteroidia; order Bacteroidales; family JAEINX01; genus JAEINX01. Next base: position 19,517 of record JAEINX010000065.1, on the reverse strand, counting down.
CCCATTCCTTCAAACAAAAGTTTCAGTCGTGTTTGAACAATTTTGCAAGTAAGTTGTTTATATTCATTTTTCTTATCGAAAAGAGCAAAAGCGGCAAAGAGCATCATCTGGGTTTGTTGTGGAAGAGAAAGCCCCGATGTATGATTGAGTGCAACCATGCGGCTGTCAGCCACCATTCGGTCTATGAACTTCATGTCTTTAGGATTGAGGTCAATTGAACGATAGCGTTTTGAGAGTGCATTCTTTTTGCTTTCGGGAAGTTCTTTAATCATATTGTCAAAGACATTATTCTCATGCAAGGCAATAACGCCCAGGCGCCAGCCTGTACATCCAAAATATTTAGAGAAGGAATATACACAAAGTGTATTATGCGGGATGTCAGCCATAAGCGAGCGAAACCCATTAACAAAAGTACCATATACATCATCTGTAATAAACATCAGTTTAGGATTGTCTTTTTTAACTATTTCAATGATTTTATTCCTTTCGTTGGGATTCAGCGCTACCGAAGGAGGATTGCTGGGATTAACGAGGAAAGCCACTTTGATTTCTGGATCTTTGAGCTTATCCAATTCCTTATCGGGATATTCCCAGGTATGCGTTCCTTCTATTGTTTTTCCGGTAGCTTTGATAAGTACTACCTTGAAATTGAATCTATCCAGTTCGGGGATTTCAATATAAGGGGTAAAAGTTGGAACAAAAAGAGCGATCTTATCACCTCTTTTCACCAAAAAATTTATCATCAGGGAATCAAAAATATAACACATGGCAGCCGTACCGCCCTCAGTGGCAAAAAGATCGTATTTCCCTTCCGGGGGTTTATTGTCACACATTTCCTGAACCAAGTAATCGTGAACAATTGCTTCAGGGTGATGAAGCATTCTGTCAGGAACCGGATACTGATCCCCAATCACACCTTCGGCCAATTCATGAACAAAAGCATCCGGATCAAATCTATGATTTTCAATTCCATATTTATATAGTTCAGCCAGCAAATCAATACCCTTGTCTGATTTATTATCCTTGATGAATTTTTCAAAACGTTTTGCAATCCCTTTCATCTCAGGAATACCTGCCAGGCCTTGTTTATAATTCATTGCGCGGCGACATTCTTCAATGCCAAATTTTCCGAGAGTGAAAAATGCTTCACGCGGAATCGTTGATGTCCAGTTTGGATTGCCCCTTCCGGCATTCAACATAGCATGTGTACTTTTGTTAGTACTTTGATTAGCAAGTGTAATCAGATTGTTTTTTAACTCAAACGGACTCATTTGTTCAAGTTCTTTTTCAATTTTTCGTGTTGTATTGATTTTAGGGATTTTGTTTTCCATTTGATATGATTTTTTAACTCATTAAAAAGACTATTATAATACCGCAAATAATTAATAATGTATTCCCAACGGCATAAGTAACCGTATAACCGAGAGCCGGAAGTTTACTTTCAAGGGAATCCTGCACTGCAGGTAAACCGGCCGTTGTAGTACGGGCACCACAACAGCATCCCAATCCAACAGCAGGATCAAATTTAAAGATATATCTTGCCATTATCATCCCGATGAACAATGGGATAATAGTTGCAATAGCACCTACTACGAACAACATTGGGCCAACTTCTTTAAATCCTTGTACAAAACCCGGGGCAGCGGTAATCCCAACTACGGCTATAAATGCATTCAAACCGAGGTTGTTCATTATCCATAATGCAGATTCCGGTATCTGGGCAAAAGTAGGATGTTTAGAACGGAGCCATCCGAAAAAGAGCCCTGCAATCAAAACACCACCACTTGTGCTTAAACTGATGGTTGCTTTTCCAATATGCAATGCCAGAACCCCAATAAAACCACCTAAAAGAATTCCTAAGCCAATTGAAATCATATCTGCTTTTTCAGTTTTTACATCAGGATATCCTAATATTTTTACAGCCTTGTTAATATCATTTTTCGGCCCGATCAGATAAAGCATATCCCCTTTTTGAAACTCAGTTTCAGGTAATAAAGGGAGTTCCATTCCTCCTCGTGTGATTTTTTGTAAATTAACTTTGAATTCATATTTCTGCTGGCTTAATTTCCGGATTGTCATCCCGACAACTTTTTTATTTATCAGCATTACTTTTATATTATCAACTTTAAAATTCAATAATTGACGATCGAAAATCTCGTTTCCCAACTCCTTCATTTCAGTAATTACATATTCGCCTCGTCCTTGTATAACTATATCGTCATGGGGCTGGAATCGGTAGTTGGCCATGACATCAATAATGTCTTTGCTTCCTTTTTTGCGAAAGCGTTCCACATAAATATGATACGATTTTCCTAAAAAATAGCTTTCTAATTCTTTTGTATTTTTTCCAATTGCAACAGAATTTTCCCCTAAGTTATATGCTCGTGATACTATCCTTGAAAAAGGTGAAATCATTGAAGGCATATCCTGTGAGTCCATACCCATTTTTTGTTCAACACTTCGGCATAATTCTCTGGCATTTTTGATCCCACCCCAGAAAAGCGGGCCTACCTGTGCCAGAATAAAGGCCGAACCAATAGTACCAAAAAGATAAGTTACGGCATAACAAACAGGTATTGCATTGATCATATTCTGTTTCGTAGCTGCATCAATATTCAATGAATTAATAGTATCACCTCCAACTCCTATCACTGCGGATATTGTCTGGGCTCCTGCCAATAAACCGGCCGATTGCCCTGCGTTGTAACCCATCATTTTTGCCAGTACCCATGTTGTAAGCAAGCCGAATATGGCTATTAGAGCAGTGAAAATCAACTGGGGAATACCGGATTTCTTTAAGCTATTAAAAAATTGAGGGCCAACGCTGTATCCAACCGAAAAAAGAAATATCAAAAAGAATATCTGTTTTAAATCAGATGAAATATCAATTTTCATCTGGCCAACAATTACACCCACCAGTAATACACTGGTTACACTCCCGAGTGAGAAAGTTTTATATTTAAATTTTCCGATGAAAAAACCCATGGCAATTGTCATAAAAATTGCCAGTTCAGGGTGTTGTCTAAAAGTTGTTACAAACCATTCCATATTCTCTTTTTACTTTTAAATGTTAAGAATTCAAGTTACAAATGTAACTTTGTTATTAAACAAAATTAACAATTTAATTCAATTTGAGTTAAAAAACATAATTATTTTGCTTGTTATTCTATATATTTGCAAAAAAGAATAATTGCAAAAAAGCGAATGCTTGTCTCATCGTTTAATGCACAGAAATTTTTACATAAAAAAACACTCATGAAATATTTCAAACTTTTCTTATTCATTCCTTTCTTGTTTTTATTAAGCTGTTCAAACACAAAAGAATCAATTAATTATGTTGACACTTTTATTGGAACCGGTGGCCATGGACATACTTACCCGGGAGCGACTCTACCTTTCGGGATGGTTCAACTTAGCCCTGATACCCGGGTTGACGATTGGGACGGATGTTCGGGATATCATTATTCCGATAGCACGATAATTGGTTTTAGCCACACACACTTAAGCGGAACCGGTTGCGGCGACTACGGTGATATCAGAATAATGCCGACAAGTGGAAAAATTATGCTTGATCCAGGAACTGTAGAGAACACTTCTTCAGGCTATCGTTCAGCTTTTAGCCATAAAACAGAAATGGCAGAACCCGGTTTTTATAGTGTTAAGCTTGACGATTATAATATTGATGTAGAATTAACTACAGCATTAAGGTCAGGTTTTCATAAATATAAATTCCCGAAAACAGATAATGCAAATATCATTGTTGATTTAAGCAATGCGCTTACAAGCGATGTGATTTTAGGCCTCGAAATCGAATTTCTTAGTGATACTGAAATTGCAGGTCTTCGTCACAGCGACGGTTGGGCCGACAATCAATATGTTTATTTTTATGCTAAATTTTCACAGCCCTTCAAATCTTATGGGATTGCTGTTGATGGTGTAATTAACAATGAAATAAGAAAAGCATCCGGCAAAGACATTAAAGCTTTTGTAAATTATTCTTTTAAAAATTCTAAAGAAGTTTTTGTTAAAGTGGGAATTTCTTCTGTAAATGTTGAGGGTGCAAAAAATAATGTGTTATCCGAAATTCCCGGATGGGATTTCGAAGCAACAAAGCAAAATGCAAAAAAAATATGGCAGAAATCTCTTGATAAAATTAAAGTAAAAAGTACTTCTGATGATAAGAAAATTATTTTTTATACTGCTCTATATCATGCCATGTTAGCTCCTAATCTTTATAGCGATATTGATGGGAAATATCGCGGGCATGATAATAAAATTCATGTTGCCGAAGGTTTTGATATGTACACGGTTTTTTCTTTATGGGATACATTTCGAGCCGAACATCCGCTTTTTACGATTATTGAGCCCGAAAGAACAATTGATTTCATAAAATCAATGATTTGTATTTACGAACAGGGCGGTTTATTACCTGTCTGGGAACTGGCTGCAAGCGAAACAAATTGCATGATAGGTTACCATTCAATACCTGTGATAGCCGATGCTTATATCAAAGGATTAAAAGATTTTGATGTTGAGACAGCTTATGAAGCAATGAAAAAAAGTGCATTAGAAGATCACTTTGGTTTGGAATATTATAAAAAATACGGATTTATCCCTTCAGGAAAAGAAGGTGAGTCGGTTTCAAAAACTCTGGAATATGCTTACGACGATTGGTGTATTGCACAAATAGCTCAGGCTTTGGGCAAAGAAAGCGATTATAAAGAATTTATTGAAAGAGCCCAGTTTTTTAAAAATATTTACGACAAAGAAACCGGATTTATGCGTGCCCGCTTAAATGGAGCCTTCGTTAATCCATTTGATCCTAATGAAGTTAATTTCAATTTCACTGAAGCAAATTCATGGCAATATAGTTTTTTTGCACCGCAGGATATCAGTGGTTTGGTTGAGATTAGCGGAGGAAAAGAAAAATTTATTAAAAAATTGGACGAGTTATTTTCTACTTCAATGGAACTTTCGGGACGGCATCAAGCTGATATTACCGGTTTGATCGGACAGTATGCTCATGGAAATGAACCCAGCCATCACATGGCTTATTTATATTCTTACGTTGGGCAGCCCTGGAAAACTCAAGAAATTGTGCATAAAATATTGACAGAATTATACACACCTAAACACGATGGCTTAAGTGGTAACGAAGATTGCGGGCAAATGTCAGCATGGTATGTATTGAGTGCTTCGGGGCTTTATCCCGTAACACCCGGTGATGATATTTATACTTTTGGTTCTCCATTGTTTGATGAAGTAAGTATTGATCCGGGCAATGGAAAGCATTTTGTGATAAAAGCCGAAAATGTTTCAGATAAAAACTTTTACATTCAAAGTGCTGAGCTCAATGGAAAGCCATATTCAAAATCATTTATTAATCATAAAAATATTGTTGATGGAGGCGAGTTGGTTTTTGAAATGGACGATAAACCCAATAAAGGATTTGGAGCATTAAAGCAAGATATTCCAGTGTCTGAAATTAAAGAACACAAAATCACAACAGTCCCGATTGTTAGTACCGATCAACGTACGTTTTCAAAAGAATTGAAAATTGAATTATTTGATAATACAAAGAATGCTGAAATTTACTACACTCTCGACGGCTCAAAACCGGATTTAAACTCATGGAAATATTCTAAGCCTTTGAAAATAAAAAAGCATACGGTTTTGCGTGCTTTCGCAATAAAAGAAGGATTTTCGCCAAGTAAAGAGATTTTTGCCGAATTCTTTAAAATTCCGGGAGGCCGTAGTGTTGAAATAAAAAACCAATATAACAGCCAATATACAGCTGGCGGTGATATTGCTTTGATTGATTTCATCCGAGGGTCAAGTAATTTCAGAACCGGTACATGGCAAGGTTATTATGGAGTAGATTTTGAAGCTGTTGTCGATTTAGGTAAAATTCAGAATATTCACGAAGTTTCAGCAGGCTTTTTGCAGGACCAGAAATCATGGGTTTTTATGCCTCTTGAAGTGAAAGTTGAAATTTCAACAGATGGAAAAAACTTTGTTTCAATTGGAAAAGTAAAAAATGATGTTCCCGAGAAGCAACTTAGTGGAATAGTTAAGGAGTTTACAATTAAAGGCTTTAATAAAAAAGCAAAATATGTAAGGCTTACGGCCCTAAGCAGAAAAACTTGCCCCGACTGGCATGTTGGAGCAGGAGGTAAATCATGGATTTTTATTGACGAAATTGTAATTAAATAGGTAAACATTTTCATTTGGCTTTTAAAAACTTTTAATACCCTTTTGTTTTTTTTTAAAAAAAATTATCAGAACAAAGAAATTCTTCTTATTTTTGTTTTTAATAATTTATAATGAAGAAATTTTTCTCTATAATAATGTTTGTTTTTTTGGTTGTTTTAACATATTCGCAAACCATAGAAGTTCCATTTACTCTTGATGATAGAGATAGAATTATTAAAACAGAGCAAAAAATAGAGTCATTACGAAACGAAATGAATATTCGTTTTGAAGCAATGGAAGCTAAAAATAATTCTTTACGAAACGAAATAAAAACAAAGTTTGACAGTCAACAAGTTCAATTAAATGATTTAAAAACATTGTTTTATTGGGGTTTTGGTATTATAATAACTCTGATTATTTTTATGATGGGTTACATGATTTGGGACAGAAGAACAGCATTAAATCCGGTTCGTGAAAAAACATTTTCACTTAGCAATAGAACCGATAAACTTGAAAATGCACTTATTGAACTCTCAAAAACAGACAATAAATTAGCTGAAATATTAAGAACTTTTGGTGTTCTGTAGTTATAAAACTATTTTCTTAAAAAAACCTATTTCTTTCATATGATAATAATCATTCGTTTCGTTAGGATTCGTTCTAAAATAATTCCTTAATTTTACCCAATCTAAATAAAAATAATTTTTAAGATATGAAATACACTAAAGAACAGGTCGTCAAAGCTTTGAGTAAGGTGTTGTACTTCCCGAAAGGTGAAAACATCATTGCTTTAAAGATGCTTGATGATATAAAAATTGAAGGGAAGAAAATTAGTTTTTCTATTATATTCCCAAAAATGGATGATAAGACAATCCCGCTTGTAATAAAAGCAAGCGAAGAAGCTATAATTTCAAGCTTTGGAAATGATGTTAAAATAAAAGGCAATATTCAAGCTAAAGCCAAAAACACGAATTCATCATTATCAGATGTAAAAAACATTATTGCAATTGCTTCAGGAAAAGGTGGAGTAGGAAAATCGACAGTTGCAGCCAATTTGGCAATTGCACTTTCAAAAAAAGGATTAAAAGTCGGATTGATTGATGCTGATATTTACGGCCCTTCTATTCCGATTATGTTCGGACTGGAAAATGAGAGGCCTCAAGTTAAAGAAATAAACGGGAAACATCATGTTATTCCTATCGAAAAATATGGTATAAAGTTACTTTCAATAGGTTTCTTTGTCGATTCGCATCAGGCATTAATCTGGCGAGGGCCAATGGCTTCAAATGCCCTAAATCAACTATTCAACGATGCAGATTGGGGTGAACTTGATTTTCTGATTGTAGATTTACCCCCTGGAACCGGCGATATTCATTTAACCCTTGCCCAAACTTACCCTGTTAGTGGAGCAATAATTGTAAGCACACCACAACAGGTTGCTATTTCCGATGTAAGGAAGGCAACAAGTATGTTCCAACAAGACAAAATAATGATCCCAATTATTGGATTGATTGAAAATATGGCATATTTTACTCCGGCCGAGTTACCAAATAATAAGTATTATATTTTTGGTGAAAACGGATGTACAAAATTTGCCGATGAGCTAAAAATTCCTTTCTTGGGGCAGATTCCTTTGGTTCAAGGAATTTCTGAATCGGGTGATAAGGGTAAACCAATTGCCTTGGATGAAAATAATCCAAGTTCAAAAGCTTTTAATGAAATTGCTGAAATTATCATTAAATAATTGTATCTTAACAAAAAATAAATATTTTTGCACAAATTAAAATGATAATTATGGAAATTGAAAATAAAAAAGAATTGGAAACTAAAGTACAAAACGTAATTGAACAAATACGGCCTTATTTGCAGCAAGACGGAGGCGATATCCGCTTTGTCGAAATAACGGATGATTATATTGTAAATGTTGAATTACAAGGTGCTTGTGGTTCGTGTCCTTATAGTACAATGACTTTAAAAAACGGAGTTGAAACTGCCGTAATTAAAGCAATTCCCGAAATAAAATCTGTAGAAGCAGTAAATTTATAATATTTTATTTCAATAGAATTTTTTATTAGCGCTTTAGCGGTTATATTTTTTCTATCTCTAAGGCGCTAATTTTTATGCTTTTTAATAATACTCTCCGCCGCAAGCCATCCTGTTGAAAATGCAATTTGCAAATTGTATCCTCCCGTGTCACCGTCAACATCAATTATTTCTCCGGCAAAGTAAAGATTATCAATAATTTTCGACTCCATTGTTTTTGAACTGATTTCTGTGGTGGGAATTCCTCCGGCAGTTATTATAGCTTCTTTGAAAGGTCGGTAGCCTATAATTTCGAACCTTAAATCTTTCATCAGTAACCTGATCTTTTTCCTTTCTTTTGCACTTATCTGATGAGCTTCTTTTTCTCCATCAATTTCGGTTATTTCTAAAAACGCATCTATCATTTTTCCCGGCAACCATTTTCTGAACAAGGATTTAATCTTCATTTTTCCATGCTCATCAATATCTCTCAACAAACGATTATCCAGTTTTTTATCGTCTAAAGCAGGTTTTAGGTCAATTGAAATTTCCACTTTGTTTTTTTTATCAATTTCATCAACAACAAAGCGACTTAAGCTTAAAATTATTGGTCCCGATAAACCAAAATGAGTAAACAAAAGCTCACCAAAATCTTCTTTGATTTTTTTCCCGTTTACCCAAACAATGGCTTTGGAATTTTTCATGCTCAACCCCTGAAGACTTTGAGCAATGTTTCCTTTGGTTTCGAGTGGAACCAATGCCGGCCTGACCGGAATAATAGTATGTCCGACATATTTCGCAACTTTATATCCGTCACCACTTGAACCGGTTGCAGGATAAGCCATTCCTCCACTTGCAAGTATTACATTATCAGAATAATAAAAATTATTATTATCTGAATCTATACTTTTTACTTCAACTCCAATAAGTTTATTATTCTCAACTAATAATGAATATACTGCTGTTTTATATTTTGTAATAACATGATTTTTCTTAGTAAAACGAACGAAAGCATCAACGACATCTCCAGCTTTTTCGCTGGCAGGAAATACTCTTCCGCCTCTTTCAACAATAGTTTTAACACCAAGATCATTCAATAATTCAACTATATCTTTTGAAAAAAAGTTAGAAAAAGCATTTTTTAAAAACCTGCCGTTTGGATGAACCTTTTTAATAAAATCAGACATGCCGGCATTATTAGTTATATTACATCTGCCTTTTCCGGTGATTCGTAATTTACGGCCTGCTCTTTCCATCTTTTCTATCAATAGAACTTTCAATCCTGATTCTCCTAATTTCCCTGCGGCAAGCAAACCCGCAGCCCCGGCTCCGATTATTATAACATCGTATTTTTCCATGTATTTTTTAAATGCTTAAATTTTGGCAAAGGTAGGGATATGTTTGTCAAAAAATTTTAAAATTGGGGGTAACGGAGAAAATTCAAGTTATTTGATTTATTGATTCCTGAAACCGGGAAACTTTCACTTCATCCCGTCAGGAAAAAACTCAGGTTTTGAGAATTTTGGATTTGTTAGAAAATCATCATCCCGCAAAGTTTGAATAAAAGCTTTTAAATCAATTTTTTCGTTTGGTGTTAATTGGACTCCATTATTGGCAATGTGATGCATCAGAGGATTGATATATGGCGACCAAATTAAGTGATGAGAATAAAACTCAATGACTTCGTCTAAAGTAGCAAAACGGCCATCGTGCATATAAGGGCCTGTTAACTCTATATTTCTAAGAGTTGTAGCTTTATAAGCTCCATAATCCATTGGGTCGCCGCTAATGTGAAATCTATCGCGAAAGTCCTCGTATTCACCTGTAAATGACGAATCTTTTCCGTTATTATAAAATAAATTTGTTGTAAAAAGAGGATTTCCATATCCGCCATGACAATGAAAGCAATCGGCTCCTTCTTCGGTTGTAAATAGCACAAAACCATTTAACTCGGAAGGTGAAAGTTGCTCTTCACCTCTCATATATCTATCAAATTTTGAGTTTGCAGAAATTAAAGTTCTGATGAACTGGGCAATTGCTTTGCTAATATTTTTTACTGTAATAGTTTCCGAACCAAAAGCTTTCAGGAAAAGTTCAGGATAACCCGATGTATTTTGAATTAAGTTTTTCGCCCTGACCGTATCGCTAAACATTTCGTGTTCGGCAATTATTCCCATCCAAACAAGGTCTTCAATATTTCTATAATCCTCTTTTGGATTTTCATTGCTTATAAAACCATTCCATAAATATCCTGAATGATTCCAAACCAGATTAATTAAGGGCAACATAACATGCGGAGTTGGTTTTCCGGCAATTCCATGAGTAAAACCACCCGGGAAGTCGGGATTATTTATTCCGCATTCGAATGAATTTTCTTGTTTATGGCAAGTCGAACAACTCATTAATGAGTCGGGATGTGAACGCCCGCTGACTCTGCCATCATAAAACAAAAATCTTCCAAGCTCAACACCTTCAACCGTCATCGGATTGTCATCCGGAATATTTAAAACTGTCGGAAAGCCGAACGGAATTTCAATTTCGTAGGGTGTTGGTTGGTGAACTATTTCGGTGATTTTTTCTTTATTGCAAAAAGTGATAATTAATAACAAACTAAAAGCAAGAGAAAATAAAATAAACTTTTTCATAATGGTTTACTAATTTATAATCTTAATTGTAAATACATTATGTCCATTTTCGCAAGCCAAATTCATGGCTTCCTGATTTTGCATTATATCCCCACCGTAAACATCATGGTCGTAAATATTCGGATTACGAAACCAATTTTCAATATTCATTGAAATCTCGATTTCTTTGGTTTGGTTTTCAATTAATTCAAAAGAAGATGAAGGAAGGTTCACTTCAAAATAGTTTTGAATAAAACCGGTAATCGAATCAGGATAGCTATGATAAATTTGACCAATACCAAGATGAAAATCAAAGGGATTGATAGTATTTTCATCAGATAACCACTTCCCGTTCAGCTTCATATAATGATAACCTCCGCCCAGATATTCAGGCCAAAACATATCACGTTCGGGAGGATTCAAAAACATTAATGAATGATTTTTTGCCTCTGAAATTCCAAAAGTAAAAGAAATTGAATTATAATTCCCGGGTGTTAATTTATCGGGAATTTTCCAAGTTTGAGTTGACAATATATCAGTGTCGATATAGTGAATGTCTTTCCACTCATCAATAAGAATGTTTTCACCGTTAGACTTATGTAAAATTACATCCGAAATAAAATATTGAATTTCGTTAACAAGATATTTATTTCCCGCCTCGTTCTCGTAAATTATAGTATCAAATTCAAGCAATTTCCCTTCGTTATAATAAGCAAATTTAAGAGTTAGGTTAGAAAATTTCTCTACATCATCTGATTCACTATTTTTTTTACAGCCAACTATGAATGTGAAAATTAACAGACATATTATTATAAAAAACTTTTTCATTTTAATTAATATGGAATTGTTCCCGAAACAATAACATAATTTAAAGTATCGTACAAACTTTGTGCCTCTTTATAAATTTTTCCATCAATCAATATATTTACATCAATTCCAGATTCGATGTTTTTATAAATCGCAGAAACATATAGTATTTGCCCTTCTTTGCCCGTAAATTCGTAACTCCAATTATCTTCTTCGCTTTCAACCGAGACACTTTTATTAATTAAAATTCCATTCTCATTCCTAAACGAAACTTCGTAATCGGAAGCGGAATCTGTTATTAAATATTTCACTTGTTTTTCGTTTTCCTTTTCGCAAGAAACCATAGCAAATAAAAAAATTATTAAAGCAGCTAAAACTTTTCTTTTCTTAAAGTTCGGAAAATTCATATTTTTTTTGATTTATTAGTGAATATGTTTTTTAAATTTCAAAAATTAAATTAATATAAAACACTCTTCCCGGTTCAAACAGTTTTTTATCGCTTCCGATAATCCTTCGGTTAAGATGTTCGTAATAAGCTTTATTGAATACATTTTTTACCCCACCGGAAATAGTAAAATTTATATTATAATTATATAGAAAACCAAAATTCATTAATGCAAATCCCGGTGTTTTTGATTCATAAAATGATTCTGAAACATTGTTTTGTGCTGCTACAAATCGAAAATTTAAATTTGGAATTAAGGTTGAATTAAAAAATTTATATAAAAAATCAACCGAAGCCTCAAACGGAGGAATTTCAGGCAAAGGATCGTTTTTGATTTTCTCATTAGCCACAACCTGTTTATTTTCAATAATATATTTTGTTGTTTCAGGATTAATTCCTTGTGTTACGGCGGCCCTTAAATCTAATTCTAAACGATTTGATAAATGATTTTTATAAGCAAACTCAAAACCAAACAAATTGACATAATCGAGATTGAAAAACTGTTTAACTCCGGCAACATCTTTTGTTTGTGGTTTTATCTCGCTTGGAGGAATCAATTTTGAAGAAATAAAATCTTTTACGTATGAATAGAAACCATTAAACTCAAATATTCCCAGATTTTGATTTTCAAATTTTAAACTTAGGTCTATTTCGTAATTTTTTTCGGGCTTCAATTTTGGATTTCCGAGGTAGTCGAAATTATCGTAGCCCACAGGTAACAAAATAATAAATCGTTCAACCATATCCGGGCTTCTTACACCGCGGCCCGCTGAAAGCATTAGAGAAAATTTTTCGGAAAAATGTTTTTTTACTCCTCCGCTTAAACTGAAATTTATAAAATCAGAATCCACATCAGGATCGTAGTAAATTACTTTTCCCGACATTGCTTTCAAAATTAAATCGTTTGAGCTGGCTTTATTATAATCAATTCTTAAAGCTGCAACATATTCAAAATCATTATGAGTTGTTGAAATCTCAGAGAAGAATCCGAAATTGTTGATTTTGGCATCATTCCATAATTTTTCGGTTTTAACAGGCAATCTTGGCTGTTTTATCAAATATTTTTTTCTGTCGCCGTCCTTCAAAGTGTTTTCGAAATCGGTACCTACAAATAATTTCATTTTTCCTATTTCCATTTCCATTTCGGCCCGATAGCCCGATTTTATGGCATGAATGCTCGAAATAGCAACAACTGTATCGGAAAAGGGCCTGTTTTTATTATCCATAATATGTTTAACATCTGAATTATAGATTTTTAGATTTATGGTTTTTATGGTTTTCGACAATCCTGAGATAAAATAATTGGCCGACAAAAGCCTGGTATCGTCGCTACGTTCATCCATTGGCAGAGCCGGAAACAAAATGTTTCGGCCAAAAGAATTATTTAAATATAACTTTAATTCCTGATTTTTAGTAATTTTTGTTCCAACATTAATTGAGTAATCATATTTCTCGAACTCTGATTTCACTTCTTTTCCATTTCCGTCCGAGTAATTTCCATACTTTTTCCTATTACCGCTTACAAGAAAATAAAATTTTTTATTTCCGCCTTTAATAGCAATTCGCTCACTTGTGCCATTATAATTACTCTCAAAACCTTTCATTGCATTTAGCTTAAGACAAAAAGTTTTAAAGGGCTGTGCTTGTATGGTTTTCATATTAATTACACCACCAAACGATGGACCGTAACGCAAAGCAAAAGGCCCTTTTATGATTTCGATTTTATTGATGTCGTGAAGATTAATATGGGAAGATGTAGGATCCATTCGGTTGGGACAACCTCCTTCAATTTTCAATCCGTTGTTGGCCAAAACATTTAGTTGGCTGAATTTAAAACCTCTGACTACAGGATCAATACCCGAACCTCCTTTTCTGATGCCTGCAACATTGGGAACTTTCCGAAGAAAATCTCCTATACCTGAAGCCTGTGTTTCTTCAATTTCCTTTTTTCCGAGCGTGATTGCCAAATAAGGAATTTCTTTTGAAATTTTATCTTTTACAATAACTTCATTTAAGTTTTCTATTTTAGGAATTAAATAGATGTTTTTTAGGTCTTTGTCAGACAAATTGTCAGAAATCGTGATCCTAAGTCGCTTATTTTTGTAGGCAACATGCGACAAAACGAGAAAATACTTACCTTGAGTTTTAATTTTCAATTTAAATTTCCCGTTGCTTTCACTGATTGTTCCAATGCCTTGATGTTCAATTATTACTTCAACATCGGGAATAGGAAGTTTTGTAGATCCATCCAACACAAAACCCTTAACCATTGCCGGTTTTTGTCCCTTACAAACAAAAACTATCGAAATTAATAACAATAAAAATATAACAAATTTTTTCATTATAAACTCTTGGTTTTATATATTTTGTTTCTACTTTGTTGTTTCATTGTCTTGTTCTGTTTTATCAACAAAATGCTTACACAGAAATTTTAAAACAATCATAAACTTAGTGGACATTATCTATTAATTGCATAAAATTATTCTATTTTTGCACAAAGTTAATCCATTTTTTAATATAGAAAATATTTTAATTTAAAAGTTTATTATTACTATATATGAATAAGTGGAATTTAATAGATTAAAACATGATCTATCAAACAGTTAGATAAAAGGATATTTAAAATGAAATTTAAAATAGGAGACGAAGTAAAGTTTTTAAACGATAAAGGTGGAGGAATTGTTAGTAAAATAATAAGTAGCAGTATGGTAAATGTTGCGATTGAAGATGGTTTTGAAATACCTACACTTACAAGTAATTTAATTAAGATTGAATCGGTTGATCCGGCTTCTGATTTTTTTCATGAAAAATTTGATGTCGAAATTCCAAAGCCAAACCCCGAAGAGGAAATTGAATACAGCGAAAAAACAAGTCAACTCGTAAAATATGCTTCAAAAGGAGAAAATCTTCCAGGTATATATTTTGCTTATATTCCACAAGATCAACAATGGATGATAACCGGAATGATTGATGTTTATATAATTAATTTTACCGACTATGATATTCTTTATAGTTTTTTTCTGCATCAAAACAAAAAACAAATCGGGATTGATTACGGTTCAATAAAACCACAATCGAAGAATTTGATTGAAACTATCGACCGCGATGAAATTGAAAATTGGACAAACGGAACTATTCAGATTATGTTTCACAAGGACGAAGACAAAGAAATTTTGCTCCCTTTAAGTACTAATTTTAAAATTAAACCTTCAAAATTTTATAAAGAAAATAATTACCAAGAGGCTTCATTTCTAAATGAAAAAGCCATAATCTATTCTATATTTGACCTTTCCCAGAAAATACTTGTTTCTAATTTAAAAGATGAAAAAGACCTTAAGCAGCAACAAATAATGGAAATCAAAGCAATTGAAGCAAAAGCCATTGTTTTAATTGAAAAATATAATACCGGCCCTCGCGAAGCAGTTATTGACTTGCATATTCAAGAACTTATTGATGATGATACCGAAATAGAAAGCTCTGAAATACTTGATTTTCAAATGAATCATTTTGAGAAATGTCTTAACAGCGCTCTTTCAAATCATTATCGAAAACTTACATTTATTCATGGAGTGGGTAATGGAGTTTTAAAACAAAAAATAATCGAACGCCTTAAAAATTATCAGGGAGTTGACAATCAAAGTGCTTCAATGGCAAAATTTGGTGTGGGTGCAATTGAGGTTTTGATTAGACATAACAGATAGTAGTTGCCCAAAAACGCCAATTTCTTCATTATGATCTAACTAATAAAATATCACTGCTTTATAATTAGCTGTGTTGCCTCTTTCATCAGCAACATCTATCTTGAATACATTTTTCCCTTTTTTAATTCTGTCATCAACGAAGTAAGTTAGTCTATCGTTTTTTTTATCATACTCCATTAATATCCAACGGTCGTTTAATGTCGCTCGGTAACTTTTTATTCCCGAAAAATCATCGCTTATATCTAAAACTATTTTTTTATAGCCTTTAATTTTTTTCTTATTATGAATATTTAATGCTATAATTTCAGGTGGGGTTGTGTCGAGCATAACCGTATATTTTCCAAATTGCTTGGTTTTTGCAATTAGAAAACAATTTTCCCATTCTCCTCCAATTGCATCGAATTCTTCTTTCTCTCCATTAATATATGCTATCAAAGCTTTTTCCTTCAATCGTTTAGGAATTGAATCCGGTTTAATGGCTATTGTAATACTTTTATGTAAGGGAGTGTATTTATTATGAATATGATAAGTCTTGGAAAAACAATTTTGTAGAGGCTTAGAAATTTCATGCTCAAAAATTATTGAATCGTAAAGTGTATTAGTTGGAATTGTAACAATTAAACTATCAGTTTCAAATATATTTTGTTTAGCATAAGAATAATATTCCTTACTCTTAGATTTTTGTTTGCCGGCGTTTTCGAGACTATCATTTGGCGGATCGCTTTTTATAATAACTGAAAGCTGTGAAATATTTCCAAAAACATCTTTAATTAAAAAGCTAATATTATGAATTAATGAATCCTGAAAGTTAAAAATTCCATTGTTCAAAACGCTGTCATAAACACTTAGATTATTATTTGGTACAATTTGGGTTTTTTGAATTCTTATTTTATTATCAATAAACTCCGGATAATCAATCAAAGCGTTAACGTATCTTGTTTCGTCGAAAGAAAATGTCTGCATTTTATGTGAATATTGTAAAACGCTGTCATTAAATATTTCAACAGAATAAATTCCATTTTTACCTCCATTATTATTTCCCATGTCGTAAGTTTGGATGCCAAAAGCAATTTCCCCGAAAACATGAATTGTATCTTCGCTTATGATTTTATGCTGCAAACCCCATCCTCCGATTTTATATTTTTTTGCTTGCGTTGAATTTGCAACAAAGCTGTTATCCGAAACCGGATAAACTTTTAATAATTTTATTGGGGGACGCGTATAATCTTTGCTTTTTAATCCGAAAAGAAAGGGATTTATAGGTTTTTCGGTTTTTTCATCTCTTATTTCAAAATGAAGATGTGGCCCTTGCGAACCACCCGAATTACCCGAAAAAGCAATTATTTCTTCTTTCTTTACTTTTATTTGATTTTTTGGGGGGAATATATTCAGTTCAAATTCTTCTCTTTCATAATGTTTTTGCTTCACAAATTTCTCAATTCTTTTATTAAATTTTTTTAGGTGTGCATAAACCGAAACAAAACCATTAGGATGAGCAACATACAATGCTTTTCCAAAACCTGTTGCCGAAACTTTAATTCGAATAACATACCCACCGGCAATTGCATAAATTTTTTCACCTGTTTTTCCTTTAGTTTTAATATCAATTCCCGAATGAAGATGATTGGTTCGCAACTCCCCGAAAGTACCACTTAAAACTATCGGGAAATTAATTGGAGAACGAAAATAGTTTTGCGGGTAAATGTTTTGTGCTTCCGCTATTAAAGAAGAAAAAAATAAAACTATTGTTGACAGACAGATAATTATTGTTTTATACATTCTTGAAAGTCTTCTTATTTGATTGTTTCAATTATTTGAAATAGCTCATCCATAGAATTTATAATAAAATCTGCATTATTAAACTTTTCAGGTTTTTTGTTTGAATTTAATAAAACAGTTATCATTCCCGTATTTTTTGCTCCGATAATATCTTTTTCGTAGGAGTCACCAATCATAACACATTCGGATGTTTTTATCCCGATATTATCAGCTACCGCTTGAAAAAATAATGCTGAAGTTTTTTTATGCCCTAAATCTTTTGAACAAAAAAAATGATGAAAATATTTTTCGGCACCAACACGCTTTAAAGCATCTATAATATCTTTTGTTCCCGAATTTTCAGCACCGCTGGCAATGCAACAAATATATTTTGGCTTTAGTTTTTTTAAGGAGTTTTCTGCTCCCTCTATCCAAGCCACCTTTTCCCACTCCGACATTAGGCCATCAAAACCGAAATCGCACATTATTGTATTGCCCCAGTCGAAAATCAATGCTTTTATCATAAATACGTTTTTGATTTTGCAAAAGTATTGAAAAATGATGATTTCCTTTTGTTTTTAGAAGTAAATGATCTTTTATTTTGTAAGAATTAAATGAGAAAATTTCTGAGACATAAAACAAAAGGAATTAGTTGATGAACCTCCCCCCTCCTTGAAAAAATCCGCCAAAAATCTCAGAACTATAATTTTTGAAAGCACTTGATATATAATTCTATTCGAATGGATTTTTGTTTTTTGAAAAATCAGGCCTGTAATTTTCATAACTCGACATATCTTGTACCCAGCCATTAAACATACCAAGGTTTTCCATCTCTGAAACCACTTTTTCATATTCACTTTTTCTCAGTGTTCTGCAAAGCTTTGGATGAGTCGATACATTTTGCGTAGGAAAATATTGCGACATTAATGAGATATGAATATCGGGCGAGATTTCTTTTGCTATTGTTCGTAACACATTTATACTATTTTCAATTTGCTCAGGCAATACTAAATGTCTGATAATTATTCCTTTTCTTGCATAACCATGTTCATCCAAAACCAATTCCGAACCTTTTTGACTATACATTTCTTTAATTGCATTTAAAGCAAATTCGGAATAATCTTCAGCGTCCGAGTATTCTTTTGAAATATTTTTATCACAATATTTAAAATCCGGTAAATATACGTCCACAACTTCCTCAAGCTCTTTTATTGAACTAACTATATCATATCCATTTGTATTATAAACAATTATCGGATTTCTGCCAATTGCTTTTAATGAATTTACAATTACTTTCATTTGAGGAATGAAATGCGAAGGAGAAACAAAACCAACAATATTGATGCCTGTGTCGAGAATCCTAATAATTTGTGTCAAAACTTCTTTTAAGGTAAAT
This sequence comes from Bacteroidales bacterium, assembly GCA_016342645.1. Classification (GTDB taxonomy): domain Bacteria; phylum Bacteroidota; class Bacteroidia; order Bacteroidales; family JAEINX01; genus JAEINX01. The sequence continues at coordinate 572 of JAEINX010000065.1, read as the reverse complement.
TTTTCGTGAAAATCCCTTTTTATATTCTTACTGATCTGATAATTTTGACAATAAACACATTGTAAATTACAATTAGTAAAAAAAATATTGCAAATTCCATTGCTCCCGCTTATTGGAGGTTCCTCGCCCCTATGGTTACAAATCGAAGAAATATTAAATGCCGCATCCGATTTGCAATAACCCAGAGTCTCTGAAAAACGATCGACATGGCAATTTCTCGGACAAAAACAACAATCTTTTAATTCTTCCAAAGGTTGAAGTAATGTAGTAAAATCAAGATTTTCAAATTTTTGATTCAATTTCTTTTTTTAAAATTTGAGTATATTTTCGATACAAATTTATAGAAAAATTGTTGCTTTTGTTTATTGCTTTTTTCAAATCAAAAATAATTTATACCTTTGTTCAAAATCAATTTTAATTAAAAACAAGAAGTTGCCATGGATACTGCATCGATAAAAAAAATGGAACTAATAAATAAAATCACAAAATTACCTGAATCGAGTAGGCGGCTGACGATCATTTGACCGCCAGTGCACCTCTCACACCACTAAGCGTACGGGTCTCGTACTTAG
>JAEINX010000064.1 GCA_016342645.1 Bacteroidales bacterium | reverse complement strand
ACAACCTCCCCCTCAGAAAACATTTTAATTAGATAACCTTCGCCGGGTTTACAATCACCGATACCGTTTACCCAATTCGGGCCGATTTTGCGTATTGTTTGTCCTTGTGAATTTCTGATAAAATCAAGATCATCATTAAGAATGGTTTCAAAGGCAATTAAAGCATCCATTGTAGTTTCAGGGAAATAACTTACGAATTGGAAACCTGCTTCGACAATAATCGGAGTTGAAGGATCAATAAAAAGTCCATCAATTGAAAAAGAGTCATCGGCAAACATTTTAACAAGATAGCCTTCTTCAACTATCCAATCACCAATTCCATTTACCCAGTTTGGGCCGATTTTACGTAAAGTTTGGCCGAGAGAGTTTCTTACATAATCAAGATTATCGTTTAATACATCGGCCATTACTAAAGTCATGTATTTTTCTTCCATATCAATATTCGATGAAATAAACTGATAGCCTTCAGCCAAATTAATAGTAATATTTTGGTTAGAATTTATTTCGGATTTTGATGATTGATAAACTTCTTTATTGAAATTATCCTGAACAAAAGCAATAAGATGTGTGTGTTCGAGATTAAGAATGTCATTAAGGCTTATTTCAAAATCAATATCAATATTTGCAGGAAGTGACAGATCAAGGGGAGTACCGTTTTCATCGGGAAACATAGCCCGCTCAACAAAATTTAACTCTTCTAATCCACCCCAAATTTCAGGGATATGCGATTCAATCAAAACTATGTGAAGTAATAAATTTTCAGAATCGATAGGGCCGAAGTTTTCTACATTTACTGAACCAAGAATAGTGTTTTCAACTGAGTTAACGGAAATATTCTCAAAGGTAATTGAAACCGGTGTCATATTATTCATCATGTTTTCCACGTTTGATAGATATTCATCGTAATCTGCGCCAATTACTGTTTCCGTTCCATTAAATATACAAGTCGGATAAGCTACAACTCCATAATAGCCACACCTGCTACTGCTATATTGATTTTCATAAGCATCGCTTTTATGGTAAGCAATAACCTCAATCGGGTAGCCTTCTTCAATAATTTGTTCCAGGTAAATTGCAGCCGTGGGACAAGCAACACACCATGTTCCGGTTGCTTCTTCAACTAATACAAAATTCTTCTGAATATTATTTTCTTCATAAAGATAAACATCAACTTCAATATCCTCATCTATGACAATAAGTTCACCGAATCCCTCATAATATCCTTCTTTTGTAACACTATAATTATGAGTTCCGGCAGTAATGTTTTCAAATACGGCTGTACCTTGCGAATTGGTTTGTACATTTTGATTAACAAAATTTACATTTGCCCCTTCAACAGGGTAACTTCCTTCAAAAGTGTAAACATGGAAAGTAGCCGAATAAGGAGCGATTTGAAGTTCAATATTGTAATTTAAATTATCGCCTGCATTTACTATAATATCATCAATAATTACAGTCCCGTAATTTGAACTTTGAGCTATAATCTTATATGTTCCGGGCAGCACAACACCAAAAGAATACAAACCGTCAACTCCTGTTGTTTTTACGACATTTGTTCCCAGAGGAAAATTATCAGGCTCTAAAAATATTTCAACATTTTCAAGCGGATCGCTGCTTATTGCATCAGATACTGTACCGTAAATACTTCCATGCTCCGGCATAGTCCATGGCACAGCAAAACTTGCAATTTCCTGTTTGTCCGGAAAATTAACAACTTCGGTTGCCACACCGGTTTCAAGATCAATCGAATATAAAGCTCCTTTTGGATTCGGAGAAATCATAAATCCGCCATGATACATAATATCGGAATTTTTATCGTAGGTGCAGTTTTGTATGTACGAAAAATCATATCCCATATAACCTATTGCTGTCGAAGCTCCGGTATTCGGATCAATTTTATACAAATTATCATCATTTTTATCAATACCATAAAGATTACCCCGAACATCGGCACCTAAACCAGTCATTGATCCGGCATTTCCCATATTCCCTATAAATTCAATTGTATAATTTTCGATATCAAACTTATATAATTTATCTCCTGTACAAGTATAATAAGTTTCATAGGCAGGGGAGTAGGTAAAACCGGATAAGGTTTCACCTGTATTTGAAAGCAAACTAAAATTGCCGTTTAGTGTATCTATCGAATAAAATCCACCGCTATATTCAGTTGCATACCATGTTCCATCGGGCCCAAAATCTCCTCCCAAAAAGGTCGTTCCTGATGGAGCACTTTGCTTTATTTGAAAGCTTGTTGGACTCTGCATATAAAATTTTGCCGCACCTTTAGGCCCTAAGCCTCCTATTATTACACAAAAAGCTTCATTTCCTCTTGAAGTAATTAAGTGTTTAACGTATTGTTTTGTGTTTTTCTTAATGTTTTCAGGAGAATAAACTCTCTGACCGAAAGTAATAGCTGATAGGATTAAGCATACAAATAATAATATAAAAGATGAGTTAGTTTTTTTCATTATTCTGATTATTTGATTTTTTCATTTACTCAATAAATATTCGTCAAATTTATTTCAAAAAAACATTAAAGTCAAATAAAACCGATTAATGTATAGTTTTTGAATTGTAAAGTTAAGGATGTTTACTTTTTCTTCAGTAAATCAGCAGTCTTAAACGTATAATAACGCTGAACAAGATAACTGTAAATTACAACTATGACGGTAGTAAATATTTTAGCAATGGTTGGCCAAATGAATAAGTATTCAACAAATAATTTTATTGACACATAATTTAGAAGGATAGAACCACCAACAGACAAAGCATACCTGAATAATTGTACTTTTCCACGTAAATAAGAATCGGTAAAAGTAATATACTTCGCAAATAGAAAACCTGTTGTAAAAGTGATAGGAAAAACAAAAACAAATGCAGCAATATGTGGGCTTATTGCAAAAATTCCAAAGTCAACTATTTGCTTTTGAAGAATAAAATTATAAAAAATAAAATAAAGAAAAATATCTAATATTAGATTAAAACCTCCTGTAACGGCATACCGAAAAGTTTCGGGAGGGATGAACTTTTTGAAAGGTACGTAAAGCAGATTAATAATTGATAATATAAATCTGTTGATTTGAAATTTTATCATTAAATATTATTCCGTTAAGATAAAAAATTTAACAAAAGTACTTTAAATCAGCAAGCGAATGGCAAAAACCCTGATTATTGTTCAACCTCCGGCTCTTCTTTAAAATATTCTCGTTTGAAAAACAATTCGTAAATTGCAATATCTTTACTTTTATAAAAGACAGGATAATTTTTAGTGGAAATTACAAAACTGGAGTAATTGTCTGTCAATAGATTAGAGAAAATATATGTGTCTTTCCTTATCGCATTATAATAAATTAGAGCATCTTCCGAGTCATCGAAATTTCCAACCGTAATAATATGATGATCCTGATCAAGTAAAATGCTGTTTATTGTTAAATCTTTAAGGCTAAAATGCTTACCGTTGAAATCAGATATCCTGACTTTCACGGCATTTATATTGACTTCAATACCATTAACAATCAGAACAAATAAATGTACTTCCTCAGGATCGTAAATGTATAATTCGTTGGCTTGCTTTTCTTCTTGCGTGATATCATCTTCCGTAATTTGGGGGCCTTCGATATATTCTAAAAGATCTTTTGCAAGAGGAGTTACTTCAGTGTCGGGGAATGTGTCGATAAGTTGTTTTAATTGAGAGGTTAAAGAATCCACGATATCAACTTTTCCAATAGAAAGTGCTTTGAGGTACTTGAACTTCGCCAAAATTTCTTTAGGTTCGTTGTACGAAACGAAAGCATCATCAGCATTATTGATAACTAAATAATAATCACCATCTTTATATGCCGAATATGTTTCATCGTATAATACCAGAGCTTTGTTCTTTTCTGCTTCAAGTTCTTTATAATAATTCGGATCGATAAGAATCTTTGCATAATCGCTATCGGGAAATTTTTCTATAATTAAATTTTTGTAAAAATCAATTTTTGCTTGATTTTCAATTTTTTCATATAGTTTATATAAATAATAATATGTTAGAAGTAGAAAGTCGTTTTCGGGAAATTTGTCGATCAATTTCTCGAATGAATTTATTGCTTCAAAATAATCCTCAAGTCCTTGATCATATAATTTTCCGAGTTGAAAATAAGAATTGGCTATTTTTTTATCTGAAGCAATTAACTGTTCTTCAGTAAGTGGGATGTATTGTATATAAGTTTCTCTCTTGAGTGGATCGGTCGAAACTACTGCTGCACTATCGCTCGAAAGGCTATCAAGGGGTGTAAGCTCCTCATCGTCTCCGAAAGATACCGAACGTTTATTGCTAAGAAACCAAAGGTCTTCCAGCTTTCTTCTGCCCCATTTTTTGTTAAATTCAGTTAAACCGAAACTTAGAGTTGTTGGGTTATAGAAATACCATGCACCCGATTTTTGCCCTTCTCTCCTCGAGAAATCATTTGTTCGGGCAAATGATTGATCTTGTTGCATTCGTTGCTCTTCTTCACGCTGCTTTTGCTCCTCAAGGGCGACCTGGGCAATTATTTTGTCAATAACGGCATTCCTATCGTCTTCGCTCATAGCTGCAAGATTTTGCAAACTATCTTCCAATTGAATAATAATCAGATTTTCAACTATTTCGGATAATATCTTTGTTTTAGCTTCAATTGTTTCATAGTTAGGATAATCCTCAGGTAAAAACTGCATTGCCGTATCATAATATGCCTGTGCATTTTCATATTCGGGTATATTAAAATAAAGCTGAGCTAAAGTTAAAGCCGAGCTTGCTTTTTGAAAATTATTATTAACACTGGTGCTTACCGAAAGAGCTAAGTAATTAATAGCAAGAGTATCGTTGTGTTTTTTTAGTTCAACTTCCGCTAATGCGAAATAAATTTGATCTCTGTAATCTTTGTTTTTCGGGTCTTTTAACATCTTATTTAATGTTTTCACAATAAGCTTGCTATTGCCCGATCCGGACTCAAAACATTTTGCAAGATTTATTTTTGCCTGAAAAGCAAGGTCATAATCAGGATTTCGCTTGAAAACTTCTTTATATAATATGGAAGCTTCTGCCAAATCATTATCTTTTTGATAAATCTGGGCCAGGATAAATTTAAGTCGTGTAATTAATTGTTTTTTAGTGTTTAAATCAATTCCATCATATAAATATTCCATTGCCGATGAATATTTTTCCTGAAGAATATAGAAATTGGCATAAACCAAGGGGTAATCTTTAATAACCGAATTTGGCATATCGTCTTTCCCCATTTTGCTTTTTATCAGATCAAGATATGATTGAGCTTTCTCATATTCTTCCATCTGTATAAAAGTACGAGCAAGCCATAGCATGGCTTCATATTTTACGGGTTCTTTATCATAATCATTAATAATGAATTTAAAAGTTCTGCGGGCATTTGCAAACTCCCTTTTATAAAAATATGATTTACCAATTAGCATATAACAATCGTCAATCCAGCGGTTATATTCTTTTTTATGAAAATACATTGAATGCCTTTGTATCATTATGGATGCTTTTTTAATAGTAATATCCATGTATTGATTCAGGCTTGAGGCATCTTCTTTTGTTCCATAATTTGTTACAGGAAGAACTTTATGAAAATTATATTTTGCATTATTTTCCAGTTCACGGATTCCCTGTTTAAATTTTTCGTTGCCATTCCAATATCCGTTGTAATGACAAGTTAAGTTGTGATAAACCCGTCTTGTAAAACTGTTCTTTTTTGTTGAACATGAAAACAATAAAGCCAAGGCAATTATTATTGCGATTGACCTAAAAAATTTATATGATATCTTATGATTCAAATTTTTGCAACTTTGATTTTATTAACTCTTATTTTACAAAATTATTTTATTTTTTTAAATAAGAGGGTTTTTTTATTTAGTGTTTAACAATAGGCTTAAAAAAGACACGAATTTTGCTAATTAACACTAAATTAATTTGTGAAATTTGGGGTAAATGCATTATATTTTAAAATTTTATTGATGAACTTACATTATTTCGTTTTGTTTGTTTTTAATATTGAATTTATTTATGTTATATGTTGAAGAAATGACGATTCGGCTTTAATAAATGGCCTTGAAAAATGTTTTTTAAACTGAAAATTTATCTTCTTATTCATTTTCTTATAATATTTCTACTTAAACAAACAAAACATTTTATCATTATTTTTTTACGATATTTGCAGCAAATTTTAAATCACATAATTTGTGATGCCTACTGAAAAAGAAAAGAAAAAAATCTGGAAAAAGAAACTTAGAAATAAGTATAATCTTATAATTAGAAATGATGAAACTTTTGAGGAAAAGATTTCAATCAGGCTGACAAAACTTAATGTTTTTATCATAGTTAGCTCTTTAATTATTATTTTAGTGGTTTTAGTAATATATCTTGTAGCTTTTACTTCTTTACGGGAATATATTCCGGGTTATACTGATGTTAGTCTGCGTAAAAAACTATATGAACTTCAATCCAGAGCAGATTCATTAGAAGCTGATTTTAAACGGAAGGATCTTTTTATTCATAATATAAAAAAAATTATTGAAGGTGAAGAAATAGTCGATGAGTTGCCGAAGGGAAATGAATCTAATGTTGACTATGATACTATAAAGTTGTATAAATCTACCGAAGATTCTATTCTTAGGGCTGAATTTGAGAATAGGGATGTTTATAATCTTCGATTTGATGATAATGGAGAATTATATCGAAATGCTTCTTCAATTCGCGGTTTTAATTTTTTTGCACCTATAAAAGGAATTATTACTAATAAATTTAACCTTGCTGAGAAACATTATGGTATTGATATTGTCGCAAAGAAAAATGAAGCCATAAAAGCTACTTTAGATGGAACTGTAATTTTTTCGGATTGGACTCCCGAGACCGGATATGTGATAGGAATTCAGCATAAAAGAAATATAATTTCGGTTTATAAACATAATTCCGCATTACTTAAAGAAGAAGGCAGCTTTGTTAAAGCCGGTGAAACTGTTGCAATTATTGGAGAATCAGGAGAGTTGACAACCGGCCCACATCTACACTTTGAGCTTTGGTATAACGGTACTCCGGTTAACCCCGAAGATTATATCTCTTTTTGATTTTATCTTAAAAATTTAAGAAATTATTTACTTTATTAAATGAAAAAACGTATTGCAATATTAGGCTCAACCGGATCAATAGGAACTCAAGCACTCGAGGTTTTAAAAAGCAATCCCGACAAATTTGAACTCGAAATTTTAACTGCAAATGAAAACGCCGACTTGCTGATTTCTCAGGCAATCGAATTCAAACCCAATTCAGTTGTTATCTCAAATGATAAATATTATCAAAAAATATTTGATGCACTTGATAAATATGATATAAAAGTTTTTGCCGGCGAAGAATCGGTTTCTCAAATAGTGGAAATGCCTTCGGTGGATATGGTTTTAGTTGCTTTAGTCGGTTTTGCAGGAGTAAAGCCCACAATAAAAGCGATTGAAGCAAAAAAGCAGATTGCTCTTGCAAACAAAGAAGCACTGGTTGTTGCCGGTGAGTTGATTATGAAATTAGCTCATAAAAACGATGTGAATATTATTCCCGTTGATTCAGAACACTCAGCTATTTTTCAGTGTCTTGTTGGCGAGGGTTTTAATAATATTGAAAAAATTATTCTCACTGCCTCCGGTGGCCCCTTTAGGGGAAAAAACAAGGACTTTCTTGCCGGTGTTACAAAAATAGAGGCTCTCAAACATCCCAACTGGAAAATGGGAAATAAAGTTACAATTGATTCTGCTTCGTTGATGAATAAGGGATTAGAAGCAATTGAGGCAAAATGGCTTTTTGATTTGAAACCGGAAAAAATAGAAATAATTATTCATCCTCAATCAATTATTCATTCAATGGTTGAGTTTGAAGATGGATCAATGAAGGCTCAATTGGGGATTCCCGACATGAAAGTGCCTATTCAATATGCTTTATCTTTTCCATACAGACTAAAAAATAATTATTCTCGTTTCAGTTTCTTGAATTATCCGGAATTGACTTTTGAAAGTGTTGATATGAAAAATTTTCGTAATCTTGCACTTGCATTTGAGGCAATGAAAATAGGAGGTAATATGCCATGTATATTGAATGCTGCAAATGAAATTGTAGTTTCAGCGTTTTTAGATGAGAAAATCAAATTTCTTGAGATGACCAATATTATTGAAAAATGTATGAAAACAATAAGTTTTTCGAATTCATTGTCGTATAAAGAATTTTTTGAATCTGACATGGAGACACGAAAAATTGCATCGGAATTGATAGGTTGAAAGTTGATTTAACAAAATTATAACTTTAGTGAATTATTTAATTTATAGAAAAGAAAATTACAAATGAGTGGATTAATAATGGCTGCCCAACTGATTTTGGGTTTATCAATAATAGTAATATTACACGAATTCGGGCATTTTATTGCTGCACGAGCATTCGGTATCAGAGTTGAAAAGTTCTATCTTTTTTTTGATGCCTGGGGTTTTAAATTATTCAGCTTAAAAAAAGGTGATACAGAATATGGAATAGGCTGGCTTCCCTTGGGAGGATATGTTAAAATTTCGGGAATGATTGACGAGTCAATGGATAAAGAGCAAATGAAGAAACCTCCTCAACCATGGGAATTTCGATCAAAACCTGCATGGCAAAGGTTGATAGTTATGGTTGCGGGAGTTGCAATGAACCTTATTCTCGGGATTATTATTTTTTCTCTCGTTATCATAAGTTTTGAAAAACAATATTTACCAAACGATGAAGTAGTTGAAGGTATTTACGCTTTTAAATCAGGTAGAGATGTCGGCTTAATGACAGGCGACAAAATACTTGCAATTAATGGGGAAAAAATTGAACGATTTAAGGATGCTCAATCAATAAAAGTTTTATTCGGTTCAGAAATTGAAGTTGACAGAAACGGCTCACATTTTAATATTGTGATTCCTGATTCATATTATAAAAAATTGAAAGAAACAGGTGGCGGTTTACTTTTAGAACCCTTAAATTTCCCATTTCAAATTGACAGTGTAATTAATGGTATGAATGCCGAAAAAACAGGACTTTTAAAAGGCGATAAAGTTTTAAAGCTCGACGATGTTGAAATTGATTGTTGGGGGAAATTTAGAGAATTTATTGTTTCTAATAAAGGAAAAGAGGTTGATATTGAAATATTAAGAAATACCGACACAATCTCAAGTCAGCTAACAATTGATTCTACAGGAATAATAGGCGTAATAACTTCTTCAGCTCCATATAAGATGAAAAATTATTCGATTGTTTCAGCTTTTCATTATGGAACAAAGGATGCCATTGAATTACTTCAGGTTAACCTAAAAGGCCTCGGAAAAATATTTTCAGGTGAGGAAAAGGCAACCGAATCTCTTCAAGGTCCGATAGGAATTGCCAGAATTTATGGCGGACAATGGAATTGGCGGAAGTTTTGGTTTATCACAGGACTGATTTCTATGTTCATAGGTTTTGTTAATATTTTGCCCATTCCGGCTTTGGATGGGGGCCACGTCCTATTCTTGACTTATGAAACAATTACTCGGAGAAAGCTTTCCGATAAATTTATGGAATATGCCCAAATTGCAGGCATGGTAATTCTTATTGCTTTGATGGTTTTTGTTGTTGGTAACGATATTTTTAAATTGTTTAAATAGTGTAAAAAACGTAATGACCAAAAAAAGGTTTAAGTTTTGTATATTTGCTTTATGAACCTTGATGAAAAAAAGATAAAAACAATTTGTGATTATTTCAATGCTTGTCCGATATTGAGAGCATACTTATTTGGTTCTTATGTTCGTGGAGAAGCAGATAATCAAAGTGATATCGATATTTTGGTTGATCTTGATTATTCCCAAATAATAGGATTGCAATTTATTCAAATGAAAATTGACTTAGAGAAACTATTAGATTCAAAAGTAGATTTGGTTTCTTCAAATGGCTTATCAAAATACATCAAACCACTGGTTGATAATGAAAAGCAATTAATATATGCGAAGTAAAGTAGGGGATAAAGTAAGACTTCAAAATATTTTTGATGCTATTCTTGAAATAGAAATTATTAAAGATGATTTGCCATATTTAAAAGAAAAAGTAATTGAAATTTTAGATTCATTAAGATAACTCTCTACTTACTTTCACATAAATAAACCAATGAGTCGTATCACTCTTTTTGCCGATGTTTTGTTGCCTTTGCCATTGCAGGGTTTGTTCACCTATCGAATTCCTTATGAATTGAATGATTCGGTGAAAGTTGGACAAAGAGTGATTGTTCAATTTGGAAAAAAGAAAATTTATACGGCTTTAATTAAAAAACTACATCAAAAAGCACCGGATACATTTTCTGTAAAATATATTTTATCTGTCCTTGATATTAAGCCGATTGTTAAAGATATACAATTCAGGTTATGGGAATGGATATCAAAATATTATCTTTGTAATCAAGGTGAGGTTATGAATGTTGCTCTTCCTTCGGCATTAAAACTTGCAAGCGAAACCAAGATAATTTTTAACAGGAATTTTGATCAGGATTTTTCATCTTTTAACGAAAATGAATATCTAATCGCCGAAGCTCTAAATAATCGCAATAATTTAACAATTACGGAAGTTGCTGAAATCACAGGCCAACAGAAAACCTTTCCATTAATCAAAACCCTGATTGAAAAAAATGTGATTTTGCTTGAGGAAGAACTTACAAATAAATATAAACCAAAAATAGAGACTTTTGTAAGATTAAATCAAGAATATAAAAATCAGGATAAATTGCAACAAGCTTGCGATGAATTAAATAAACGTGCCTATAAACAATTGGAATTGCTTTTATCCTACCTGAATTTATCACGTGAATTTAGTGAAGAAAGCAATGAAGTAAAAAAAACTGTTTTATTAAAAAGTGTCGGCGCCTCGGCTGCTCAATTGAAAACCTTGGAAAAGAAAGGTGTTTTAGAAACCTATAAAAAAGAAATAAGCCGATTAAAAGAATATTCTGCTCTTACAAATGTAGAAAGTATAGAATTATCCCCCGAACAATTAGAATGTTTTTCTCAAATAAAGTCGGCTTTTGAAGAAAAAGATGTTGCTTTACTTCATGGAGTTACTTCAAGTGGCAAAACTGAAATTTACATAAAACTGATAAATGAATACCTGAAAAAGGGTAAACAAATTTTATATTTATTACCCGAGATTGCCTTAACAACGCAGATTATTAATCGTTTGAGAAAATATTTTGGAGATAGAGTAGGTATTTACCATTCCAAATACGGAAAAAATGAAAGAGTCGAAATTTGGAACAGAATTTTATCCTCCGAAAATGGAAATAATTCAATTGAAAAAACTTATGATATTATTCTCGGAGCACGTTCGTCATTGTTTTTACCTTTTACAAATCTTGGTTTAGTAATTGTTGATGAGGAACACGATTCCTCTTTCAAGCAATTTGATCCTGCCCCACGATATAATGCTCGCGATACGGCAATTTATCTTGCAAGGCTTCAGGGTGCAAAAACAATTCTCGGATCGGCAACTCCATCGCTTGAAACTTATTTTAATGCAAAAAACGGAAAATATGCTTTGGTTGAACTACATAAGCGATATGGCGAGATGATGCTACCCGAAGTTATTGTAGTGGATTTAAAATATGAAATCCGTCGTAAGAAAATGCTTTCACATTTTTCTTCAGTACTGATTGACCATATCAAAAAAGCGTTAAAAGACAAGCAACAGATAATATTATTTCAAAACCGCCGTGGTTTTTCATTACGAATCGAGTGTGATTCATGTAATTGGATGCCAGAATGCAAAAATTGTGATGTTACTTTAACATATCACAAGCACAATAACCAATTGCGTTGCCATTATTGCGGCTACTCAATCAGAATACCCGAAAAATGTCCGGATTGTGGAAATGCGGTTTTATTGATGAAAGGGTTTGGTACCGAAAAAATTGAGGAAGAACTTTCGTTGATTTTTCCCGAAATACGAATTGTCAGGATGGATTTGGATACTACACGCACAAAAAATGCACTTCAACAAATAATAAATGATTTTGAAGATAAAAGGATTGATATTCTTGTAGGTACGCAAATGGTAACCAAAGGCCTTGATTTCGATAATGTTGGTTTGGTTGGAGTTTTGAACGCAGATAATATGTTGAATTTCCCCGATTTTCGTTCATTTGAAAGAAGCTATCAACTGATGGCACAAGTAAGTGGAAGATCAGGTAGAAAAAACCGGCGAGGAAAGGTCATAATTCAAACTTATAATCCTTCTCATCCGATAATAAAAAATGTTATTGAAAATGACTATGCAGCCATGTTTAATAGTCAGTTGATTGAAAGAAAAAAGTTTCGTTATCCACCTTTTTACAGATTGATACAAATAAAACTAAAACATAAAAACCATGATGTTTTAAACCAGGCAGCCGCTGAATTAGCTGCTGAATTAAGAAAAATATTTGGAAAAAGAATTCTTGGCCCTGAGTATCCGCTCGTTTCAAGAATTAAAAATCTTTATATTAAAAATATCTTAATTAAAATTGAAAAGGATGCCTCTGTTTCGTTTCTTAAAACTTCATTAATAAATCAAATTGAAACTTTCAGAGCTGAAAAAATAAATGCTTCAGTGAAAGTGCAAATTGATGTTGATCCGATTTAATGTTTTGTAAAATAATCATTAATAATTGCCTAATTTTTTGCATAGATTAAATATTTTGAGTCGTTTTTTAGTGGGTGGAAGGTAAAAGGCTGGGATTGATGTGGGGAAAGCATAGTAGGATTTAGTTAAAGATGGACTCATCGCTGTGTCTTGCAGATTGCTTGGAGTTCTATTTATTAGCGATTCGTGTTTCTTTTTTTTCGTTCACAATATATTTTAATGAAACTCCCGCAGGCTTTCATGTATCCCTTTGTGTATCTCATACCAGAACTGCAGGCCGGCTTCAAACTTATCTTTTTCAAAGGCCTTTATCCAACAGTCCAACTCTTTATCCCGGATATTATCTTCAAAAGCTTTCTTGCGAAGAAATTGAAATAGAAAATCCACACTGCGTTCTGATTCCCAAAATATTGAAGCATTCCGGCTATTGATGCGGGTAGCCGTATGTTTAAGGTTTTGTATAAATTTATCCTTAAGGCCATAGAGCTTATCTATTACATCTGGCATTATCTCTTCTGCCCAGGCCCGGTGGAAACGACAGAATCCGAGGTTGTCCATCATTAATTCTTTAATCATGCGCTCAGCATTTTGACGACCCAATTCACGAGGAGGGATAAAATCTTTGCCGTAAACCATGTAATACTTACCCATGATTGCCATAGGCGATAATACTCCGGGTGTCCAGTACTGATTTGGAACCATCCATCCCTGTCGTGCAAATCCGATATGCACGAAGCGATCCATAATGCCAATGCCTTTTTCACGGGCCAGTTGGCGGGCCAGCTTTCTTGCTCCAAGTTTTAAATTGATCAGGCTGCAGGGTTTCAACATTTCATCGAGTAGAGCCGAACCAATACGTGCATTGTGCATCGAATCCGCCACTACATCAAAACCTTCGGGCGAAAACTTTGGAACTGCATCTGTTCCCAGTTCTTCGGGCTTGATCAAACCATCAGCAATACATTCCATTAACCAGGCCAATACCCCACCTACAGAAATGGCATCAAAGCCGTAAGTATCTGCTTTTCCATTGAGCAATTCGGCTGCTCGTTGGTCAAATATTCCACAAAGCGGCCCCATCGTTTGATAGGGTTCATAGTCTTTTTTAAAATGCCCATGCATCTTTTTACATACCGCTACACAAGGCTCTCCGCAATTCTTTCGTTGTTTTGTATCAATCGTTTCCTCATTGAACTGTTTAAGGTAGTGATCCACAATAAACCTCTGGTGTAGATCAAGTCGAGCCTCTTTTGTCATAAAGATCGTTCGATAATTGAACGCAATGATCCTTTCGGCTACAGTTGCGAAATTTACACCAAAAGTACCGCCGGTATTAAAACTGGGGTCGTAGCGGTATTTAGTGGTTGCTTCCAGGTCTTTGGCAGCCATTTTCTTTTCATAGCGGTCATGAAACCATTCGTCGGCCACATTGCGATCACGAAAGTCCTCATCAACCCAAGTACCACCGTAAATAATCCCAATAATGCCATGCTGTTGTAAAAGTTTAGTTCCAAAACCTCCGCGACCTGCCCAGCAATCTACGGCCGTAAGCTTCCCCCTTTTTATTGGTGCTGACGCAATGGCACCCATATCGGTGTACAAAGCAGCCTGACCAACAGCTAATACCCTTGGGTCTTTTTCATATCGCGAAGAATATTGATCCAGAGCATGCTTCATTACTCCATAAACTCCTCCCCTTACTGTTTTCCACAAAGAATAAGGATTCACGGGATATAGTTCCACCTCAACTTCTTCGCCGTGATGGCGGTTCAGATAGAGAATAGATGGAGATTCAGCCCTATTGATAATGGAAAACATATTAATACCCAAATTATCAAATACTAAAGCAGCTCCTCCCATCGAAGAAATAAAGAACCCATGCCACGTTGGTGAGATGCCGGTGAACAGCAATCTGTTAGATCCCGGAAAAATGCTTCCTGCCAACAAACCAGCTCCAACATTAAGGCTGTTGTGCTTATGTGCAAGATGAATACCTACGTCAACAGGCCCAAAAAAGGAACCGACAGGGTATTTGTTGATACGGTAATATCCATTTGATGCATCAATCATTAGCACTCTCAGAAAGGTTTTTTTTTGCTCATTCATTTTATTATACTTATTTTAAAATATGTATGGCATTATTTCAAACAATTGACTGAAAAGATCACATATTTATAAAGTAACCTGTCCTATTTCTAAATCATAAACATGAACGCCAACGTATTATAATTGTATATTTCATCATTATTTTTCACAAATATAAAAATTATTTATAAATATCTAAATCATTAAGTGGTTATTTTGGTGGGTAGGAGGTAAAAGGTGGGGGTTGGTGTGAGTAAAACACATTAGGGAAGTTCAACATAACCGGTTCCAATCCTTCGGAGGACTCATCGTTGGGCCTTGCAGAGGGTTTGGAGTTTTATTTATTGTATGCCGTTTTTATTTTATGTTCATTAAGCGAGAAAAACCTGTATATGGTAATAACTCAATTATCTCAAAATCTATTATTTCTTTCTTGACCAAGGGTAATTTGTCTAAAAACTGTTTCGCTACAATTTTATCTTTACATTCAAGAATGAGAACAGCATTCTTGTTTTCAGTGAAGTATATTTCGCGTAAACTACCTGAAAGTACCATTCTATAAGCTGATTTTGCTTCTTCAATCAGGATTTGGGATTCATTTTCCCAATCAACTGTTTTTAATTCTTTTTCTATTGCTAAAATTTTCATTTCTTTCCTACTTGTTTCCTTGTTTTTACAAATGATAAAACAGAACTTGTTATATCTTCTTCTGTAGTTGCCCAAGAACAAATACTTATTCTAAAGGCTTCTTACTTTTGTAATAGTACCAATTATCATCAAGCCGTTTACCAGCTCTCAATTTCTTGTCCCAATAATCTTTATTATTCTCTTCAAATTGTATATTTTTTGGAATATACATTAAATAATCAAAACGAGAAAAATAAATTGTCAATACCTTATTACTACTCTCTTTAAACTTAAATATTCCAAATTTTTTCCTAAGTGTGTCAAGCTCTGAAAAATACTCAATTGGATTATTCTTAATACTTTCAATTGGGAATTTATATTCAATTTTAGTTCTAATTTTCTTTTCAACACTTTCTTTCGAAACATTGTATCTTTTTAAATTATAATTCTCAATTCTAAATAAATATAGAGAGTCTTCCTTTTTAAAAAATGCTCTGTCATAAATGTAATTAGTATCAACAGGTAAATTGAAAGTTTCAATAAAACCATATGGATTTATTATCAAAAGTTCCACATTTTCTCTCATTAGAACTCTAAATGAAATACTATCATGAACTTTATAGTCATACATTGTCCTAATATGAAAATTGAATTTATTCAATTCACTATTTAAAAATTCATCTGAATATTTTTCGTGAAATTTGAGAACTTTTTCATAACCACGATTATCGTCAATTTCTACGCAAGAATAGATTAAAATTTCAATAAGAATTATAAGTATGAAAGTACGTTTCATCTTTGCAATTTTTGCATGTTTTTATAACTCCGAAATAGCCACACCCTAAAGCGTATATCCTCCGTTGGGCTAAATCGCGTTAATAGTGTTTATTTCTTCTTTAGCAAATATTTTTATTTCAATATGTTTATTAAAACTTCTATTTTTAACTTCAAAAAAAATCAAACCGTAAAGCATTTAAAAATGATTTTTAAACAAAGTAACAAAAAATAATCCATATTACGACCTAAGAAAGAAAAGATGGATATAATATTATCAATAGATTTTAATACCATTTTTTCTTTTTAAAATAAAACAACATTCCGGCAAATACAAAAAGGATAATAATCCATACACCCAAATATCCCCATTTCCAATTTAGTTCTGGCATGTTTGAAAAATTCATTCCATAAATTCCGGCAATAAAAGTTAAGGGAATAAATATTGTGGCAACTACGGTCAATATTTTCATTACTTGGTTCATACGATGGCCTTGAACAGAAAAAAACAAATTTACATTGCTTTCCAATCGCATGTTTATTTGGTCACAATCATCGATAAGCGATAAACAAAGGTCTTTTAACTCGTAAAAATATTTAAAGTGTTTAGGGTTGATTAAATTAGATTCTTCGCGTTCAATTTTTGTAACAAATTCTTTTATTGGGATAATTGTTCTTTTAATTTGATGAATTTGTCGCTTGTATAGCTCAATTGTTTTTAATGTGTTAGGAGAAGGGTCTTCTTTTATGTCAGAAAATCTCAGTTCCTCAAGCTTATTTTCAATATTATTTAAGGTTTTAAAATAATTATCTAAAATAGATTCAAATAATAGATACAAGAGGTAATCTGTACCTCGTTCTCTTAGGATACCTACATTGTCTCTAATCCGATATCGGATATGTTCAAAATAATCTTTTTTTTTCTCTTGGAAAGTGACCAAATAATTTTCTCCCAAAATGAAACTCAACTGCTCTGTTTTTAATTCATCACTTTGCGTAGGCAATATTGATTTTATAGAAAAAAACAGATAATTATCATATTCCTGAAATTTTGGCCGCTGATTTACATCAAGAATATCTTGAATTACAAGATGGTGAACACCCAGCTTTGTGCAAATATTTTTTATTTGTTCAATGTCGTGAATTCCATGAATATTAAGCCAATATTGATATTTGTCTTTTGGTATTTTATTAAACGATTCTTCCGAATAATTTGAATCCTCAAAGTATTCGTCTGAATTGTATTTGAATAACTGAAGACTGATTTCTTCTGAGTATTTAAGCCCCGTGAAAATCGGTGTTGATGGATTCAGTTTTTTTCTATTAAGAATTTTCTTTACTTTCATTTAGTTCATTTTTATAAACACTCCACTAATAATATTTGAAAAAGCTTTCTGAGATGCAAAACCCACAATTACAGTAATAATACTCGCACCTGCAAAAAGCACTGTGCCAAGAGATTTTAAATATGGTATTCGAGGCACTTCCGTTTCAATTTATTTCTAATTTTTATTCAATTTACAAACAAAACTCTTATTGTATAAGGGTTTCATTATGTGGTTTTAGTATCAATTTTTGCAATATTAGTACTATTTGATTTTAAGTGTAAATCCATTTGAGGAAATGGTATTGTAATATTATTTTCAATGAATTTTCTGTTGATAATTTTTCTAATATCACTTTTTACTTTCCCAATCCTAAAAACATTTTCACTAAAAAATAAAACTTGAAAATCTAATGATGAATTGCCAAAATCTAAAAATCGTGCTTCAATAAATTCTTTATCCAAAATATCCGGGTGTTCAAAAGCACTATCTTCCAGAATCTTAATTACCAAATCGACATTGCTTCCGTAGGCAACACCAACATCAATTTTGAAACGAGTTTTCTTTGTCTGATGGCTCCAATTTATTACTTTATTTGTTGTAATTAATGAATTTGGTATAATAATAGAAATTTCATCCCTATTTAATCCTTTGGAGGTTCGTAATCCTATGTCTTGAATCCTTATAATATCTCCATCTATTTCCAATATGTCATTTATTCTAATAGACCTTTCCGAAAGTAAAATTATCCCGGAAATAACATCATTAAATGTTTGTTGCAATCCTAATCCAATTCCCACGAGAAGAGCTGCAGAGCCTGCAATTAAAATAGTTATTTTGATTCCAATAGTTTCAAAAATTAGACCTATAGCAATTACCCAAACTACATATTTAATTATTTGAAATAAAGCATAAACATTCCCTTCATTATGGCTTTTAGTTTTATGTTTACGAAAAAGTGTTTTTTTAGTTAACCACAATATTGTTATAGTAATCAGAATAATTAAAATAATATATGCTAATGTATAAACTCTTATACTGTAATCCCCAATACTGATAAGTTCAAATTCCAATAATTTATTTAGTATTTTCATTTTGTCTTTATATTATGCTACGATATTATCTATTAATTGTTCAACAAAGTAACAAAAAATAATCCATATTATGAAATGAAAAAGAAAAAAGATATTATTTGCTAAAAAGTTTTTATTTTTGTTCATATAATTTAAATTCTCATAAATTACAGATACTACTAATAATGAAAAACAAAAATTCACATACATTTGGAACAGCTCCTGTGTTCTTTACTGCTATTTCGACCATCTTGGGAGCTATTCTTTTCCTGAGATTTGGCTTTGCAGTTGGTACACTTGGTTTCTTTGGTGTGGTACTGATTATAATTGTTGGTCACATGGTTACAGTACCTACAGCCCTTGCCATTTCTGAAATCGCAACCAACAAAAGGGTAGAAGGTGGGGGAGAGTATTTTATCATCTCCCGATCATTTGGTTTGAATATCGGTGCCACTATAGGTATTGCTTTGTACTTTTCTCAAGCCATCAGTGTGGCTTTTTATGTTATTGCGTTTACGGAAGCTTTCGAGCCATTTTTTAATTGGTATTCATCGAATTATGGTTATGAACTACCACGGCAGGCCGTAAGCCTTCCTGCGATGGGATTGTTAAGTCTGCTAATTCTTACAAAAGGTGCCAATTTGGGTGTCAAGGCACTTTATGTTGTGGTTGTTATATTAATAGGTTCATTAACGCTTTTCTTCCTTGGTAAAACCGGTTTTGAATCTACCGAGAACCTACAATTCTTTAAAGGAATGGCAGGAAAATTTGACAATTTCTTTGTGATTTTTGCCATTGTCTTTCCTGCTTTTACCGGCATGACAGCCGGTGTGGGTCTTTCCGGGGATTTAAAGAATCCCGGAAAATCAATACCCCTCGGAACTACTCTTGCTACTTTTTCAGGGATGATTATTTACATATTTATTATTTATAAACTTTCCATTTCAGCATCTTCTGAAGATCTCATGAGTAATCAGTTTATTATGAGTAAAATTGCTTTATATGGAGCTATAGCAATACCATTAGGCCTTGCTGCTTCCACGATTTCTTCAGCATTGGGATCTATCATGGTTGCTCCCAGAACCTTGCAAGCATTGGGTAGCGATCAATCCTTCCCTTTAAAATTCATCAATCGGTATTTGGCAAAAGGAAAGAAAAGTAGCAATGAACCCTTTAACGCTTCACTGTTTACGGTAATTATTGCTTTTGTTTTTGTTGGATTGGGAAATATTAATACAGTTGCGGAAATAATCTCCATGTTTTTTATGGTAACCTATGGCTCTATTTGCCTTATCTCATTTTTGAATCACTGGGGTTCTGATCCCTCATACAGACCTACTTTCCGTTCACGTTGGTACTTGTCTCTTCTGGGTTTCTTGATGTGTGTGTGGCTGATGTTCAAAATTAATGCTCCTTATGCTTTTCTTGCAATTATTCTAATGATATTGATTTATTCAGGCATCAGCAGTTATCATAAATACCGTCAGGGATTACAATCCATTTTCAAAGGAGCAATTTTTCAGTTAAATCGCAAACTACAAGTTTATTTACAGAAATCGAAAATGATCAAGAAAGGAGAAAGTTGGCGCCCTTCCGCAGTATGTATCTCCAAAGAATCATTCCAACGCGAGGAGGTTTTTGACCTGCTTAATTGGATATCCTATAAATATGGTTTTGGTACATACATTCACCTGATAGAAGGTTATTATTCAACAGAAACTCAGCTTGAAGCCCAAAAAACACTCAAGAAGTTAGTTATGAAATCTGATAAAAAGCAAAGCAATGTTTATATTGATACACTGATTTCACCTTCATATACATCGGCAATTGCCCAAACGGTTCAGTTGCCGGGTATTTCGGGAATGGAAAACAACATGATAATTTTTGAATTCGACCGTGCATATCCGAATAACCTGGATCAAATTGTTGATAATTACAAACTTGTTAGAGCTGGGAATTATGATGTGTGTATTATGGGAAGTTCACACAAAAGCAAGAATTTTGATAACATCCATGTTTGGATTCGGAGTTTTGACTTTGAAAACTCCAATCTTCTCATCCTGTTAAGCTATATTATTTGGGGTCATCCAGACTGGAAAAAAGCCAATGTAACAATATTTGATATCTGTATAGAAAGTGAGTTGGATAAGCACAAAGAGAACCTTTTGGAACTTTTGAAAGCCGGGCGAATCCCAATTACAGAGAAAAATATTGAGATCATCCAAAAAGATGAAAACGTGAGCAGTAAAACTATAATTAATGAGAGATCAGATGAAGCAGGACTAACTATTATTGGCTTCAGGCCGGAGCATATAAAGCATTTCGAAAAAGAACTGTTTATGGGATATGATAATGTAGGAGATATTTTATTTGTGAATGCTCACGAACAAAAAGAAATGGTTTAAGTTTTACTGATAATTTGTCTTACTCAGGAAATTATTGAGTCAATATTTGTGAAAACTGACTGTTAACGACATTTTTTTTAATGACTATTCAATGATTTTGTTCCGTTTCAGATATGCTCATAATTCTATCATATCCATTTGAAATGACAGAATCATATTTGATTAAAAAGCTCTGAATTAAGAATTATTTACTGCTTTGTCCAAAAAAAATATTTTTAGTGTAAATACTATAAATGATCCGTTATTTTTAATACGAAAGCATATTTACAAGGGGAATTCATTCTGTATTTTTCAGGAACTTCGACTTCAAAACCTTTTCCTGATTTTTCCCATTGTAAATTTCCTCTTTTTCCAAGCATCTCTATTTTACTTCCTTTTGTGGGACAATAATTTGACAAGAAAACTTTTTCGGGTAAAATGTCATTTTCATCTAATAAAAGATAAATTACAAACATTTCTCCCGTATCCTTTCTTGTAAGGCAGATATTTCCATTTTTATACGGAAAAAGTGTAGTCGTATTATAAATGGCTTCATTATTTATATCCATCCATTTGCCTACTTCATCCAATAGGACAAAGGCCTGATCATCCCATTTTCCATCAGGGCCGGGAGCAATATTTAGCAAAAGATTCCCACCTTTACAAACTATATCGCACAATAAATGAATTGTTTCTCGCGGACTTTTATATTTTGCATTTGGAACCCACGACCAGCTTCCTCCTGCAATAATACATGATTCCCACGGATAAGGCAACATATTAGGTGGAACTCGGTTTTCGGGTGTGAGGTAATTTTGATTTTTCCCTGGCACAGCTCTATCCACAACAATCAAGCCTGCCTGTTTTTTCCTTGCTTTTTCAACTATCTCATCCATACGAATATCTTGCCGAACAATTGTTCTTTTCATAAATCCCGAATTCATTGAATTTATTTTTTCTGTATAGAATTCATTGATATCATCATCCGAATAATTAGCTACCCAACCACCGTCAAGCCAAAGAATATCCATTTTACCATAATCAGTCATTAATTCCAAAATTTGATTTTGTGTGAACTGAACATAATTCTCCCATTTTTCGGGATAAACAATTGGATCATAGTTTACGTTACGATCTTTTGGCGGGAAATTTGGCCACCAATAATCTTCGCAATGCCAATCGGGTTTTGAAAAATAAGCACCCGTCCATAAACCTTCATCACGAAAAGCATCGAAGATTTCTTTAGCAATATTTGAATTCTTTGCAGTGTGAAAAGGACAGCCTTTATCGTTTATTTTATAATCGGTATATTTTGAGTCAAACATGCAAAAACCGTCATGGTGTTTAGTAGTAAAAACAACATATCTCATCCCGGCGTTTTTTGCAGCCTTTGCCCATTTCTCGGGATTGAAACCAATAGGATTAAAAGTAGTTTTCAGGTTTTCATATTCTTTAACATATTCATAATATTCATCTGATTTACGACCACACCAGCCTTCATCCTCCGGGCAAATCGACCATGATTCCACTACTCCCCATTGGCTGTATGGCCCCCAGTGCATTAATAAACCGAATTTTAAACCCTGCCATTCTTTTATTTTTTCCAAAACCAGAGTATCAGTCTCGGGAACATAATTTTGTGGAGGATGTTGTGAAAATAAGATTGAAGATATACTCAATAATAATATTAAAAGTGTTGTTTTTTTTATCATAATTATTGCATTTTTTTAGTGCGAAGTTAAAAAAAACGAGCAATTTATTAATTGATGATTTTGAGGAAGAAATATATTGGGGATTAAAAGTATAAGAACTGCAAGGAAGAAAGGATTAAAGTGAATCACTTTTCAATAATTCATAAGCAGATTCAGCTTTCTTTTTGTTTTTCTTAATTCCTGAATTATTTTCCTAATTCTTTCTTGTTAATTTTTTTACGGTAAAAATTTTTTCTTTTAAACAAAACTCAAAATTCTATTTTTGCAGAAATTTAAAATATTTACAAAAGGTGAATGAAGAAAAAAGAAATACATTATTAAATGATAATGACCCTCTTGGCCAAGCATTATGGGATTATCATTTCAATGGTTTTCCGGCTATTGTTGATGTTATTACAAATATCGCTGAGGATGAGACAATTTCGGCTGAATATTTTTTCCGTGATTTTGAGAAAATGCCAAAGCTTGAACAAATAGCTGTTAAAGAATGTTTTGGGAAAACCCTTGATGTTGGTGCAGGTGCAGGTAGCCACACACTTTATTTGCAATCGAAAAATATTGAAACGACGGCCATCGACATTTCTAAAAAATCGGTTGAGGTAATGAAAAGCCGGGGAGTGAAAAATGCCCGCCATGAAGATATTTATAAATTGAAAAACGAAAAATTCGACACTATTCTTTTAATTATGAATGGAGTTGGTGTTGCCGGAAAAAAAGATAATTTGAAAAATCTTTTTAATCATCTTAAAAAACTTTTAAATGAGGGTGGGCAGATAATTCTTGATTCCTCAGATTTGATTTATTTGAATGAGCAAGAAGACGGTTCGTTTTTGATTGATTTAAATGCAGACTATTACGGCGAAACGGAATATACTTTAAAATATAATAAAATTATAGGCAAGCCTTTCGATTGGCTTTTTATTGATTTTTTCTCATTAAAAGAAATTGCTGAAAATAGTGGTTTTAAGTGCACTAAACTTTTTGAGGACGAGCATTATAATTATCTTGCGAAATTATTTGGTTCATAACCCAACTTGATATTTTTTCATACCCAAAATTTTTTCCGCAAGTTCACTACCCATCAACGTAACAAGTATATATA
>JAEINX010000063.1 GCA_016342645.1 Bacteroidales bacterium | reverse complement strand
CAGTGAGGGATATCTTGTTAAGATGTTTGCCTCCGGTGAAATTATTTATCCCGCTTCATCAAAATCAAGCGGTAAAACAATTATGGCTCCAACACACTTTAAATTCGAAGGCGGTAATGCAGCCGATCCTGTTTATACAATCTATGTTAATGGTTTAGCTATAGGCGATGAAGTTGCTGCTTTTGATGGAAGTATTTTATTAGGTTCTGTGAAGATAAATTCACAAAATGTTTTTGATAATGATTTGCCAACCTTTAGTACAATTAATAGTGGAAATGGATATAAAACCGGAAATCCAATAATTCTAAAAGTCTGGGATGCCTCAACACAATCATTAATTCCTTTTAAATACACTTATGCCGATCCTTATAATGAAGCTTATATGGAAAAAGTTTATCCGTCCGAAGATGGTTTGTATAGCGTAATACAAATTACGAAAGGAGTAAATAATATTGAAAATACTGAAAATAATATTTCAATATTCCCAAATCCATCCGAAGGGATATTTAATATTTCTATTGAAAACCTGACCAGTACTGTTCAGAGTTCGAGTGAAAAAGTACAAATTAAAGTATTTGATGTTCATGGAAATTATTATCGTTTCTTTGAAATTGAAGGAACAGGAAATCTTACAGAAAAACTTGATCTGAAAGAATTACCTGCCGGAGTTTATTTTATCAACTTCAACTGTAAAGACTTTAAACAAGTTAAGAAGATTGTGATTCAGTAAATAGTATGTTTGCTTAGACAAGGCTTGACTCCAAGACAAGCCTTGTCTTTTTAGTAAAGGAGCTTTGAAGTGATCAATTTAAAAACAATAGGAAAAAGACAGGTCGGTATTTATTGTTGTGGAGTATTTGGAAAAAGTAAAGAATATTAAATAATTTCTCAATTGTTACTCGTTCTCAAATTGCTACTCGTTTTTGTACTGTGATTCAAATTGAATTTTAACTTCCGTCTTAAATTTTGCTAACTTAAACGGGTAACAGGAAATTTATTAACTTTGTCAAAAAAAATTAAATGTACTCAATAAAGCAAGAATTCTTAAAAGATAATGAAGGTAATAAAATAGGTATTATTTTGCCTATTGATGTTTATAAAAAACTTCGGGAAGATTCAGAGGAATTGGATTGCATTAAAGCTTATGATGAAGCAAAAGCTGAAAAAGATGAAGTAATTCCTTTTGATCAGGGTTGGAAATTATAGAGTAATCTACGATATTTTTGATGATACTCTCACAATTGTTGTCATTAGCATTGGGCACAGAAAAGAGGTTTACCAAAAATAGAAGATTATATGTTACTTGTAGTGAATTTTATTAAATACCGAAAAATATAAGAATTAATCAATCAACCTCGAAGTCTCGGGATCAATAAGTTTTTTACCCGGCAAAATCAACACCGATTACTATAGTGATTTACATTTGCGATTTCCCCAACCTAAGCAATTCCTCAACCAAATCCGGCACTCCTTCACCCACTTTTTTGCGGATTATTGTAAGATTTTTTATGCCACTGACTTCTTCTGCATTTGGATCGATAAAATATTTTGGGGTTTCATCAGAAATATAATTAATTAATCCTGCAGTAGGGTAAACTACCATTGAAGTTTCGATAACAATAAAAATATCAGCTTTTTTTGCAATTTGAATTGCATCCATAATTACCGGAACCGCCTCTCCGAACCAGACAATATGTGGCCTGAGTTGTGAGCCTTTTTCACATTTATAATCAATGCTAAAAGCAAGGATGAATTAATAAACATTGCATTGCAGGAACTGATTGAAAAATACCGGAGAAAAAACATTAAAGATATCAAAGGTAATATCCGTTTTGCAGATGGATATGATTATAAGAGTTTAAGAAAAGAGAAAAATAATGGTACTTGTTGATACTTCTGTACTCATTGATTACTTGCGTGGTGCAGAAAATGAATTTGTTAAAAAGTTTGAATCACAAATTGTTTTACGAAAAATTTCCCTTACGAAAGCTTCATTCGATGGTTTGCGGAAAAACAAACTGCAAACCTAAGTCCTGTAAAGGCATAAAATCCTTGTCATTGTGTAATAACACAATTTGGTTTTCAATACAGTAAGTGCCAATTAACATATCGGTAGTTTTTCTGATCGTGAAGCCTTTTTTTCTCAAAAAACGAAAATTTTCAGCACTTTTAATTGCGATTTCTTTGCTACAAATGGAATAACAGTCTAAATACCCAAGTGCTTTTTTTGCTTTGTTAAATTCCGAATCCTTCCGAAAACCCTGAAGTATTTCAGCAAGAATAATATCCCCCATTATCACTTGCTCAGTAGTTAGAATTTCCTCAAGCTTATTAGTGTATTTGTTTATTTTACCATTAAAGTAATCAATCCAAACAGAAGTGTCAACAAGTATCATGAGTCTGAACGCATTTCATCAAGCTTACCTTCCCAGTTTAATTTACCTCTAAGCTCAATAATTTTAAGTTGCTGCTTAAATTTTACCAATAACCTTAATGCCTCTTCTATTACGGCTTTCTTGGTTCTATTTTGGCTTAATGAAATAGCCGTGCTAATTAATTCATCATCTAATACAATGTTTGTTCGCATTTTTTTTATTTTTTATACACATAATTTGATGCAAATATACACATAAATTTCGGAATTGAAAAATTTTATTAAAAATTGAAACCATACTTTTTTAAGAAAGATAAGCTCATTTTTTCCATTAATCCATTCATCCATCGCTCCAAATCTATTACTAATATTTATACTGATATATTTTAATGAACCATAATATGTAATATTATTGTCAAATTAATTATTATTCTTTTTGTTTTTCTTATTTGTTGTATATATATTTGCAACAATGTTTTAAAAAAGTAAATTAAATTTTATAAAAGTATTAAAAATGAAAAGATTACTCAGCTCAATTATTTTTATCATTATTCTGCTTCCAATAGCAGATGCACAAGAAATAGCATACAACAATTTTGGCCCCGACAATGGAGGATGGGATTATAACTATGGTTTAGGTTGGACAATAGCCGGCGATAATGTTTCTGCTCAATATGGAGTGGAACAGGCAATGGGATTTCAATCGGAAGCCGAAGGTGTTTTAACCGATATCTGGCTTGCAATTTCTTACGTTCCCATGAGTTCACCTCCGGATACTGTTATTGTCTTTCTTGTCGAAAATCCTAACGGACTTCCACCCGACTCAGCTTACATTATGCAAGAATGGACATTAACCGAGTTTGGATCATGGTCGCAATGGAATACACCTCATCACTTAGTAGGAAATGGAACATCCGAACTTGAATTAGGAAAATCGTATTGGCTTTGGTGTATCGCAAAGGAAACTACATGGTGTATGTGGTGTATGAATATTGATCCGGCCTTTACCTGCCCTCACACCATACGCCGTGAAGGAGAAGATTGGCTTGCAATTTCTAACGAAACTGCTGGAGCGTTTAGAGTTGATGTTGTGCAAGGTTTCGAACAGGAAATTATTTTACATGAAGGATTTCAATTTATTTCATCGAGGATTGAAGCTGAAGATACAAATATGCTTGATGTTATGAATGAAATTATTGGCGACAACCTCGATTTTGTTAGAAATTCATATGGGCAATCATTAATTAAAATCGGCCCGAACTGGGTTAACGGTATTGGCGACTGGATAATAGAAGAAGGTTATCTTGTAAAAATGTTTGCAGACGATTCATTTTCTATTGCGGGTAGCACAATTGATCCTGCAAGTCCGATTTCGGTGCCAACAGGATTTAAGTTTGTAAGCTATTTCCCCGAAAATGCAATGGATGCAATGCTTGCATTCGGTACTATCATTGGTGATGACCTTGATTTTATCCGAAATTCACAAGGACAAATAATTCGTAAAATCGGCCCGAATTGGGTAAATGGAATCGGTGATTGCCAGGCCGGTGAAGGTTATCTTGTTAAAATGTTTGCCGATGGTGAGATAATATATCCTGCCTCAGCAAAATCAAGCGGAAAAACAAACATAGTTCCCACACACTTTACATTCAAAGGTGGTAATGCTGCCGATCCGATATATACAATGTATATCAAAGGTTTGGAAATCGGTGGTGAAGTTGCGGCTTTTGATGGAGAAAAATTAATTGGTGCGTTAAAGATAAAATCAGAAAATGCTTTTGATAATTCTCTCGCCATATTTAGCACATTAACAAACGAAAAAGGATATTCAGCAGGAAATCAAATAAAATTAAAAGTGTGGAATTCCGAAACCGATGAAATTACTGAGGTAAAATATAATATGGAAACAATCTACAACTCTTATGTTTCAGATATGTATCCTTTCGAGGATGGAAAATATAGTATTGTAAATGTTTCAAAAGGCTCCTTAATTTCAGATAACAGAACACTTGTATATCCTAATCCCGCAATTGATTACATTTCAATTGTTTCACCATCTGAAATAAAAAAAGTATCAATTATTAATTGTGTTGGTCAGACAGTTTATGAAAATAATATTAATGATACTAAAGCTCAAATAAACCTAAGAAGTTATGAATCGGGTGTTTATTTTATTAAAATAGAAACTGCTAAAGGTTTGGAAACATATAGAGTTGCTGTAAAATAATATTTTTATTGGGTTTATATTTTTTTTGCATAATAGAAATACTATTTTGTAATATTGTATAATATTTAAGTGATCTGGAATATGAAAAATTATTTAAAAATACTAACTATTCTAACATTCGTATTTATTTCTTCTTGTGGTGTTACCTATAAAAATGTAAATTCCATTAAAACTGTAAGCTATAAGGAAAGAAGAAAATTTCTAATAAAAGAAATGGAAAAATTAGAAAAGGACCACTTTCCTGTTGATAAAACAAAGGAGTTTATCTCTGCTCTAAAATATAAAAGAAATAAATTTTCGCTTGATAAATTTTCTTTATTGCCGAACTTAATAAAGAATCTTATAAGAAAATTTATTAAATATGAGAAAAAAAAATTTAATTACGTAATTGATGTCCACTCAAGTTATATAAAATATATTGAACATTTGCAAAACACTTATGGAATTCCGAATCACTGGATCGAAGAATTCTGTCCAAAATTCTTTGATCAAAAAGAGTTAGATTACAGAATATCTAAGATTGTAACTCTCAACGAAAATAGTATTCGACAAAAAAAACTTAAAGAGCTTATTTCTTTTGAAAAAAACATTGCTAAATTCGTTTACGTAAATCCAGGTGGAGTGTTACTAATATATTCGTTTCATGCTGCTTTCAAAGAAAAATTATCTCATGATAAAATTTTTGAGGATCTTAAATGCTTATGTGAAGAATATAAAAAGATGGGGGTTGATGTCAAATCAAAAGATTATGTTATAACATTCGGTTGGCTGGATTATGATTACGAACCTGATCTATGGAGTAGATCTGGAGATTTGTATAACGCTGTTTGGAGGGCTTCAGTTGGGGATACCTATGCTTGGATTAATGAGGAATTTTTTAATTACTTATTAGAAGAAGGTTATGTTTTTACATCTAATGGCATAGTATGGGCTTTACAGCAAGCAAAAAAAAATAGGGATTTTAGAATGGTGGAGAGAATGGCTGAATATGGAAATTTGTATGAAAGCCTCTATGAAGAACTTAAAAATATTAAAGAAATAGAATACTTTAAAACTCTTGTAAATAATAAAAATCATATTGATTTTCAAGTAAAATATTGTTTTGATGAAAAAATCAAAACTTTAATTATCAATAAATATAGTTTGAAAAAACTTCCTCCTATCGAAGGTTGGGAGTGGAAGCGGTTTCCGAAAAACAAATATGTTTACTGCGATAATTATTCACAAAGTTATAATGCCAAAATAATTACTGATGACAATATTCCTGGAAATAGCAATAATCCAGAGTTATATTACTTAAAACAGGATGCAGTATTAGGGGAGAATGATCTTATGCTTGAAAAGGAAGAAAAATCAGAAAATTATGAGATAAGAAAAATTAAACTAAGAATCGAAGCTCCCTTTGTCCAGTTAAAAAAAACATATGTATTTGGTTTATAATTTGGGTACTCAAGCAAAACTTATCTTATTGCCAATCCAACCTCGTAACTAAAAGATTTATGAGGAAGTTATAAAAATACCCCAAAAGATAATTTAATGATGCTTTTCTCAAAAAGTACTCAATAAGTAAAAAATAATGAAAATCCATACAGACTCTTTTTTGTCTTTGAATGTTTCATATTGAGTGTTGAATGTCTGTCCATTCATATTATGAGTTGGCATTTTATATAACCCACTATAAACCACAAAGAGCAAAAACCTTACCCTCAATAAATTTGTACCAATAATCCAAAAACAATAATGGAGTTTATACATGCTGCATCACTTTTATCACTCATTAATCAAAATTTACTTTCCGCTATTAAACCAAATAAACATAATCTAAAAGACAGTCAATAAAAAAATGCAAGCTATAATACTAAATCACTTATTTTTTCTAATTTAGCTGAAATAATTAAAAACATGAGTAAATATGAAATATACAGAAGTTAAAAATTTCATCAACGGAAAATTTATTGATACTAACAATAGAAAAATGGATGTTTGTAGTCCTCTCACCGGTCAGGTCATTTCCACAGTTCCATTATCCACAAGCAATGATGTAAACATGGCAGTTGAAGCTGCCTGGAATGCCTTCCCGAATTGGTCAGGGCTGACTTCGAAAAAAAGATCGGAAGTGCTTTATCGCTACCGCAGCATTGTTGAAAAAAACAAAGAATCAATCGCTTCATTAATTCACAACGAACATGGCAAAACCATGAATGAAGCAAAAGCTGAAGTTGAAAAAAGTATTGAGCTTACCGAATTTGCCTGTTCCATACCTCAAATCACTGCCGGGGAAATCCTTAAAGTCAGCGATGGTGTGGTTTGCCAAACCAATTATGTACCCTTGGGAGTGGTAGCATCAATTTGTCCGTTCAATTTTCCTCACATGGTTCCCCACTGGACTATCCCAAACATTATCGCACTCGGAAACTGTGTTATACTTAAATCTTCTGAACAAGTACCTTTAACAGCATGTAAGATTGCAGAAATGTTTAAAGAGGCCGGATTACCCGATGGTGTATTAAATATTGTAAACGGTGATAAAGAAATTGTAGAAGCTATTTGTGACCACCCCGAAATCAAAGCCATTTCATTTGTGGGTTCAACTGAAGTTGCACAGATTGTTTATAGACGGGCAACCAATAACCTTAAGCGTTGCCTGACTCTTGGAGGTGCTAAAAACCATCTCCTGGTTTTTCCTGATGCCAATCTTGAGATGACGGCAGCAGATATTTGCGCCTCATTTACCGGAACAGCAGGGCAAAGGTGCATGGCTGCCTCCGTTATGGTGGCCGTGGGCGATGTTAGCCATATCATCAAAAAACTATGCGAAGAAACCGGCAAAGTCATTCCCGGACTTAATTTGGGGCCTATTATTTCAATTGAATCCAGACAAAATATCATAAACTATATTGATGAAGCTGAGAAAAGAGGAGCCAAAATTCTTGTTGACGGCCGAAAAACCCGAATTGATGACAATTGTGATAAAAATGGATACTATATTGGCCCAACAATTATTGATTATCCCGATCCAAAAATCAAGATGCCTCAACATGAAGTTTTTGGGCCGGTATTCGAAATTGTTCATGCAAATGACATGAATGAAGCAATAAAATTGGAAAACGAATCGCCTTACGGTAATGCAGCCTCTGCTTTTACTCAAAAGGGTGGTATAGCTTCAGAAGTAACCCAAAGAGTCAGCGCCGGAATGACAGGAGTAAATATTGGTGTTCCCGTACCGCGGGAGCCCTTTTCGTTTGGCGGATGGAACGATTCAAAATTCGGTGCAGGCGATTTAACCGGAAAAGGAGGAATTGAATTCTGGACACAGCTAAAAAAAATTACAACAAAATGGGAAAAGCAGGAAAAAACAAATTGGATGAGCTAAAGTGGATGGATTATTATGCTTGTACCAGTCTTCAGTCCCCAGTCTTCAGTCCCCAGTCTTCGGTCTCCGGTCTTCAGTCTTCGGTCTCCAGTCCTCAGTCTTCCAACTTAAATCCATTTGCCTTAAAAATAGAATCAAAATCTAATTATTTAAAATAAAAATATGACTTCTGAAAAAAATGAGATATTAAAAAATAATTTGGATTACACCCTTTTCTCGTGGTCAAAACAGGCAGGGCAGAATCCAATTAACGTTGAACGAGCCAAGGGTGTTTATGTTTACGATAGAGAAGGGAAAAGATACATCGATTTTTCATCTCAACTTATGAATGTAAATATCGGCCATGGGCACCCGGCCATATCAGAGGCCGTCCTTCAACAAATGAAAGAAGTAAGCTTTGTTTATCCCGGCATGATAACAAAAGCCAGGGGTGAGTTGGGAAAAAAACTCGCTGAAATATCACCCGGTAATCTGACTAAAACTTTCTTTACATTAGCCGGCGCCGATGCTGTCGAAAATGCAATTAAATTAGCAAGGGTTTATACCGGACGACATAAGATCATAGCACAATACCGTTCATATCACGGAGCAACCTACGCTGCTATGTCAGCAGGTGGCGACCCACGAAAATTCGCAATCGATAGTCAGGGAATGCCAAATATCATTCATATCGAAAATCCATATTTTTACCGTTGCCCATGGGGAAGTAAAACACCTGAAAAATGTACCGAAATGGCTGTTGAACAACTTGAAAGAATTATTCAATTTGAAAATCCCGATAGTGTTGCCGCTATCATTCTCGAAGGCGAATCAGGCTCATCGGGTTGTATTAAATATCCGGTCGGATACTGGCAAAAAGTGAAAGCTATTGCTGACAAATATGGCATCCTGGCTATTGATGATGAAGTAATGAGTGGTTTCGGAAGAACAGGAAAATGGTTTGCTATCGAACATTTTGGCGTTGAACCCGACATTATTTGTATGGCAAAAGGATTAACATCAGGTTACATCCCTCTCGGGGGAATTATTGTTGACGAAAAAATTGCAAAACATTTTGATGAAATCCCTTTGCCGTTAGGACTAACTTATTCGGCTCATCCTGTGTGCTGCGCTGCTGCTCTTGCAACAATAAAAGTTTACGAAGAAGAAAACCTATTGGAAAATGCCGAAAAAATGGGAAATTATATGGATGAAAAGATGAAACACCTTATTCAAAAACATCCTTCCATCGGTGATTACCGCAATACAGGATTATTCGGTGTTATTGAGCTTGTAAAAAACCGTAAAACAAAAAAGCCTATCACTCCATGGAATGCAAAACCAGACAAAATGGAAATTACCAATAGGATAGCCACTCATATCCGTGAATCGGGCATGTTTACTTTCGTAAGGTGGAATTGGATATTTATGGCTCCTCCCCTATGCATTACAAAAGAACAAATTGATGAAGGGCTTGAAATTATTTCGGGAGCTATTTCTATTGCTGATGAATATTGTTATTAGAAGTCAGAAGACCGAAGTTGGAAGTTGGAAGACGAAAGTGAATAACCGGCAGAAAACTGATAACTGATAACTGATAACTGATTATTGATAACAAAATAATTATTAACCTAAAAACCCAAACCATGTCAATCTTAATAAAAAACGGCAGGATCATCACAGCTTCAGATGATTACATTGCTGATATATTCATTGAAAGTGAAACCGTTTCAGCCATTGGAAAGGATTTGAATTTTGAAGCCGAAAAAGTATTTGATGCTTCCGGTATGTTGGTTTTTCCAGGAGGTATTGACCCACACGTGCATCTCGACATGCCTTTTATGGGTGCTTTTTCAAGCGATGATCATGAAACAGGTACTCGTGCAGCACTTTTCGGGGGTACTACCATGCTTATTGATTATGCCATACAATCTAAAGGCGAATCATTACATTCGGCTCTGGAGACATGGAAAAACAGGGCAATGGGAAAAACTTTCGGAGATTATTCTTTTCATATTGCCGTAACCGATTTTAACGAAAGTGTTAAAGAAGAATTTAAAGATCTAATCAAAAAAGAAGGTATTACTTCATTCAAAACTTTTATGGCTTATAAAGGAGCTTTAATGATTGACGACAAGCAAATGATTAGCATCATGAATGAAGTTAAGAAATATGATGGGCTGGTAGCTGTTCATGCAACCAACGGTGATATGATAGAGTATCTGGTTGAGAAATATAAATCGGAAAACAAATTATCACCATGGTATCATTATCTCTCTCAACCGGAAATTACCGAAACTGAAGCTTCAGGACGCTTTGTGGATTTGGCTTACCTTTCGGGAGTTAATGCATATATCGTTCACATGACCTGCGAAGGTGCCTTGAACAAAGTCAGGGAAGCCACTAAGCGTAATCAGAAAATGCTGGTTGAAACCTGCCCACAATACCTTTTACTCGATGCATCCGTGTATAAAAAAGGCTTTGATTCCGCAAAATGGGTAATGAGTCCGCCAATACGTGAGAAAAAGGATAATGAAACACTTTGGGCAGGAATAAGGCAAGGACTCGTTCACGTTGTCGGAACCGACCATTGTCCGTTTATGTGGAGCGATAAACTGAAAGGTAAGGACGATTTTACAAAAATCCCAAACGGTGCACCCGGATTGGAACATCGAATGGAACTTTTGTTTTCGGAGGGAGTAAGGAAAAATCGAATTAGTCTTAATAAATTCGTTGATATAACTTCAAGCAATGTTGCAAAAATTTTTGGACTTTTCCATAAAAAAGGAACTATTGCAGTAGGTTCGGATGCAGACATTGTGATCTTCGATCCGGAACAAAAGCATACAATTTCTGCCAAAACCCATCACCACAGATGCGATTTTTCAGCCTTTGAAGGATGGGAAGTTACGGGAAAAGTAAAAACTGTATTTTTACGTGGAAAACTTGCAATTGATGAAGATAAAGTGTTGGTTGAAAAAGGGTATGGAAAGTTTTTAAAAAGGAAAACACCTTTTAAAATTTAGTGATTGGAAAAGTTTATTAAAACCTAAAGATAAAAATTATAAATTTATCAAAAATATAAAAGTTATAAATCAAAAGAAAATGCCACGAATCGTAAAATCAGGATTAATCCAAATGAGCCTCGCTCTTACCGAGGGCGAAGGCACGATCGAAGAGATCAAAGATGCCATGTTTCAAAAACACATTCCTTATATTGAGGAAGCCGGAAAATTAGGAGTACAAATCCTCTGCCTTCAGGAGATTTTTAATACACCATATTTCTGTCCGGGACAGGATAATCAATGGTATCAATCAGCCGAACCGGTTCCCGGGCCAACTGTAGAACGCATGCAGGAGTATGCACGTAAATATGATATGGCGATTGTCGTGCCTGTTTATGAAAAAGAAATGCCCGGTTTTTTGTATAATACGGCAGCCGTCATTGATGCCGGCGGTAAATATCTCGGTAAATACCGAAAACATCATATCCCCCACACTACAGGTTTTTGGGAAAAATTCTTTTTCAGGCCGGGCAACCTTGGATATCCGGTATTTGAGACAAAATATGGAAAAATAGGTGTCTATATTTGCTATGATCGTCATTTCCCTGAAGGAGCAAGGATTTTTGGACTTAATGGTGCCGAGATAGTTTATAATCCATCTGCAACGGTTGCCGGACTGTCGCAATATTTGTGGAAACTTGAACAACCCGCACATGCAGTGGCAAATGGCTATTTCATGGGTTGTATTAACAGGGTCGGAACAGAAAAACCATGGAACCTCGGCAAATTTTATGGCACTTCCTATTTCGTTGACCCAAGAGGACAAATTATTGCAGAAGCTTCCGAAGATAAGGATGAACTTCTAATAGCAGATTTCGACCTCGATATGATTGATGAAGTTAGATCAACCTGGCAATTTTTCAGAGACAGAAGGCCGGAAACTTATGGAAAGTTGGTGGAACTTTAATCGATTAGTTAATAATCAGTAATCAGTGACTGATTTGAAATGATGCCCGATTTACAATTAGATGAATTAAAAAATCAAGACAAAAAAAATAGAATATGTAAAAAACTTTAGAGATTTGGAGGTTTATAAATTAGCCAGACAGCTATCACAAGAAATCTTTTATAAAACTGAAAAATTCTGTTTAAAGTCAGGTGGTCACAGGTAATCAGTAATTGGTTATCAGTCAATCACGTTACTGATTACTGATTACCGATTGAAAAAATAAAAATTATGAAAAAAAATATCAACATAGGTAAAATCAAACAATTTAAATCCATGCGTGAATCATTAAGCCTACAGGATGCAATAAGGGAAGCAAACCGTTGCCTTCTTTGCTATGATGCACCATGCAGCAAGGCCTGTCCTGCCGGAACTGATCCTGCAAAATTTATTAGACAAATCAAATTTTATAATTTCAAAGGTGCTGCCCGTACAATCCGCAATAATAATATTCTTGGAGGAGTTTGCGCCCATATTTGCCCTGTTGAAAAACTTTGCGAGCAAAAATGCAGCATCTTAGCTCTTGAAAACCCAATAGATATTAGCGGTTTGCAAAGATTCGCTTCAGAATATGGAGAGAAATTTGGGATTGAGCCTCTGGTAAAACACAAAAGTAACGATAATAAAATTGCTGTTATAGGTGCCGGGCCTGCTGGAATTGGATGTGCATCTGTTTTGGCAAAAAAAGGTTATCAAGTTACAATTTTTGAAAAGGAAAATGCTGGTGGTGGTGTTCTTCGGTGGAATATACCCGAATTCAGATTGCCGAAAGTGGCCTTGGAAAGAGATTTTAATAACCTGTTGGATATTGGAGTTACTGTCAAATACAATACTAATATTGATTCGGAAGATGCAATTCAATCGCTGATGAAAAACGGGTATAAAGCCATATTTATTGCTACCGGACTTTCCGAAGCATTTCGAATGGATTTATTCTACAATTTTTCAAATGCAATTGATTATATTTCGTTTCTGAGAACTATAAAAATCAAAAACGGAAATGAAGCTCTCGTAAATAAGAATGTAGCCATCATTGGCGGTGGAAGCGTAGCCATCGACTCAGCGGTTTCG
The DNA here is from genome assembly GCA_016342645.1 of Bacteroidales bacterium. Lineage (GTDB taxonomy): Bacteria > Bacteroidota > Bacteroidia > Bacteroidales > JAEINX01 > JAEINX01. Next base: position 11,158 of record JAEINX010000063.1, on the reverse strand, counting down.
GCAAAAGCCTGTGGTGCGAAAAAAGTATATCTGATCTCTTTGGAACACTTGGGTGAATTGCCTGCCGATCAGGAAGAAATAGATTTGGCTCGCAAAATGAACATAATTTTTAAATCCGGTTCACAAATTACCGGTTTAGTGTCCGATAAAAATCAAATTACTCAAATTAAGGGAAAAGAAATCGAATGGATGGAACCGGAAAAATTCATCCCTGAAAATGCAAGGCAAATCAAAGGGACAGAGTTCAACCTCAATGTAGATTTAGTAGTTCAGGCTATTGGTACAAAACCCGGAAAGGAAATCCTGAAATTTTCAACCGGCCTTAAAACCTTTGGAAAAGGAATTCTTGTTGTAAACGAAAATTTTGAAACAAATATTCCGGGCATTTTCGCAGGCGGAGATATTTCAAATGGAGGTTCCACAGTTGTTCAAGCTGTTGGCGAAGGAAAGAAAGCAGCGGAAAACATTCATATTTTCCTTGGTTGAGACGCACGGCCGTGCGTCTCAACTTGAACAAAGAAATATAGCCGTGCGTCTCAACCTGAACAAAGAAATATAGCCGTGCATCTCAAAAGCAAATCGTTAAAAAATGAAACAATTTTCTATTTAATAAAAAAAAGAAAAAAAATGACAAAAAAAGCAGATTTAAGTATTAATTTTTGCGGAGTAAAATTTGAAAATCCATTTTGTCTTTCATCCTCCCCTGTCGGCAACCATGCCGAAATGTGTTCACGAGCTTATGATGCAGGCTGGGGTGGGATTGTTTACAAAACACTTGGATTGGAAAAGAGTTTTAAAGTTGTGATGCCATCTCCTCGCTTAAGCGTTTATAATTATGGAAATAAAAAATTTGTGGGGCTTCAGAATGCCGAACAAATCACCGACAGGCCGATAAAAGACAATATCAGAGATATTGCCCTTCTTAAGAAGAATTATCCTAATAAAATTTTGATTTCGAGCATCATGGGTTATACTGATGAAGATTGGAGCGAATTGGCAAAAATGTCGGAAGATGCCGGGGCTGACATTCTGGAACTTAATTTTTCCTGCCCACAAATGGCCCATAAGTCGGCAGGACACAGGGTAGGACAGGATTTTCACGCAGTAGCAGCATTTACCGAAGTAGTAAAAAAAAGCAGCAAACTACCCGTAATAGCCAAGATGACACCGAATATTACCGACATGATCCCTGTTGCAATTGCTGCAAAAGAAGGGGGTGCTGATGCCATTTCAGCTATCAATACCATTAAAGCCATCACAGATATTGATATTAATAATTTCACTCCCCTACCAAATATTCACGGGCATTCGGCTGCCACAGGATTTTCCGGCCCATCCGTAAAACCTGTTGCTATGCGCTTTGTTTCCGATTTATACAATTCCAAAGACTTAAATTTACCTATTTCTGCTATTGGTGGAATTGAAACATGGATTGATGCCTTACATTTTCTACTACTCGGAGCAACAAATCTTCAGGTTACCACAGGAATTTTAAGATATGGTTACCGGATTGTTGAAGATATGATTGAAGGATTGAGTGATTTTATGATCGAAAGAAATATCAAATCCCTTAATGAGATCATCGGGAAAGCTACTGAAAAAATTGTTGACCCATCAGAATTTACAACCCGCTATCAGGTTATTTCTGTTATCGACGAAGAAAAATGTATCGGTTGCGGGCAATGTTATATTTCATGCCAAGACGGAGCAAACCAGGCCATTAAGTTTGATCCCAAAACCCGAAAAGCAAGCGTGGATGAAGAGCGATGCGTCGGATGCCTGTTATGCAAGCATGTATGCCCTGTTTGGGATTGTATTTCTTATAAGGAGGTTGACACAAAAAATGCAAAACACGCTGCCATTTTTTAGAAAATATTAACCCTTAATGCCTATTAATTTATAATTGTTTCTTTGAAAAGCAGTTAAAGTATTTTTCCTGAATGTAACTAAATAAATTTTTGATAGATAATGAATTGGAAATCCAATAAGCTTTAAAAAACTTTATGCTGTTAGTAAGATGATAAATGTTCAATTTTCAAAAACAGGAATCTCTATTCCATATAATAAACTCTCTTTACTCTTCTTGATATTCCAGTCAAAACTTCATAAGGAATGGTTTCGAGATTTTTGGCAAAATCATTGATTGAATAATCCTCGCCGAAAACAATTACTTCATCACCTTCTTTTACTTTTATTTCAGTGATATCTATAATACACATATCCATGCAAATATTTCCAATAATGGGGGCAAATTTCCCTTTCACAAGCAATTTACCCTTGCTATTTCCTAAACTCCTGTTTAATCCATCGGCATATCCAATAGGGACGATCCCTATTTTCATGTCTTTCTGAGCAATAAATTCACGATTGTAACCAATAGAATCTTTTGCTTTTATATTTTTAATTTGGGTGATATTTGACTTAAGTGTACTCACATTTTCGAGTTGCTTTTGTTCCGACTCATTTGCCCCTACCCCATACAATCCTATTCCAAGTCGAACCATATCGAATTGTGATTTGGAAAACCGAGATATTCCTGCCGAATTCAAAATGTGAAGAAAAATGCTATGATCAATATTGTCTTTAATAATATTACTCATCTCAACAAAACGCTTAATTTGTTCATTTGTAAAATTATCATGCTTGGGGTTTTCACTTCCTGCAAGATGAGAAAACACCGATTGTACATAAATATAAGAATTTACCTTCAGTCTTTTTAATAAAACGTTTATATCTTTTTGTTCAAAACCAAGGCGATGCATACCCGTATCAAGTTTGATATGAATTTTAATAGGTTTGTTTTTCGGAATAATATTTTTATTAATTGATTTTTCTAACAAATTTAAAATACGAAAACTATAAATCTCAGGTTCGAGGCTATGTTTGATAATTGCGTCAAAACTTTCTTCTTCGGGGCTCATTACCATAATTGGTGCTGTAATGCCGGCTTTTCTAAGCTCAACACCCTCATCAACATAAGCAACAGTTAAATAGTCGATATGATGAAACTGTAAAACATTGGCAATTTCATAACTTCCACTTCCATAAGAAAAAGCTTTTACCATCGCCATAATTTTTGTCGAGGGCTTAAGTATTGATCGATAATAATTCAGATTATGAATAAGAGCATTAAGGTTTATTTCGAGAATTGTATCATGTGTTTTTTGTTGAAGAGCTTTGCTAATTTGTTCAAATTCAAAAATCCTTGCTCCTTTTAATAAAATGCACTCATTATTAAAAGTAGAAAAAGAAAAACGTTTCAAAAAGTCATCGGTACTTTCATAGAAATATTTCTCAATGTTAAATTTATCTGCTTGTCGAGAAATAGATGGACCAATCCCTATTAAACGCAAAATTCCCTTTTTTTCCAATAATTCGGCAATTTCTGAATAAAGATCAATTTCGTTTCTTCCGCTTTGAAGAATGTCGGAAAGAATAAGGGTGTTTTTACGATGTTGGTTTTGTTGATTAAGAAAATCAAGAGCGATCTTTAGGGAATTTACATCCGAATTATAACTGTCGTTAATTATTGAACAATTATAAATCCCTTCCTTCAACTCCAAACGCATTGCAATAGGACTGAGTTTTAGCATCCTTTTTGCGATCACATCGTTTTTATATTTAAGAAACAGCAATGTAGCCCAACAATGAATTGCATTTTCAATTGAGGCATCATCAGTGAAAGGAATTTTTATGTTGATCTCATCTTCATTAAAAACACCTTCGATGATTGTAAAATTTCTATCAGTTTTTGTAACCGAAATAATTTTCAGATCGGCATCGGTTTTCCGGCTCCAAGTAAACGAACCAATACTTTTTAATATTTCTGATTTAATAATTACTTCTTGAATTTCACTATAATCGGGGCAATAAATTAAAGTGTCAACTTTTGTAAAGAGTTTTAATTTTTCGCCTACTTTTTGAGTTGTTTCAATGAAATTCTCATTGTGGGCTTGTCCGATATTTGTAAAAATTCCAATTGTAGGTTTAATGATTTTTTGCAAATTATCCATCTCATCCTGCTCCGATATTCCGGCTTCAAATATTGCAAGATCATTTTTTGAATTCATCTGCCAAACCGATAATGGAACTCCAACTTGTGAGTTATAACTCTTTGGGCTACGGATAATTTTCAAATCGTTACTCATCAATTGAAATAACCATTCTTTAACTATAGTTTTTCCGTTACTCCCAGTGATTCCAATTATAGGAATATCAAATTTTTGACGATGCGCTTCACATAAATTTTGTAACGCAATTAATGTATTATCAACTAATATTACGTTCGAATTTTCATAAATTGAATAATCAATTTTCCGATTTGAAACAATAATATTCCTTATTCCCTTGTAATAAAGCCTGTCGAGATAATTATGGCCATCGTTTCTTTTTCCGGAGATTGCAAAAAACAAACAATTTTCGGAAGAAATTATTTTGCGGCTATCAATCAGAATATCTTTAATAGAAATATTTTCATCTTCCTTAAATAAAATCTTTCCATTAACAATTTTACTTATTTCGTTGATTGAAAAGAATGATTGTTCTGCCATAAGACACTAACCGGATTTTTATTCTTCCGGAATTAAAATTTGATCTGTTTCTTCTGTTTTAGATTTCAAAGGGTTTAAGTTTAGCTCGGCATTCAACTTGCGGGTTCTATAAATATCCAAAGCAAGATAAATAGCTTGTCGAAATGAATCGGGTGAAGCAATATTTTGACCGGCAATATCATAAGCAGTACCATGAGCAGGTGAGGTTCTTACAATAGGAAGGCCTGCCGTAAAGTTAACCCCCTGTGAATTGGCTATTATTTTAAATGGTATTAAACCTTGGTCATGATACATTGCAAGTATCCCATCAAAATTAGAATACTTTGATGAACCAAAAAAACCATCGGCTGAAAAAGGCCCATTAACCATGTAGCCATTTTCTTTTGCTTTTTCTATGGTAGGAATTATTATGTCATGTTCTTCGGTACCAATAAGGCCGTAATCACTTGAATGTGGATTCAATCCGAGAATTGCAATATTTGGTTTCCTAATTCCAAAATCATTTATTAAAGAATTGTTCAGAATTTCTATCTTGTTTAGAATTAATTCTGAAGAAATTGCTGAGGGCACATCTTTTAGCGGAATATGTCCGGTAATAACTCCTATTCTTAATGTTTCGGTAACCATCAACATAAGATAATCTTTGCAGTTGAAATTTTTTGCAAAATATTCAGTATGCCCGGGAAAAGAAAATTCAGAGGAGTTGATGTTTTTTTTATTTATCGGTGCAGTAACTATAACATCTATTTTCCCACTATTCAAATCTCTAACAGCTTCCTTAAGTGCTAAATAAGATAACTTCCCTGCTATGTTAGTAGATTTTCCAATATTTATTTTAACTTCGTTTTCATAACAATTTATAATATTTGGCCGCTTAGGATTTGCCAATTCAGCATTCTTTATCAAATTAAAGCTAAAATCGTTAATATTAAGATTTTTTCTATGATAAGAAGCTATTTTAGACGAACCGTAAACAATAGGCGTAAACAACTCCAAAATTCTATTGTCTCGCAATGCTTTGATAATTACTTCATAACTTATTCCATTTATATCGCCATGAGTAAATCCAACTCTGATAATATTTTCTTTTTTTTCTTTATCCGGAACTTTAATCATTTTCCTGTAATTTTTTTTGCAAATATAATAATTCAATTGATTATTTAGACTTTTTCAATTTCCTAACAGCAACTCACAATTTCCATACTAAAATTGTTTTTTAAATTATAACTAAAATTCATATTGAAGAATATATTTTTAAATTACTTTTGTCAGTTGATTTTTTTCAAGAAAATGTAATTGTTTTTTATAAAAAAGTAATTAAAAAATGTACAAAATAGATAAGCATCCGATTTTAGATATTGGTAAACCCGAAAAAGTTGAATTTCTTTTTAATGGAAATAAAATTGAAGGTGAGAAAGGATTCACAATCGCAGCTGCTTTGCATCAGGCGGGTTATCCTGTTCACAGTCATAGTTTAAAAAACAGGGAAAGAAGCCTCGAATGTGGAATAGGCAAGTGTGGTGCCTGCGAAATGCTTGTTGACGGACAAATTAAACGAATTTGTATTACAAAAGTTGACGGCATAAAAGAAGTAAGCGAAATTCCAAAAGATTATACACCTGTTTTAACAAATATCTTAATTGATAATTCGACAAAAGTTTATAAAACAACTGTTGTAATTATTGGTGCCGGCCCTGCCGGACTCGCTGCCCGAGAGGAGTTACTCAAGCATAATATTGAAAATATTGTTATCGATAATAATGATAAAATAGGAGGACAGTTTCTAATGCAAACTCATCAGTTTTTCTTTTTCGAAAAAGAGAAAAAATTTGGCGGTATGCGTGGATTCGATATTGCAAAAACTTTGGCCGGAGAAAACCATGATGGAATTTTCCTTAATTCAACAGTCTGGGATATTCTTGAAGGCAAACGTATTGCCGTGAAAAACATCCTCAATGATGAAGTTTATTATATTGATACCGAATATTTGGTTGTTGCTACCGGAGCCGTTCCGTTTTTACCGACTTTTGAAAACGACGACCTGCCAGGTGTTTATACTGCAGCCGTTGTTCAGAAAATGATGAATAACGAATTTACTTTGTTGGGAAAAAATGTGTTATCGGTTGGAGCCGGTAATATTGGGTATTTAACTTCCTACCAACTAATGCAAGCCGGAGCAAACGTAAAAGCTATTCTCGAAGCAATGCCCAATGAAGGCGGCTTCCCGGTTCAGGCAAACAGAGTTCGCAGATTGGGAATTCCGGTTTTACTCTCAACCATTTTGTTAAAAGCTATTCCCAATAAAGACCACACAAGTATTACAGGGGCAGTAGTTGCTGATTGTGAAAATTTTAAACCAATTCCCGGTACCGAGAGAATTATAGACGGAATTGATGCAATTAATATTTGTACAGGCCTGGTTCCAGACGATCAGTTATTAATTAAGGGAAAGGAAATTTTTGGAAGATGTGTTTACGGTGCAGGCGATTCGATAAGAATTGGTGAAGGAACAAGTGCGGTAGTCAGAGGAAAGCAAGTAGCTTTTGAAATATTAGATGATATGAATCAAAGTTTCAATTACGATGAATACCTCAGTGTTTCAAAAGAATATATTGATTCTCAACAGCATCCCGTGAAAATAATCGAAAAACCTTTTCTTCCTTCTCTTGAAAGAATGAATGAAAAACCTTTCGTATTAATTGATTGTCTATATGGTTTTGCATGCAATCCTTGCGAATTTGCTTGTCCGCATGGAGCAATAACCAAAACATCAACCAGCACCGTTCCTCATATTGATTTTGATAAATGTGTTGGTTGTATGGAATGTGTTTATCAATGCCCGGGATTAGCAATCTTTGGTTATAATTTAAAAAAAGACTGGCTGTTTCTTCCTATTGAATATGAAGTAGAAAAAGATTCAGAGGTTTTTCTTGTAGATAATAATGGTCAAAAATTAGGTGAAGGAATTATAGAAAAAGTCCTAAAAAAGAAAAATAAAACTAATATAGCCAGAGTTAAATCCCTCGATTTAAATAGTGAAGGATTAACAAATGTCAGGGGTTTTATTGTCAAAGATAAATATCCCGAAAAAATCGATTATCAGGACTTTTACGATAAAATCGAATCAGAATCATATATTTGTCATTGCGATGATGTAAAAATTGATGAAATATTAAAGGTTGTTGGTGAAAGAAAATTTATTTCTATTGATGAAATTAAACATACAACCCGCTTAGGAATGGGTGCTTGTCGTGGAAAAAGATGTATCCCACGATTGAAACAAACAATCAGAAACTATGGAATTTCAATTGTTGGTGAGGCAACGCCACGAGGCCCCCTCTCAAATCAGGTTAGCATGGGCGAACTTTACCCAAAAGAAGTTCATGATAAAGTTATTGCCAAAAAAAATAACTTAAAACCAAAAATGATTAAAACTCAGGTTTTAGTTGCAGGAGGAGGTATTGGTGGAAGTGCTTTATTCAGGTATCTTAGTGAAGCCGGATTAAAACCCATAATGATTAATTTTGGGAGAGGCGCTTCATGGAGAAATATTGCGGGTGGTAGGCCAAATTTCAGCTTACCTGAATTATCTGAAATTGCTACCGAAAATCTTCATATTTTTAAAGAACTTCAAGAATATCAAAATATTGATTTTCGTTTGATTGACTATGTAACATTTGCCCACGATGACGAAACATTCAAAGCTCTTGAATCCTCAATGGCATGGTCGGAAGCTGAAATGATTTATCCTAACAAATTTATAAAGAAAGTTTCGCCATTTTTTAATCCTAATTTATCAACCTATAAATCAGCTTTGATTACAAAAAACTGTTGGCAAGCAACTCCCGGAAAAGTTGTTGATTTAATACGCCAGATCGGTATTCAAAAGGGTGGAGAAATGCTCGAAGACTGTGAATTGATTGATGTTGTTAAAGAAGGTAAAACTTTCAAGATATTGGTTCAGAACCATAACAAAGAATATATTGAATACGAAACCGAAATTTTCATAAATGCTTTAGGCCCCGAAGGTGAAAAATTTTCCAAAAAATTGGGAATTGAAAGTGGATTGTTTCCGGTGAAACATCAAGCATTTATTACACGGCGTTTGCCAATGCTTGGAAACAAAGGAGTTCCTTTACCGATGATTATTGATCGTAGAAAATATAAAGGATTTTCGGCTGTTTATGGTCAGCAATTGGGAGAAACCGGCCAGGTTATCGGTTGTGCTTCACCGGCTATTGAACCTATGGAAACCGATAAAAACCTAAAAATCAATTCAAGAGAATTTTTGGAAATTGTTTCCGAGGTTTTCGTGAATTGGATACCTACTTTATCATCAGTCGGTTTTCAGGCTGTTTGGTCAGGTTATTATGTCGAACCGAGAATGATACTCGATCCCGATCTTGGATTATTTATCGGATTAAGAGGGCAAGGTTTTATGCTTGGCCAATATCTTGCAAAAATGTATGTTGACAAATTAACAGGAAAATCGGTACCTGATTACTTTGAACGACTTACACTTAAAGGCGATGGATTGTTGGAGAAGGCGTTTAAATAGATTTAGAAGTCATAAAAACCAGCGATGTTCAAAAAAGATTCGCAAGGTCACTTAACAATTGAAAAATTGTTATATTGTTATATTGTTGTGATTTAATAATTTAGCCATTGACACTTATTTATTAATTTTCGGATACAATCTAATTTTACAATACTATTATTTTATTGAGTACAGAGTTCTTCAAAATGTGTGTATAAAAGAAAAGAACTATAATAAAAAATATATTATAACTCTTTGTTATTTAGTGTGAAGCATATCGGAATCGAACCGATGACCTTCCCGATAGCCATCGGGACGCTCTAACCAACTGAGGAATTTATCAGAAATTCAATATACTTTCTACTTTTTTTTCGTTTAATTTCGTATTCTTGTTTAACTGCTTCCGATCTTGTAGAGAATTTCTCAGAATATACAAGCTCCCAAGGAATTCCTGCTTTTGTTGATGGTGAACGTTTCCAATTGTGTAGTTGTAATCTTTTTGCAGGATCATCAGAACTACCTGTGTAATATTTATCAAGTTTCTTACTATAAATAATATACAAGGAATACATGTCTGTAGAATGTCCTTCTTTTTGAATTTGTGGAGCATATCGGAGTCGAACCGATGACCTCTTGACTGCCAGTCATAATAATTGTTATTATCTACTATTAATTATTACCTGTTTGTTTCTTATTTATAATTTTTTAAGTCAAAATATTTATTTATATTTATTTATATTATTGATTTATTTTGTTTATCTTTGGGCAAATTATGGGCAAATTTTATTTTGCATAAACGAACGTATAAAAACATGAAACAAAGTTATACAATAAAAATTCACTTTGACACCAGAAGGGAAAAAAAATCAGGAAAATACCCTGTAAAACTTCGAGTCTATGTAAAACAATTAAAAAAAAGGTGTGATTATCCAACAAAATTTGAATTTACAAAGCAGGAGTTTAAAAGTATTTGGGAAACTACAAAACCTAAAGAGAAATATAAAGATTTGCGTTTACAACTACAAGCTATTGAAAACAAAGCAAATGAAACGGCAAAATTGATAGAACCCTTTTCTTTTGAAAAATTTGAAAAGAAATTGCATTTAAAAACGGGCGAAGGTGAGAATGTTTTTTTTCACTATAATGAAATAATCAATAAAAACAAAAATAAAGGAAGGATTGGCAACGCTATAAGTTATGAATACAGTTTTAAATCAATTAAAAACTATATTAAATACAAAAAAGGGAGTGATTATGAAAACCTGAAATTTGTTGAAATTGATAAAGATTGGCTTGAAGATTATCAATACTACATGGTAGATACTTTAGAACGAAGCTATTCAACCGTAGGTATATTTCTTCGCTCTTTAAGAGCAGTTTTCAATAAAGCGATTAATGATAATGAGATACCTGCCGAAATCCACCCATTTGGAAAAGGTAAATATGAGATACCCGAAGCTGACAAAGCCAAAAAAGTGTTATCAAAAGAACAGATAAAACAACTATTTGAATCAATACCCAGAACACCGGAGCAAGAAAAGGCGAAAGATTTTTGGTTTTTTTCTTATGCATGTAATGGAATAAATATCAAAGATATTGTTTTGCTGAAATATAAGGATTTAAGTGATAAGAAATTCTCATATTATCGTGCAAAAACAATCAATACAAAAAGGAAGAAAATCCTTATTGAAGTCTATTTAAATGAATACATACTTTCGATTATTGAGAAATATGGGAATAAGGATAAGAGTCCGAAAAATTATATTTTTTCAGTAATTGAAGACAACCAAAATGAAGAGGATAAACATAGGAAAATTAAAAATTTTACTAAATTTATAAATCAGAACATTAAAAAGTTAGCAATTGCCGAAGGTTTGCCTTCCGAAATTTCTACGTATTGGGCAAGGCATTCATTTGCAACTATGGCAATACGTAATGGAAAAAGTTTGGAATTTGTTGGTGAAGCATTTTCACATAGCGACAAGAAAACCACGCAAAACTATTTTGCAGGCTTTGAAGATGATGTAAAAAAAGAATTTGCACAAAATATTATGAATTTTTAAATATTGAA
>JAEINX010000062.1 GCA_016342645.1 Bacteroidales bacterium | reverse complement strand
GCACCAATAACTCTCTCGGTTACGTAAATTTTATTTTTGTCTTCCAAAAATTTCAAAGCATCATCAAAAACCATGTCAAAAGTCTCCTCATCAATAGGCAGATTGTTTGGTGAAGTCCAGTCAATTGTATTTTCACTTTCCTTGCGTTTTACAATTACCGTATCTTTCGGGCTTCTTCCCGTCGATTCAATCGGTGTCCAAGTAGCAAGTGCTCCCGATTCGGAAACAATTGCTTCCTTATTTTCAATAATTTCTTGAATTATTTTTTCTTTTTCTGTATTACAAAAAACCTTTTTGTGAGCTTCAACAAGCTTCGATAATTTATTTTTTAAATCCATTATATATAAAATTCTTTTTATTTAAACGAAATATATTTTGCGAGCAAAATTAGTATTTTCAATCTATATATCATTAATATATTTTGAAAAATAAAAAAAGGAAAGTAAAATTTTATAATTAGCTTTCCTTTAATGTTATACATTTCAACGAGCTTATTATTTTGATTTCTCCCCCCTTTTTGTGTCCGGGGTCTAAGTCCCCGAAGTTAATAATGAAAAGACAAACTTAGATATAGATTTGGTTTTATTCGAATTATGGGGACTTAGACCCTTTACGCTGACAAGCTCTTCCCGATTTTTCATCGGGATGTGTATGGATTTATGCAGTAGCTTCTTCCACTATTTTTATTTCATTTTCTGTTAATCCGTACAATTCATAAACCATTTTATCAATTTCTTGGTCAGTTTTATTTATTTCGTTTTTTAAAGTTTGTACTTTTCCTTTTTGTTCATTGAAATATTGCATCCACTCAGCTTCTTCCGATAAACTGAGTTTTACTTTTGCTTTTTGAAGCTCTTTCAAAAAATCTTTGAATTCCAATTCGTACCAATTTTGAAGATTTCTTGACAATTTTTCAATACCGAATTTCGAAAATAATAAATCGGAGAATGATAAGATTAAAAGATTTTGATTTGAGGTTAATTCAAATATTTTATCAACGATTGAATAAAAAGTAAATTTCTCATCTTTTTCAATCTGTTTGAGAGGGATTTTTTCTAAGTATTGAACTTTATATTCTTGATAGCCACCTCTTCTTGTAATGGCTGTTTTTCTCATGATGAACTCGCAAACTTTAGAATTTAAAATTGAAAGCAGATATTTATCATTCGATGGAATAATAAAACCTGTCATATCAATTACATTGCCCTTTGAAAGAGTGAAATTTGTACCAAGTGAAACATTTGGGTAAACTATATATTCTTTATCGAAATCAAGTTTCCGATTTATTTGCTGATATTCATACCAAGTTTTTGAACCATTTTTTAAGCCATCAATTATTATTGCTCTTTTTTCGAGTTTCGCTCTATTATTTACTAAAAAACTTAATGAGTCACCCAGCTCATTTTCGTTCAATAAATTATATTCATCATTTTCCTTTTTATATGGGAATATTATTTTGGTATCACTTTTTGGGAAATAATATTTTTTAAGATTTTTACCAAAAACATAAGGTTTGTTTAATGAAATATTTAATTCATTATTCGTAAAGCCATCATTAAATCCAGTTTTAATACCAACTAATGGTAAACAATTTAAGTCCTTTAAATAGATACTATTTGTATTCAACTTTTTAAATAGACTTGCAATTTCTCTTTGATAAAATTTGAAATCATTTTGAACAAAATCTTTTATATAAATATGTGAGAAAGGTAAGTTTACAACTATTTCGTTTAAAGAAGAAAATTCGTGTTCGGGAACAAAACAATAATTAAATATATAGTCTGAATTATTATTTGTTTTTCTTCCAGTAAAAATTAATGGGTACGCAGAGATTCCTGAAAATACCTCTAAATCATCAAAGTTGATTACTTCTATAAACTTTAACTTATTTACAAGAAAATTAATAAGGTTTTGTCCGTAACTGGCTTCAAAAAATTTGCCTGAAGAAATAAACGATAAATACCCATCCACTTTTAAGATATTATATCCCTTTTCGTAAAAATAGGTATACAAATCAGCTTTACCAGCAAAGACTTCATAAGATTGTAAAACTTCGGAATATTCTTTTAATAATTCTTGCCTTACATACGGTGGATTTCCAATTACAACATCAAAACCACCGTTTGCAAATATTTTTGGAAATTCATTTTGCCAATTAAATGCTTTATCTCCGGCAAAATTCGGGTCATCGATTAAAGAATTTCCACATTTAATATTATTATTTAAAGTGGTTAATTTTCTACCTTTTTGTGCCGTCCGCAACCAAAGAGAAAGTTTTGCAATTTCAACACTTTCTTCATTAATATCAACGCCGTATAAATTATTCTCTAAAATTGAGTTTTCAACTTCGCTTAAAATCAAAGAAGCACCAAATAATTTCGCTTGCAATTCATCAATATATCTATGTTCTGTAATTAGAAATTCTAAAGCTTGATTTAAAAATGCGCCGCTTCCACAAGCGGGGTCACAAATTGTAATTCGTAGCAACCATTTTCTATAATCGTCTATTTTTTGAGTTAATTTTTTTAGCGTCGCTTTTTGTCTTCCTTTTCTCTCTTTTTCATATTCCGCTTCCTGAATATCAAGTTCAATTTTCTTTTCTCCGCAAAGTTTGCCGACAGTATTTTCAACAATATATTTTGTAATGTATTTAGGTGTGTAAAAAACACCATCTTTTTTTCGCTTGGATTGAACAGATGACCTGGATTTAACAATGGGTTGCAACCCATTGTTAACAGAATCTGCTGATGCTATTTCAGCCTGTACATTTTCAATCTCGCCCAACGAATGTTCAAAAATATGGCCAAGAATATTTACACTTACCTCACTTTCAAAATCGTAATTGCTTAAATTAACAGTATGCTTAAAAAGAATGTCATCATTTATTTTGATGTTGTCTAATATTTCGTCCGCTGCAAATAAGCCGCCATTGTATGCGAAAATATCGTGTTGTTGTCCTTTGTGTCCGGTATTCAAATAACCGAAATATTTTTTAAAACGGTCATAAAGCGGAAAATACTCATCATATTTATCTCGCAAATCTATCCATTGATTTACTATTGAACCAATAGAATTTGGCGGAAGTAATAATCTATCTTCGGCAAAAAATATAAATAAAAAGCGGTCGAGTAATTTTTGGGTTTTCTTAAATAAAGTTAGTTTATCATATTCCGGATTTTCTTTTTGAATACTATCAAAAATTTCATTCCTGAAATCTGAATAATCATTGTAAAGTTTTTTGGTTATGTTTTCCTCTTGTGTTAAGGATTCGTCTTTTATTTTTTTCGGTGTATTTTTTAAAAGACAGTTTGATGATAAACAGAGCCAAAAAATATCGAATCGTTTTTTTGTAAGTTGGAATAAGTTAAATTCTTCGAAGTCAACAGCGTTGTCAATGTAAAATCGCAATTTCTCAAAGTTAGAAGTAATCACGTAATTACAACCGGGCTGATTGTTTTTATATCCAAATGCTTGGGTTTCAACTTTACTTAAATCCGTAGTATTTGTCCCTTTTAATTCGATAACTGCAAGTGCTTTTTCTTCTTTTAAAATAGCACCATCAGTTTTTTTAGAATCTTTTATGTTTTTTAATTCTGTTGTAAGATTAAATTCAGGAGTTGGATTTTTTATGTAACCCAAAACATTTACAAAAAGGTCAATCAGAAATTCGCCCTGGTATTGCTCTTCTTTTGAATTTCTAATATTTTCTTGAATTTCAGGATTATGAAAATGTCTTGTAAACTTCTCGTAAGCTTCTTTAACTTTTTCCGTTTCTAATCCTTTCAAATATTTATTTAGAACAGAGTTCTGAAATAGACTCATATATTTTTATCTTTTTTTGTCAAAGTTACATTTATTCGGAGTGTTGGCAAGAAATTGCTCTTTTGGTTTTTTATGGCTTTGCCTGTGTGTCGGCAAAAAATCAAATGTGCTATTTGTGTGGTGGATTTTCAAGCCTTTTTTTTTAGCATTGGACATAACTTCTAAATATATGCTAACCAATGAGCATTATTTCTCATTTGTTCATTGAAGCTGATTTTATTAAATTATTGATTAATAATGATTTCATGGTTTCAAATTAATAACCATAATTTTTATCATGCAAATTTATATATTAAATTTAAATATTCAAACTATCTAACGGGCTTTTAATTTTTTGCCGGTTATTATTTGCAATATGAGTGTAAATTTTCGTTGTTTTTGATTTACTATATCCCAATAATTCCTGTATATATATAGTGCAAACACCTGCTAAATAAAAAAAAGGGAAGGCCTGAGTTAACAAACCTTCCCTTTTTAACTTCTTTAAAAAAAATTCTATTTCTTAGATTTCTTTGCAGCTTTTTGTTTGATAACCGCCTGGGCGGCAGCCAAACGAGCTATAGGAACTCTGAAAGGAGAACAGCTAACATAATTAAATCCTAATGAATTACAGAATTCAACAGAAGAAGGTTCGCCACCATGTTCGCCACAAATACCTATTTTTAGGTTTTTACGTGTTTTTCGGCCTTTCTTTACGGCAATTTTCATTAATTGGCCTACACCTTCCTGATCGAGAACCTGGAAAGGATCATTTTCGAGAATGTTTTTTTCAAGATAAATTGGTAAAAATTTTCCGGCATCATCTCTCGAATATCCGAAAGTCATCTGGGTGAGGTCATTAGTTCCGAAAGAGAAAAATTCGGCAGATTTTGCAATTTCATCTGCTATTAAAGCTGCACGCGGAATTTCTATCATAGTACCAACCAAATAATGAATTTTATCGTTTCTTTCTGTGAAAACTTTTTCGGCAATTGCTCTAACCAAATCTTCCTGCATTTTCATTTCCTTGTAAGTTCCTGTTAAAGGAATCATTATCTCAGGTTTTGCATTAATTCCTTTTTGCTTAAGGTTTAGAGCAGCTTCTATAATTGCTCTTGCCTGCATTTCCGAAATTTCGGGATAAGTGTTTCCAAGACGACAACCGCGATGGCCAAGCATAGGATTAAATTCGGAAAGATATTCAACTTTTTGTCGGATTTCTTCTACTGAAATACCCATTTCGTCGGCCATAATTTGTTGGTTCTCTTTTTCGTGAGGAACAAATTCATGTAAAGGCGGATCGAGTAAACGTACTGTAACGGGCAGGTCGTGCATTGCTTCAAAAATACCTTCAAAATCTTTTCTTTGAATAGGTAATAATTTTTCTAATGCTTTTCTTCGTCCGGCTTCGTCCGAAGCAAGTATCATTTCACGCATTGGTTTAATTCTGTCGCCTTCAAAAAACATATGCTCGGTACGTGTTAGCCCAATTCCCTGAGCACCAAAATTTCTTGCTACCCTGGAATCATTAGGAGTGTCGGCGTTAGTTCTGACAAGCATTGTTGAATATTTATCGGCAAGTTTCATAAGTTTTTCAAAATCGCCACTTACTTCAGGATTGATAGTATCAATTTTCCCTTCATAAACTTCACCTGTACTTCCGTTTAATGAAATCCAATCGCCTTCTTTGAAAGAATTTCCGTCAACTTTCATTGTTCTTTTTTTATAATCGATGTTGATTAATCCGGCACCCGAAACACAACATTTTCCCATTCCACGGGCAACAACAGCGGCGTGAGATGTCATACCTCCTCTTTGTGTAAGAATACCTTCGGCAACGTGCATTCCTTTCAAATCTTCAGGAGAAGTTTCGATACGGACAAGGATGATTTTCTTTTCTTTTCTGGCCCATTCCTCGGCATCGTCTGCAAAGAAAACTATCTGGCCTGTTGCAGCACCAGGTGAAGCAGGTAAACCTTTAGCAACTACATTTGCTTTTTTCAAAGCTTTTTTATCGAAAACAGGATGCAATAATTCGTCTAATTTATTAGGCTCAACACGCATCACGGCAGTTTTTTTATTTATAAGGCCTTCGTCAACCATATCGATAGCAATTTTTACCATGGCAGCACCGGTTCGTTTACCGTTACGGGTTTGAAGCAACCACAATTTTCCATCCTGAACCGTAAATTCAAGGTCTTGCATGTCGGTATAATGATTTTCCAATTTATTTTGTGTGTCGAAAAGTTCTTTGTAAATTTTCGGCATTGCTTCTTCTAAAGAAGGGAAATTTGCTTTTCTTTTTTCTTCGCTAACATTTGCAAGCTCGGCCCAACGAATCGAACCTTCTTTTGTGATTTGTTGTGGAGTACGAATTCCCGCAACAACATCTTCACCTTGTGCATCAATCAAATATTCGCCATTAAATAGATTTTCGCCTGTACCGGCATCGCGAGTAAATGCTACGCCTGTTGCCGAATTTCGTCCCATATTTCCGAAAACCATTGCCTGAACGTTTACGGCAGTACCCCATTCGGCAGGGATATTATTTATTTTACGATAAAAAATTGCTCTTTCAGTCATCCAACTATCGAAAACGGCCATTACCGACCCCCATAATTGTTCCCAAGGATCATCAGGGAAGTTTTTTCCCGTAACTTCTTTAACAGTTTTTTTAAACCTTGAAACTAATTCTTTAAAGTCAGTGGCAGTTAATTCGGTGTCGTCAGTAATATTTTTTTCGTCTTTTAATTCCTCGATGATTTCTTCAAAGGGATCAACGTCTTCTTTGGAAGCAGGTTTCATCCCCAGCACAACATCGCCATACATTTGGACAAACCGTCTATACGAATCCCAAGCAAAACGTTCGTTTCCTGTTCTTTTCGCAATTCCTTCGACAGCAGCATCATTTAAACCCAAATTAAGTACCGTATCCATCATACCCGGCATAGAAGCCCTTGCACCAGAACGTACAGAGAATAAACAAGGATTGTCTTTGTCGCCAAACCCGGTTCCCATTATTTCTTCAACAAAATGAATTCCGTTTTCTACTTCATCTTTAATTAATTTTATAGCTTTTTCGCGGCCTTTCGTATTATATATTGTACAAACTTCTGTAGTAATAGTAAATCCGGGAGGAACCGGAACTCCAATAAGGTTCATTTCGGCAAGGTTGGCACCTTTACCACCAAGGAGATTTTTCATTGAGGCATTTCCATCTGCCTTACGATTACCAAAAAGGTAAACATTTTTATTATTTTTCATTTTCCTATATTCTTAAATAAATGTAAACTAAGATATTTATCAGTTTTTTAATAAAATTTTTAAGTTGGCAAAAATACAAATAATTATGATTAAATATTGAATTTTATTTCAATAAAAATAAAAATTAATTTTATACAGACTGGAAGTATTGAAAGTCGTGTTGAATTCTAAATTATCCTAAGTCAAGTTTCAATTAATCTGATATTTAAGTAAATTTCTTGAGGTTTTATTTTCTTAATTGTCAATTTTATTTCTTCATCACCTGATTTACAACTATTGTGGAAGAATATCTATTTGGGTATGCGGCAAAAAATCCTAATGCTCCATTGCTGATATTACTAGAAATATTTGCCGGAGGGCCACTAAACAAAGGACTTTGATAGCCGGTTTCATCCTGAATTTCCCAAACAAAATCTGCATATTCCTCAGTAATGGTTGACATAATAAGAGTAACCGTATCGCCCGGATGGAGGTTTTCGTCTTCACGCTCTTCTTCAAACCAGCCTACACCAACACCATTTGAATAACTACCATTAAAAAACTTATCGTCCGAAACATTTACTTCGTCAATTGTATCCGTTACGAGAATATTATTTTTCATCCAATTGAACATATAAAAATCTGTTGTAGGGGGTTCTTTGGCGTATAGTCTTATTTCCCAGACTTTCCAGTTATCAATATATTCGACTCCAATTGAATCAATTACTCCCACAGGCATTAGTTTATCACTTGCCGTATAAGTTTTATGGCCGTTGATTTCGTTTAAAAGTTCGATTTTTAAAGTATAAGTTTTGCCGATTTCTCCGGCAAGTTTTTCCGTTTTATAAATTCCCGGCTCTGTTTCAGACAGATTAAATATGTTTTGTCCTTCTGTGATCGTTATTTTTGCTCCTTCAACAACCGGAGACGGTTTGTTATAAAAATAATCAGTTGTTTTGGAAAGTTTAACAATATGATTTTTTGCTTCATCAGTTATATTCGCTTCAACAACAAGACGTGTGTAAGTGTCATCAAGTTCGATATTAATTTTTTCGGTACAGGCAACTATGCTTACTACTATTAAAATAAAATAAGTGATTTTTTTCATGAGTTTGATTTTTTTTAAAAGCGAAAATTATAAGTAATTGACGGAACAATTCCGAATAAATAAGTCATTTCAGCGAAGGTTTTATTCGGATTATCTTTTTCTTGTTCAAAATTAATTGCCCAGGGATTTTTTCTTCCATAAGCGTTATAGATTGAGAAATTCCACTCGCCTCTCCATTTTCTGTTTGGCTTAATTTTTCCTTTTAAAATAAATGAAAGATCAAGCCTGTGGAAATCTTTTAAACGATAGGTATTTCTATCGGAAAATACCGGAGCAATAATATTTCCATACTCAAATCTTCCGGTTGGAAAAGTTACAGGTGAACCGGTTATAAAAACCCAGTTTGCTCCAAAACTCATTCGCTCATTTAGTTTATAATTTAACACTATTGCAATATCGTTTGGTTTATCATAGGGTGAAGGATAAGCTTTACCGCCATTAATTTCAGGTATTTTTCTCTCTGCTTTTGATAAGGTGTAACTAACCCAACCATCAAGTTTTTCAAAATGCAATTTAACAAGGAATTCAACTCCATAAGACCATGCTTTTCCAAACCTTAAATCTCCTTCAAATTCCTTATTAAGTAATAGATCGGCATGATCTTTAAAATCAATGGCATTTTTATTGGTTTTATAATATGCTTCAACCGATGTTTCAATTGTATTATTTCTGAGATTTCTGAAATATCCTAAAGCAATTTGATCCCCAATTTGCGGCTTGACATTCGGGCTGCTCGGAAACCAGATATCTAAGGGAGTTCCGGCAGTAGAGTTTGATGCTAAATGAATATACTGATAAGTTCGGGTATAACTTGCCTTGATTGATGATTCATCATTTATCAAATAATTCACTCCAAGCCTTGGTTCCAAACCGGAATAAGTATTAAAAAAATCACCTGAAGGATATACTGTTGAATCAATAGCAATATAATTTTCATCATAATTATATACAATTCCTTTTCCAACATTATTAAAAACCGAAAATCGGAGGCCGTATTTAAATATCCACTTCATTCCAAGTTTTTGTTCATTGCTTATGTAAATTCCCGATTCAAGAGCATAATTTTTGGGGACAGTATATTCGGTAAAAAACGATTTTTCACCTAAGCCTCTGGCACTACCGGGTTTAAAATTGTGAAATATTGATGTTAATCCGAATTTTATTGTGTTTCTTGTATTTGGATACCAATTAAAATCAGCTTTTAAACTATGGTCACGTAAAGCAGCTTCCCAAACAAAAGAGTTCGATTCACCCTCGGGAATTCCAAGTGAATAATCAAAAACACTGCGAATTAAAGTAAAATTTGAGAAAAGTTTTTTTGAAAATAAATGATTCCATCTTAAAGTTTCAGTTTCATTTCCCCAACCCATTTTAAAATCATCGCCTTTAAAAACATCTTTACCGTAATAAAATGAAGCATAAAATCTGTTATTTTCATTTAGGTTGTAATTTACCTTTGCGTTAATATCATAGAAATACAGTTTATGGTCTTTTAAATCTTCATCATTAGAGAGGCCTAAGAAAATATCGACATAAGTTCTTCTTCCTGAAATAATATATGATGCTTTGTCTTTTTTGAAGGGGCCTTCTAAAGTCAAACGGCTTGAAATAGTTCCAATACCGCCGGTTCCCGAAAATTTCTTCATATTTCCGTCTTTCATTCTCACATCAAGCAATGATGACAGCCTTCCACCGTAAGCAGGAGGGATGTCTCCTTTATATAACTTTACATCTTTAATTGCATCGTTGTTGAAAATACTAAAGAAACCCATTAAGTGAGCAGGATTATAAACCACCGCCTCATCTAATTGAATTAAATTTTGATCGATAGATCCTCCGCGAACACTAAAACCAGAACTTCCTTCGGCGGCAGTTTGGACTCCCGGCAATAATTGAATGGCTTTGATCACGTCAATCTCTCCCATTAGAGCAGGAATTTGTTTAATGGTTTTTACATCCATTTTTGAAACGCTCATTTCAGCTTTAGAAACATTGGCGTTAATTGCTTCACCTGTTATCACTACCTCCTCCAAAAGCTTTTGTTGAGGTTCAAGTTCAATATTCATTGTAATATTTTGTAGTAAATTAACTTTTACCTCATGTGTTTTATAGCCGATATAGGAATAATTTATCTCGTAATTTCCGGGAAGCAAGCTTATTGAATAAAAACCATATAAATTGGTTACGGTTCCGCTATTTAATTCTTTAATATAAATAGTTGCACCTAATAAATCCTCACCGGTATTTTTGTCTTTAATATGCCCACTAATTGAATATTTTTTATCACTATAATCAGTGATTTCCACCGACTTCACACTTTTAAAAGTAAATATGGCGATGACGGTGAAAATTATAATAATTAATTTTTTCATCAAATGTTTTTTGGTATGGATAAATATAAAATAAATAGACGCAATTCAGCTATTTTTGTTACATTAGTTTTTTAGTTTATCTAACTTTTATATAAGAATATTTCATTACCCCAATTATTTCTCCCAAATTAATTTATAAATAGTAGTTGAACGGAAAACCTGTCCGGGCCTGAGAATAGTTGAGGGAAAATTTTCATTATTCGGAGCATCGGGAAATTGTTGTGTTTCCAAGCAAAAGGCATCATGTTTATTATAAACTTTTCCTAATTTTCCTTTATTTGAGCCATCAAGAAAATTAGACGTATAAAACTGAACACAAGGTTGATCGGTGCTAATTTCCAATTTTCGCCCGGTATTTGTTTCTTCAATGTTTATTACTTTTGAGAGATTTCCCTTGTTGTTTAAAACAAAGTTAGTGTCGAAACCTTGGTATGGAAGTTTGTTAATTCCCGAACCAATTATTTTTGGTTTTCGAAAATCAAAAGCAGTTTCCGAAACATCAGGATTTTCACCGCTTGGAATCAGGTTTTCGTTAAGAAGCGTATATTTATTAGCATCAATAGTCAAAATATGATTATAAATATTTCCATTTCCGGCACCTGTCAGATTGAAATACGAATGATTGCTTAGGTTCAAAGGAGTGGCTTTATCGGTTTTTGCTTCATATTCTATTTTTAACTCATTTTTGTTATTAAGAGAGTAAGTTACTTTTAACAAAAGATTTCCGGGATAATTTTCTTCACCATCGGGACTGAGATATTTTAAAACTATTCCAACAGTATGTTGTTTTTGAAATTCTTCAGCTTCAAAGATTTTTTTATCGAAGCCTTCCACTCCCCCATGAAGATGGTCATTTCCATTATTTGCTGAAAGTTTATATTCAATTCCATCAAGAGTGAAGCGTGCATTGGAAATTCTGTTGCAACATCTTCCAACTATTGCCCCGAAATAAGGATGGCCGGCAAGATATTCATCAAGGCTGTCGAAGCCAAGAACAATGTCGTCGGTTTGTCCATTTTTATCAGGAACTATCAGTGATTGAATAATCCCTCCATAATTGCTAATCCGAACGATCATTCCATTATTATTACTTAAAGTAAATAAATACACAACATTATTACTAATTTTTCCAAAGACTTCTTTGTTGATTGAAAGGTTTTTATTATTCATTTTATGTTTTTGTTTCATTTGTTAAGAGTTTTTATTGTTTATGATTTCGGCAAACAAAAATTTAAATTA
Source organism: Bacteroidales bacterium (assembly GCA_016342645.1). Taxonomy (GTDB): domain Bacteria; phylum Bacteroidota; class Bacteroidia; order Bacteroidales; family JAEINX01; genus JAEINX01. Next base: position 12,660 of record JAEINX010000062.1, on the reverse strand, counting down.
CAATTAAAAAATTTGCGTTCAAATTACGAATTATTAGTTGCCTGCCATCATTGGCATTACTGCACGAAAGAATGATCGCAGAAAGAAAGCTAATACTTTTTGGTAGAGAGTTAATTTTGCTTCATAAAAAAATGAAGTTTCTTTTTTAAGCCACCCTTTTTCTTCCCAATACCTTAAATCACCTGGAAACATTTTATCATAATTTTTGAAACTTCTCATCATTGTTTTCATAATGCAATAATGTTTAACCTGATTTGTTTGCGGTTTTGGAGTTTCTATTATCATGTTTTGATACAGTTTTTCGGAAGCCCTCGTAATAAGTTTTTCGTTTTTATTTTGTTCTTTCTCACTTTGTTTATAATGAGGCCACTTAATTCCTATCTCACCGACAACATGAAATCCCCAGACAGCTATAAATTTCATAGCATTTAAAGCCCCTTTCAAACCCATTCCACAAGTATTTGCAACAAAAAGAGCATTTTGCTTAAAAAACCGCGGGTGATGTCCATTATATGAAAAACGATCAATAAAAATTTTCATTAGCCCCGATACATTAAGCCCGTAAACCGGAGAACAAAAAATAATACCATTAGCTTCAAGCATTTTGGCTTCAAGTTGCTTCTGACCATCGTTTATCGGGCATTTTTCTTCACCTTGAACAATACATTGAAAACATCCGCGACATAATTCAAGGTTTAAGTCTTTTAAAAACACATATTCAAAATCAATTTCACTGTAAGACTTTAGTTGATCTTCGATTTTTTTAACAATCTGAAAACCTTTTCCGTTTTTTCGGGGGCTGCCCATAATTGCGAGAACTTTCATAGAAACTTTTTTTGCCGGTTAGCTCAAAATATTAGTTTACCACTCAATTTGTATTTGTACTGCAAATATATGAGTAATCATCTAAATATTCAAACAGAAATATTATTTTAATGTGCAGGTGAGGTATTCTTGATTAATTTACTCGTTTGGGCAAAAGTGTTTCCTTTGAGTAGCGAAGAGATATAGCTATTACGCAAAGTCTCCCAAAGAATACATAAAGAAAATTTGATTGAAATTTGATTCTAAAATTCTAAATTTTATTGAAGTTTTTTAATGCAGTACCAAAGTAATCATTTCTTCTTCTTGAAATTCGATTATTGAATTTATAAGTATGTGCTTAGTTTCTTTACAATTAAAAAAACAATAAATGATCAGACAGTTCTCTCCCCTCCTTATTCGTAAGGAGGGGTTGGGGGTGGATATGCTTAGAAAAGAGCTGTCTCATTCTATATTTTACCCACCCAACCCTCCCTTGAAAAAAGGGAGGGCTGTGCTTTGCCTCATTGCAATGAAGAAGCATTTAAATAATCAGTTAGTTTAGTGTAGAGAGATGCCATCCCTTTTCAAAAAAATCTAAATCTTATCCGAGGTTTGTTTAGGCAGCACCCAACTACTTTAGGCACTCCAAGTACTCAAGGCACTCCAAGTACTCCAAGTACTCAAGGCACTCCAAGTACTCAAGGCACTCAAGGCACTCAAGGCACTCCAAGTACTCCAAACTTACTTATTCTCCTTTTCAAATTACATGGATTTTTCTATTTTTGTGCTCAAAATATTATTAAAAAATAAAAAACACAAATAAATGATGAACAAAAATCAATTTTTTATAGCAATATTAGCCGTATTATTCAGCTTTAGTTTTTCGGTTTCGGCACAAGGAAATTCCGAAAATGATATTGAAGCAGATAGTTCTTATCAGTTTGAAGTTATTTATGACGTAGAAGCTTCCCCGGTTAAAAGCCAGGACAATACAGGAACCTGCTGGTCGTTTGCGACAATTTCATTCCTTGAATCGGAAGTTTTACGTGAAAAAGGAAAAGAATACGATCTTTCGGAAATGTTTATTTCGCGAGAAGCCTATCCCGACAAAGCAATGAATTATGTTCGTTTGCATGGAAATGCTAACTATGGGCAGGGAGGCCAGGCACATGATGTGATCAATGCAATCAGAAAGTCGGGGATAGTTCCCGAAGATATTTATGACGGGAAAATGATTGGTGATAAGAAGCATAATCATAGCGAAATGAGTGTTGTTTTAAAAGGGATGCTTGATGGAGTTGTGAAAAATCGTGGCAGAAAGCTTAGCCCCAAATGGTTTGAGGCCTATAATTCGGTTCTTGATATTTATTTAGGGCAGGTTCCGGAGACATTCGAATACGGAGGTGAAACTTATTCGCCCCAAAGTTTTCAAGAGGAATTAGGAATAAATCCTGATGATTACGTTGAAATTACATCCTTCAATCATCATCCTTTTTATGAAAAATTTTCGTTGGAAATCCCTGATAATTGGTCATTCGACGATTATTATAATCTCCCGCTCGATGAAATGATTGAAGTCATGGAATATTCATTAGAAAACGGATATTCGATTGTTTGGGATGGTGATGTTAGCGACAAACAATTTTCTCATAAAAATGGTGTGGCTATTGTCCCATTAACCGATTTTGCCGAAATGTCGGATGAGCAGAAAGAAAAAAACCTGAAAGAACCCGAACCTCAAAAAGAAATTACTCAGGAAATGCGACAGCTTGCTTTCGATAATTATTCCTCAACCGATGACCATCTGATGCATATTACGGGCATGGTTAAAGATCAAAACGGAGCTAAATATTATATCACCAAAAACTCATGGGGAGAAGAAAGTAATGATTTTGGCGGGTACCTAAACATGTCGGAGCCTTATATTAAATTGAGAACCACAGCAATTTTAGTCAATAAAAGAGGTATTCCGAAAAATGTTATTAGAAAGTTGGGAATAAAATAATTGAATAAAGGTTTTGGCTATAGTATAAAATATTGTGGGCAAAACAGATGCGGCATATTATAAATATCAGCATTGGAAATCTGGAATATTGGAATATCCATAAGGACGCTCTCCAATTGTCGGAAAAACAAGTTCATTGTTTACATTGTTCCATTAATCCATCATTCCAAATAAATTACTGTATAATTGAGTCAAGAATGAAAAGACTTGAAAGTGGTTCACGCAAAGCACGCAGACGAATCGCAAAACACGCAAAGTCTGATATTTAGAGCACTTATTTATTACGCTTTTTGTTTATGAAGTTTTAATTCATTTCCAATTGATTCATAATAAATCTCCATTGAAATTCAATTTCTTCAATCAATTGTTCTGTGGATTTTCCTGATCCATGACCGCTATCATAATCAATATACAACATAATCGGATCAATTTGTCCGGGATTGTTTTGAAGTTCTGCAACGAATTTCTTTGCGTGTAGAGCATCAACTCTGGTATCGTTTGCACCGGCAGTTACTAAAGTAGTTGGTAGATTTAAACCCTGACGGACATTATGATAAGGAGAATATGTTAACATATACTCGAAATCCTCTTGGTTGGTTTCCGCATCACCGTATTCGGGAATCCAATATCTTGCGATTAAAAACTTATGAAATCTTATCATATCTAATAATGGTACGGCACAAATAGCTGAGTTAAATAAATCGGGGCGCTGGGTGAGGACGGCACCAATCAAAAGGCCGCCATTACTACCACCTTTAATCGCCAATTTATTTTTATTTGTATATTTTTGATCAATTAGATATTCAGCGGCTGCAATGAAATCATCAAATGTGTTTTGTTTTTTATGTTGCATTCCGTCTTCATGCCATTTTTCACCATATTCATCACCTCCACGAAGACAAGCTATTGCATAAACACCTCCTCTATTAACGAAAGTTGCCGATAATCCCACGAAACGCGGAGACATTCCAATATTAAAACCTCCGTAGCCATATAATAAAGCAGGATTATTTCCATCTAATTCCAATCCTTTTTTATAGATAATAAAAATCGGGACTTTTGTGCCGTCTTTTGATTCATAAAAATCAATTTTAGCTTCAATATTATCAGTATTTATCGGGATTTCCCTTTCATAAAACAATTCCCAGTCGAAAGTGTCACCATCCAGTTTATATATTTTTGTTGGCGATGTAAAGGTTGTTAAGCTAACAAAAATCGTATTCGATTCACGATGATAATTGATGCCCGAAACATTACCAACATCGGGTAGTTCAATTTCTTTTATGAAATTACCCTCAAGATCGTATAATAAAAGTCTGCTCAAAACGTCTTTTTTATCCTGAATAATTAAATTCTTTGGTGTAACTATATAATTTTCAAGGACAGTTTCTTTTTCGCCATAGAATTCTTTCCAATTCTCAAAACCCGGATTATCTTTATCAGCAATCATAATTTTATAATTTGGGGCTTCGTAATTCGTGAAAAAGTAAAGTTTATCGTCAATAGCTTCAGGATAAGCTAAATATTCATCGCTACTAAAAAGCTCAATCGGCTCATCAAAAGTGCCTGCTTTTCGCATTTTTATTGTGTTTGACTGAAAATCACCTTCTAATATAAAGCTGACATCGCTATATCGTGAATCATAGATTGAGACATAGTTTTTTGAATCTTCGGGAGCAAGAAGGAATTTATCTTTACTGCGTTTGCTTCCGATTTTATGCCAGTAGGTTCTTAAAGGAATTTGGTTTTCAATCATTTCCTGTGTTCCAACTGTTATGTAAGCATGTTTACCGTCTTTTGCCCACGTAAAACCTCTTAATTCTTCAATAGGTTCGCCTTTTATTTTTCCTGTTTTCGTATCAATAATATAGTATGATGAAATTTCAGCACCTTGATTTTGAACTCCAATTGCAGCAATATCGGCTTTTTCGGTAAATGACATTCCTGAAATTGATGATTTCCCGCTGGGATCAATTTCCTCAGGATCAAAAATCAATATATCTTTCCCATCAATACGAGTAAATAATTTTGATTGAGCATCTCCTTTTTTCTTTACCGTAAAAAATTGCCGCTCACCTTTTAATGAAATTGGCCCAATAATATCTCTGTCAATGTAGGCTGTAATTTCTTCTTTTAGCCCATCAATAGGCGTACAGGTTTGATTAACATATTCAATTGTTTCATCATGTTGATTTCTTGTCCATTCGATAACTTCTTCATTGGTTTTATCTTCTAACCATTGATAATTATCTGTAATATAAAATCCATGAAGAGTGTCAACAACGGCCTTAGTTGGTGTTTTAGGGGGATTAAAATTTTGGGAAATAATACTTGTTGAAAAAAGTATTAAAATAATTACAAGGTGATACTTAGTGTGTTTCATGTTTTATTTTTTTAGTTAATTCATTTTTTGTGGATAATATTGTTAATATTTTTTTTCAATCTTCATGCATTAAAAGTTCTATCTGACTAATAAATTTTTTTGACATTGGATAATATAGCAAAACCGTATCTTCATCATAATCAAAAAAATCGGAATAATCGCCTTTATGTCTTTTTTCAAATAATTTTGAATAATGCTTTCCAAGCCCTTTATCTATCTTTCCTGTTTTTACAAATAACTGTCCGAATTTTAGCCGTGTCCCAGAATGACTATATGTCTTAATTCCATGTTTTACCAATAAAGCACCTACAGCATAAAAACATGGATAATACATTCTATTAATTGCAGTATTCCAAAATTTATTTTGGATAAGCACTTCAACTTCTTGAATAGTTTCTTTGGCTCTTTTAATTCTGTAATTATAATAATCCTCAGTTCGGTAACTTGTCATAATAATTTACCCTCTTTCATTACATTTTGATAAAAAGGAGTTACGGAATATTTAGTATTCCATTCATTTTCAGAATAAATTATAGGACTAATAATTTCTCCTAATTCAAATTCTAAATCGTATAGGGGGTCTGTAATTTTTTCTTCTATTTCATTTGTTATTTTTTCTTGTGCTAAAAGAATAAGAATATCCCAATCAGATTCTTTATGCGATGTTTTCCTAACACGTGAACCATAAAGATATATTTTAGCCAAAGGGGCATTTTTTTTTACAATATTCTTTATTTTATCTAATATGTGAATTGAGTTATCCATTTGTCAAAGTTAAACTAAATTTCCACAACTGTTTAGTCTCTTTTGGTATAAAAATGAAATAAGTTGAAACCAAATGCCGGTTAGAGATTAACATTAAATTATTATATTCCTGTGTCTTTGTATTGTAAGGCTTTGACAAACAGGGCTGGGTTTTAAATAAATCATTGCTTGCTTCGATTTTTTTGAGGAAATGTTTCTTTTAAAATTCTATTTCTAAGTTAAGTTGATTTTTTAATTTGGTAATATTGGGGTTTTTCTCTTCCATTTTTTTTAGAATTTGCTGAGGAAAATATAGCTTTTCTTCTTTAATATTTTCAATAATTTTTGACTTGAATTGAATCTTTGTATTCTTCAGCTCATTTTTCAAATGTGTCAATAAATCTTGTTTGTTGTCTTCAAATTCTTTTTCCTGAAATTTATTTTCAATAGATATTTCGATAAGGAAATCATCTTTGATTTCAGGATTTCTATTTATTAATGTGCTATAAAAGGCCGCATTTTTATTTTCGATTGTTTTTGCGAAGGATTTCCATGCTAACTCTAATTGCTCTTGATTGAATTTTTCTTCCTGAACAGATTGCTGCGATTTTGTTGAATAATCTTCTTTAGCTTCTTCAACTTTCTTTTCGATGTTTTGAGTTTTAATTGAAATTGTTCCCGGTATAACTTTTTTTTGAGTTGAAAAAGTTTGTGATTCTTGCGTGGATTGTTGAGTTTGTTTAGTGGCTTGAGTCAATCCGCTTGTCTTGATTTGAGGATTTTTATATTCGGGTTTGGGCTGTGAAGCAGGTTTTGGTGTAATTGGAATTTCAACCTTTTTTTCTTCAGAAATTTTGTTTAATTTATTTTGATTGAGAGAACACATTTTCATTAGAGATATTTCCAAATGCAATTGCTTGTTATTGCTTCCCTTGTAATAAATATCACAATCATTATTTATTTCTAATGCTTTTATCAGACAATCGGCTTTACAATTAGCAGATTGCTCACTGTATTTTGCTTTTATCGCAGCTCCGGCTTCAAGCAGTTTAATAGTTTCCGGGTCTTTACAAACAAGTAAATTACGAAAATGTTCACCCAATCCGATTATAAAATATTGTCCGTCGAAGCCATTGTCAATAATTTCATTAATAATTAATAATGTTTTAGAAATATCTCCATTAAAAATTGAATCCGTGATTTTGAAATAATAATCGTAATCAAGAACGTTTAAATTTTGAATTACACTTTCATACAAAACTTTATTGCCGGAAAAACTAACAATTTGATCGAAGATGGATAATGCATCCCGTAAAGCTCCATCTGCTTTTTGAGCGATAATATGAACCCCTTCTTCTTCAATTTCAACAGATTCTTCTCTTGCAACATATTCAATGTGTTTTGCAATATCTTCAACCGTAATCCTTTTAAAATCATAAATCTGACAACGCGAAAGAATTGTAGGAATAATTTTATGCTTTTCGGTAGTTGCCAGAATAAATTTTGCATAAGCCGGAGGTTCTTCGAGAGTTTTCAAAAAAGCATTGAAAGCTGCCGGTGAAAGCATGTGAACCTCATCAATTATATAAACTTTATATTTTCCAACCTGAGGAGGAATTCTTACCTGATCGACAAGGTTTCGGATGTCATCAACCGAGTTATTGGAGGCTGCATCAAGTTCATGGATATTAAAGGATGCTGAATTATTGAACGAAACACATGATTCGCATTTGTCGCATGCTTCAATATTTTCATTTAAATTTTCACAATTAATTGTTTTTGCAAGTATTCTTGCACAAGTAGTTTTGCCAACTCCACGTGGGCCTGTAAAAAGAAATGCCTGAGCAAGATGATTTCTTTTTATTGCGTTTTTTAATGTCGAAGTTATTGATGTTTGCCCAACTACCGTATCAAAAGTCGCTGGCCTGTATTTCCTTGCCGAAACAATAAAGTTTTCCATTCTGTGAGATAATATTTTTTTCAAAAATACTAAACTTTTTCTTTGTTGAAATTTTCGGGCTAAGGAATTCTTTTATTTAAAAAAATCAATTTTCAGATAATATTTGCAAAACATTTTGTTTTTTGCAGTAGTAATATTGATGGGACAACTGCAAATTTAGTGGGAAGTAAATAATGTTATGTGTAAAATGAGATTGACTTAGGTATATTCACATTTCTTACCCACTAAAACGATAGTAGAACCTAATTTATGAAGAACAGATTTTAAAAACTTATTATAAATATTTTATAATAGTCTGAAAATCTTCATGTAGATAGATATAATTTTATATTTGAAAAAATATTTAAAAAAGTTTCATTTTAATAAGAAAATTTATAATTTTGCAGCCCGAAATATTTAAATATATAATAAAAAGTTTTTAAAAGATATGGCTAATCATAAATCTGCTCTAAAAAGAATTCGTTCTAATGAAACTAGAAGAATAAGAAATCGTTATCATGCAAAAACAATGCGTAATGCATTAAGAACATTCAGAAAGATTACCGATAAAAATGAAGCTGCTGAAAAATTACCTAAGATTGTTTCTTTAATAGATAAACTTGCAAAAAAAACTATTATCCATAGTAATAAAGCTGCCAATCTGAAGTCGAAACTTTCACGACAAGTAAATACTTTATAGTTTTTTAATTAATAATAAAACAGTTAACCTTCATGATTTATTTCATGAAGGTTTTTTTATTGTCCCGAAAAATTTCCTATTTTAGCAATCCGAATACTTATGTGATTCTAAAATACTATAAATCAAAAAGCATTAATTGTTTAATGATTTTAGTATTAGAGTTTTTTTATTTCGTGAATTTTAATGCAATATATATGGAAAACTATGGTAATAAGATAAGCATAAAAAACTGGGCAGAAGACGATAAACCCCGTGAAAAACTTCAATCAAAAGGTAGAGCAGCTTTAAGCAATGCCGAATTAATTGCAATTTTGCTTGGCTCGGGAAGCATACAGGATACTGCTGTCGATTTGGCAAAAAAAATTCTAAACAGTGTAAAAGATAATTTGATAGAACTTTCTAAGCTAAATGTTAAAGATTTAACAAAATTCAAGGGAGTTGGCGAAGCAAAAGCAATTAGTATAATCGCTGCTCTTGAGCTTGGTAAACGCCGAAGAAGTGCCGAAGTGATTGAAAAAGAAATAATAAATGCGAGTGTTGACGTGTTTGAATTGTTTCATAGTATTCTGAATGATAATGCTTACGAGGAATTTTGGTTACTCTTATTGAATAGAGCCAATAAAGTGATTAAAACGGTAAATATTAGCGAAGGAGGTTTTTCGGGGACGGTGGTTGATCCCAAAAAAGTTTTTAAAATTGCTTTAGAAAATTCAGCATGCTCAATTATTCTTTGTCATAATCACCCTTCGGGAAATATAAAACCAAGTGATGCCGATATTAAATTGACTAAAATGATAAAAAAAGCAGGCGAATTCTTGGAGATTGGAGTTTTAGATCATATTATCATTGGTGATGAAAAATATTATAGCTTTGCAGATGAGAATATTTTATAAGCTTATTTGTAAATGATTAAATTAGTTACCATTATTGGAGCCAGGCCTCAAATTATTAAGGCAGCGGCTTTGAATCGTGAAATTCAAAAAAACTTTTTCGATAAAATTTCCGAGTATGTTGTTCACACAGGGCAACATTATGATGAAAATATGTCCAATGTTTTTTTTGATGAGTTGATGATCCCGTTTCCTGATATTAATTTGAAGGTTGGTTCGGGAAGTCATGGGAATCAAACCGCTTTGATGATTAAGGGAATAGAGGAAGTATTAAATAAACAAAAACCCGATTTTCTGATTGTTTACGGCGATACAAATTCAACTCTCGCCGGAGCTGTTGCAGCATCAAAAATTCATGTTCCGGTGATCCATATTGAAGCAGGCTTGCGTTCATTTAACAAAAGTATGCCAGAAGAAATTAACCGGATTATGTGTGATCATGTTTCGACTTTGCTTTTTTCCCCTACAAAAACAGGTTGCGAAAATTTGTTTAGCGAAGGCTTTGCTTCAAATACAAAACCTCCGTTTACGATTGATAATCCTCATGTTTTTCATTGTGGTGATATTATGTACGATAATAGTTTGTTTTTCTCGACTGTCGCCGATGAAAAATCGAGCATTATCGAAAAATTAGAATTAACGCCTGACGAATATGTTCTTGTTACAATTCATCGTGATAATAATACTGATGATCCTGAGCGATTAAATTCAATTTTTGAAGCTTTGAATAATATTTCATTTGCTGAGAAAAAAACTTTTGTCTTGCCTCTTCATCCGAGAACTGCTAAATTATTGCAAGCGAATCTTGACAAAACCCTTTACAAAAGCATAATTAATAATCCCTTTCTGAAAATCTTGCCACCGGTTTCATTTTTAGATATGATAGTTTTGGAAAAAAACTCAAAAATAATAATCACCGATTCGGGTGGTGTGCAAAAAGAATCATATTTTTTTAAAAAACCCTGTATAATTTTGCGGCCTCAAACCGAATGGAAAGAAATTGTTGAAAACGGGACGGCAATTATTGCTGATGCCGATAAAAATAAAATTCTTGAAGCGTTTTCTTATTTTACAAAAAACAACGATTTAAAATACCCTTCAATTTTTGGTGATGGAAATGCTGCCGGTTTTATTTGTGAAGAAATTATTAAAGCACATTCGCCCTCTGCCGTTGATCTGGAAAATTCGTAGGAAAAATCAACATAGCCCGGAGTTTCGAGTAAATTTAATATATAATTTTCATCATTATACTCGTATCCCATTTGAATAGTATGAAAATAGATTAAGCTAAAGATTCACAGATTAATATTATTTAATGAAATAGGGTAGTAGTCAGAATTTACGATAGTAATGCCAACCAGCGGCTTTCCTAAAGCTTAGCCCAAATCGCCTGCCAAAGTCTTGTACGGCAGACTGGCATGATTTGAAACTAACATTTTTCAGCTATGGCATCTGGCCGTTCACTAATCAAATTTATATTAATTACTTGTTTTTTAAATTTACTATTTATTTTCTTAATGACCCAAATGCGGTCATTTACTATTAGGTGCTGTTGTGCGTTCGTGCTTTACTCCTTAATAAATTTCTGTCTGTATATTTTATTGTCAAATTCAATTTGTATTATGTAAAAACTATATTTTAATGAAGTCGTATTAATTTCAATTATTTCTTTTTGGTTATAATTTTCCTTCATTAATCTTTTTCCATATATGTCAAAAATTGAAATCATACATTTTCCTGATTCATTTTTTGGAATCTCAATTCTTAATTCATCCTTTACAGGATTTGGAAATATTTTTAAATGGGGTTTAGTGATTTCATTAGTTGACAAAATAATATTCACATAACAATTTTCATAAAATGGGTTATTCCAAATAATTGAATTATTAATTTTATAACAAGTCAATTTTAATGAATCCGGTATTTCATCAGAAAAAACACTTGGATATTTTGGAAATAAAGGTCCGTGAACACTCCCAATGCCTTCAATCCAGATTTCAGATAAAAACATTGGAGGATAATTTGGTTCTTCGAAATGAAACCGTTTATGATATTCTCCATTTATTTCAATACTGTCAATATTCTCAATTTGTAAATAATTTGTTCCAAATCCGAAGTCATAGAATACCGAATCACCTGTTTGCAAATTGAAATTATAAATTGTGTCAATTGAATAAACAGTGTCCATAAATAAAACTATTCCATCTTCTTCTCTTAAATTCCCAAGATATGTGAAATTTGACAAAAAATTTGAATCAGGAGTAGAATAGAACTTTCCCCATGTTTCACTTCCGATTAAAGTATCTCCAATAATCCCATAAACCTTTGTTGTTGTTTCAACAAAATTTGGACACTGAGGATTTGCATTCGTATATGTACTTGCAACATTCCATATAGCATTTGTGTCAACAAAATTTATTGGATTCTGTGAAAAGCCAATCATTGTTGAAATTGTCAAAATAATAGTTAATAGCTTTTTCATGTTCTTTTGATTTTTATGTTTACTCTGTCTTGCATGACGCACAACTTCTAAATATATGCTATCCTATGAGCGATATTTCGCATTTGTCAATTGTAGCTGATTTTATTAAATTATTGATTAGTAGTAACGTCGTAGTTCAGAAATAAATAACTATAATTATTATTATGCAAATTTATATATAAAATTTAAATATTCAAACTATCAAACGGATTTTAAATTTTTTGTAAATGTTTTTTTGAAACATCTTCATCTCCTTGGATTATTTTGGGTTTCTCTTAATCTGTTTCATAAATATATAATACTGTTTCATGATTTTAAGTTCTTTTCTCTTCCGGTCGCTTCTTGTTATTTTAACAAGCATCTTAAAAGTTTTGTTTCCTTTCGACCGGGAAAGATAAAAAGAAATTCACAAAATCCGCAGAGTGGGTTGAATATGAATAGCTTCAGAAGTCATTAATTTTGAAATTTAAATTGCTCTCATACTGTATTTTAAAATACCAGCTTGTTTTGCCCACAATATTATATATTATTGCCTTATTAATCTGTGTCAATTTTTTATTTAATAGACGAATATTAATTATTGAATCAGACTTTTTATGTGCTCAACTGAGGCTTGAATCCTAAAATGTTCAAGGTTTAAAACTCACGGCAATGTCTTTTTCCAATTTAATCACCAAAAGCAAGAAGATTCAAGCTTTCTTCTTGCTTTTTTT
>JAEINX010000061.1 GCA_016342645.1 Bacteroidales bacterium | reverse complement strand
TAATAGAACAATTATTTTCAGTATAATGAAATAATTTGTTATTTTTGTAAAAATTTCTTTGATACTGAAAATATGAAAAACATAAAACGTAATATTTACCTTTCTCGCATTAGGCCTTATTACGGAAAACAATTAATAAAAACGCTTATCGGACAGCGAAGAGTAGGTAAAAGTTTTCTATTGAGACAGGTTTCAAGTGAATTAAGCGAAATGAACCCGGATGGTAATTTTGTTTTTATTGATAAGGAACAATTTGAGTTTGATGAAATAAAGAATTATCGACAATTGTATTCATTTATAAAAGGCCGTGAAAAAGGACAAAAGAATTTTATTTTTATTGATGAAATACAAGAGATAACAAATTTTGAAAAAGCCTTACGCAGCTTATTATCTGAAGGTATATTTGATATTTATTGCACTGGAAGTAACTCAAAATTGCTTTCAGGTGAAATGGCTACTTTACTCAGCGGACGACAGATTATTATTCCAATCTACAGCCTTTCATTTGATGAGTATAAAACTTTTAACAATCTACCTCATAATAAAGACACATTAGAACTTTATTTTAAATATGGCGGAATGCCATATCTGATACATCTTCCAAAAGAAGACTTTCTTGTTTTTGACTATTTGAAGAATATCAATTCAACAATTCTTTTCCGCGATATTCTATCTCGTTATAAAATTCGTGATGTGGGGTTTCTTTCTAACCTGCTTCATTATATAGCTGATAATACGGGTAGTTTAACAGTCGCTAAACGAATTTCAGATTATTTAAAATCGCAAGGAAGCAGCAAAACAGTATCGGTAATACTTAACTATCTTACTTATTTACAAGTAGCTAATCTGATTCTGTTTGCCCCAAGGTATGATATTCGTGGAAAGCGGATTTTTGAGAACGGTGGTAAATACTTTTATCAGGATCATGGTCTTCGAAATGCAATTTCCGGATACAAACCTGGCGATATGGGTAAGATAATTGAAAATGTAGTTTTTAAACATTTACGCACTTTGGGATACAATGTATTTGTAGGAGACCTTAAAGGTAAGGAAATAGATTTTATTGCTGAAAAACAGGGTGAAAAAATTTATTTCCAAGCTACTTTTCTAATTTCAAGTGATAAGGTTATTGAAAGAGAGTTTGGCAATTTGCTTCTGATTAAAGATCAATACCCCAAATATGTGGTTTCAATGGATGAAGTTTACACTAGCGGTTCTTATGAAGGTGTTAATCATATTTCTCTTCTTGATTTTTTAAATAAAACCTCGTTTTAATAGTTTTTAAAGAATAGACGAAACAAGGTTTTTATTCAAATTCTTGATGTTTTTCCCAAATTTTGTTAGCTTTGCTTTAAAATATTAAGCTTCAAAAGGACAAAATCTTTTTATTTGCCCTTTTTTGTTTTTTTATTATTTGAAATATATTGAACACTAATGGCTCAAAAGAAACGGATTAAGACAGATAAAAATCAACTAAATCTGATGAAAAACATTAACCAAATGAAAAAAACCATTTTTCTCTTATCAAGCATAGTTTTAATAACTTTATCAGCTTTTACGCAAAAACTATCCAAAGCTCCACTCTCCCCTGATTTCATTAAGTTTCTTGAAAAAGAAAAATCAGGAGAAATCATTACTGAAACTGAAGAAGGCTATAAATTAGGTGGCTCTCCCCCACCTCTACAATTAATGTTTTCTAAAGATCATAAACCTGCCTCAAAAGATTTTGATCCAGTTTACGATATGAGAACAAATGGCCGTTTAACACCGGTCAAAAGTCAGGGATCGTGTGGCTCTTGTTGGGCATTTGCTTCAATGGGATCAGTAGAATCGCAATGGATAGTCTCGGGTTATGGGGAATACGATCTTTCGGAAAACAATCTGAAAAATTGTTCCGGTTTTGATTGGGGGCCTTGTTATCAGGGAAACCATTTTATGACAACAGCTTATTTTGCCAGAGGCTCAGGCCCGGTTTTGGAAGCTGATGATCCTTATGTTGACGACCCACAGGATTGCCTGACCGGACTAACACCTAATTCATTTGTGCTTAATGCAACATATTACCCAAATAATGTTGATATTATTAAGCAAGCTCTTTTGGATCACGGAGGGCTTTACACTATGTTTTATTGGAATGGCAGCTATTATAATTCCGGCGATTACACATATTATTATTCCGGTTCACCAAACGAAAATCACTGCGTTGTAATTGCAGGTTGGGACGACACAAAAGTAACTGCCGGAGGTACGGGTGCATGGATTATTAAGAACTCATGGGGATCAGCTTGGGGAGAAAACGGTTTCTTTTATATTTCATATAACGATCATAGCATTTTAAGATATAATTCAAACTGGCCGATAAAAAATAATTACTCATCAAATACTCAAATTTATTGCTACGATGAACTTGGAAATTATTCAGCCATGGGATATAACGACCCTACCGGCTATGGACTCGTAAAATATATTGCTATAGAAAAACAAAATTTATTGCAAGTGGCTACATACGCTCACGGCAGCAATACGCAAATTGATATTGAAGTTTTTGATGATTTTGACGGTTCTGAACTTTCAAATCCCTTAGGGTCGATAATGAATCAAACTTGTGAATTTCCGGGTTATTATTCCTTTGATCTTGATTCGGATTTACCAATTGTGTTAGAAGCAGGTGAAGATTTTTTTATTAAAGTAAAATATTTTGTCCCCGGAACTGATTATCCTATTCCTATCGAGGATACAATTCCTACGTATGCAAGCCCGGTAATTGAAACAGGGGTTTCCTGGATTAGTGGAACAGGTGACACAGGAAGCTGGTATGCAGTAGGAGCTACCAACCCATATTGGCCAATTGATCTTTGCATAAATGCTTTCGCTGAAAATATCCCGAATATTACTTTGTCACTTGACGAAGGATATAATTTTGTTTCTTCAAATATAATTCCTAATGAGACTGATATGCTCATAGTTTTAGAAAACATTTTGAATGATAATTTGAGTTTTGTAAGAAATTCGGATGGGTTTGTGATTCAAAAAATCGGGCCTGTATGGGTAAACGGAATTGGCAATTGGGTAATAAGCGAGGGCTATTTAATTAAAATGAATTCAGCGGACTCTTTCACTGTCGAAGGAAATTCAATTGATCCACAAACTCCAATTGAACTGGAAAACGGCTATCAATTTGTAAGCTATCTACCGCAACAACCTATTGACGCTTTGATTGCACTTGAAAGTATTTTGGATAATCTTCATTTTGCAAGAAATACTAGCGGTCAGATGATTCAAAAAATTGGTGAAACCTGGGTGAACGGTATCGGTGAAATGAATCCCGGCGAAGGATATATAATTAAAATGAATGATTCGGATACTTTGATTTATAATTTGGAAGAAGAATAAATAAACCAAAAATCATGTGCCCCCATTTTTGCAATGGGTTTTTAAATATTTTAGTTTTTACTTTAATCAACACGAAATTTTGCACTTGAAACCGGATAGATCAACACCTCTGCCGCATCCATTTTTATTAGATATCCTTCTCCCGGGATCAGATTTCCTATGCTATTAACCCAATTAGGCCCGATTTTCCTAAGCATAAATCCTTCGGTATTCCGAACGAAATCAAGATTATCTAAGATATTTGAAAAAGCAGTCAGTGCATCAATCGAATGATCAGGCAAATAACTTACTAATTGATAACCTTCTGATAATTCAATATTTGTTTGCGGATCTATTTCAATTCCTTCGATCTGTAAAAGATCATTTTCATTTATTTTAAATAAATAAGCTTCCACACTTATCCAATCTCCAATTCCATTCACCCAGACAGGTCCGATTTTTCGGAGCATTTGACCCGAAGTACTTCTTACAAAATCAATATTTTCTAAATTAATCTCTAAAACTTCCATCATATCCGGGTTAGTCGGAATAATTCGCGAGGACACAAAACTATATCCGGAATTCATTTGGATTTGCTGAACCATAATCGAAGATGTAACCGAAATATAATTCTCTTTTATTTTCGTTGAGGTAAGATTATATTCATCTGTAATTGTCAAAGATACGGTATAAGTCCCGGCAAATTCATAAATATTAACAGGATTTTGTAGAGTTGATGAGTTCCCATCTCCAAAATCCCACTCCCATTCTATAATTGTTGAGGTTCCCGAAATTGATAAATCTGTAAAACCAACCTCCAAAGGAGCATCACCTGAAATTGTATCTGCAATGAAATCCGCAATCGGGCCGGTAATTATATTTTCAATTCTAATAATCATACCGCTTCCATCTTCAGTTACAAATATCCTTCCGGCTTCATCAACTACAACATCTTCAATATTATAGAAACCTGTAGCAAAAATGGAGGTATTTCCCAATGAATCAACAAAAGAAAGCCTCCCTTGTCCATTCCCGAGATCTTCTTCAACCACAATTAGAGGAAAAATTCCTCCGGGCTGAAATCTAAGTCCTTCACAAGCTGTTAGGCCCGAACAAAAAAGCGAACGCACTCCTGTTTCAGTATCTATCGTAAAAACGCTATTATCCGTACCTGTCCCCGAAGCTTCATTACATACGTAAACAATACCACTATTATGAATTGTAATACCCGAATAGCTCCAAAACCAAATAGAGGCCTGAATATATTCCGGTTCGCCACTAAGATAAACTTGGGTAAGATGTGTAGAATACTCAAAGGGATTACTCACAAACTGTACATTCGATTCTGTAATAAAAATCTCGCCATTTGCGTTAACAGCAACCCCTTCAGGAGCATCTCTGTCGTTTGCAATTATAGTAGAATTGCCATAAATGTCAACAAAAAATACTTTGCCGTTCTGAATATCCTCGGCGACATAGAGATTTCCATTTGTGTCGAAAGCAATTCCTTCGGGTGAAGAAAATCCCGAGGCATAAGTTGTAATTATTCCGTTTTCGGCTACTTCCGAAACCGATCCGGCATATTCCTGAGCAACATAAAGTTTTCCTTCGGGAGAGAAAGCAAGGCCATCAGGGCCGGATAAATTAATGGCATGAACAAAAGCTTTATAATTTCCGGGAAACTGAATGCGAGGAAGCGAATCTCCAATATCATTTAATGAGGGAATTACAAATTCGGGATTATCTTGCTTATCAACTTTTAAAATTAATAATGAATCGGGTTTTTGTGAATAATTAAATTCAATTATATTTTTTCTGTCTATTTCGGTATTTTTTAAATTATCTGTACTAAAGTCTTGTGATTGAATAAAGTTGATGATTAGTATTTGCAGAAGAACAAAAAATGTATTTTTTTTCATTTGTTAAAATTTTATTATACAAAGATAATATTTGCTAAGAAATTCATACATGGAAACAGATACAATTATATACAAAATACCTGATAATTATTTTATTGAGGATTTCCCCGAAGATTTAACAATTAATTCAAAATTCGGATCATACACAATGAATGTTGAAAATGGCGGAGAAACAATAAAATATGTAAGGATGTTTCGGTTAAATAAAGGTTTGTATCCAAAAGATAGTTTCGATGATCTGAAAACTTTTTATAAAGATATTATTTCAGCCGATAAATCGAAGTTTGTTTTGAAAATGAAGGAATGAAATATTAAGAGGTATAAAATTCATAATCATATTCCAAAATATAATTCATATCAGGCATATTATTATGCCCATTAATAAAAACCGTAATTTTTAAAACATTGCCACTTTCGTCAAATTCTCTTTCAATAAAATGATTTAAGGTTTCGTCAATACTCATTTCCTTTTGCTCGATTGCATTTCCCTTTTCATCATATTTAAATTTGGTTAAATTATTTTGGTTTTGATTTTCAGAAACAATTTCCATAACTCGCCCATTATCATCATGCTTGTACAAGTATTTTTCTATAAGATCACCATTTCTATTAAATTTAAAAGCTTCGATTAATTTATTTTCATCATCATACTTATTTTCAATCCTATATTTTTCATCATCTTCTAAATTAGAATAAACAATACGCCGTAGGTTTCCCGACTCGTCATATCCGCTAATTCTTTCAATAGTAAGATCATCATCTTCGTTATAAAAAAAATAGCTGATTTCTTTTCCATTTTTATACTTGAAAATTTCTTTACTTTCTACAACACCATCCGAATCGTTTAACACCTTTTTGATAATATTTCCATCTTCGTCATATTCATAGAGAACCGTATCAATGCTTTCGTCAAGATAATGAGTAAACTCGCTTATGATTTTTCCGCTTTCATCAATTTCATAAGTTCTTCTTTCTGCAAGTTCTTTTTCATTAATAAATATTTTTTCCTCAATCAGCTTCCCTTTCTCATTATAAATATTTTCAATGATTTCTTCAACGTCCTCAAAATCATCATATTTTATATCCCTTAAAGTGTTCCCAAATTTATCAAGTTCTTGGTAATTTAACTTTTTACACGGCATTTCTTTTAAATCGGGATTAGCATCTTTACCTATTATGTCGTATTTTCTTAGAGTAATTGATTTTATTTTTCCCATTTCTAAAACATTTTTTTGATAAAACTATAAATAATTTTGAAATATTTAATATTAAACAACAGATATATTATGATTTTAAATTCAAAACTTTCAGGATTTAACTAAAAACGAAGTACTTTTTCTAAAATAAAAGATAGTTAGAATAACACTTCGCGAAGCCATAAACAGAAGCAGGGAGAACCACAAACCATTGTTAGCAAAACTTTGAAAAGTCAAAAAATAAGAAGGCAGAAATATCAACAAAGTTGAAATAATCATTGCATTTCTCAATTGTGAGGTTGCGGTAGCTCCAATGAAAATTCCATCCCATAAAAACGCAGCAAATGTAATCACAGGAATTATTCCAACCCAAATCAAATAATCGGCTGCCTGATTTATGATTTTTTCATTATCGGTCAGAATAAACAATAAATATTTGCCTGCGAAAACATAAATCGCAGTAAATATCAAACTGATAATAAATCCAAAAAGAAATATTCTACTAATGATTTTTTTAAGAGTGTTGAAATCTTTTGCCCCGAAATATTTCCCTACCAGAGCTTCGGCTGCATGAGCAAAACCATCAATCAGATAAGAAAAAATAAAGAAATATTGAAAAAGCAAGGTGTTTACGGCTAAAGTTGTGTCGCCTATTTTTGCCGATTGTGCCGTAAAAAACGAAATCGCAAATAAAAGTAAAAGTGTGCGAATCAAAATATCACGATTTACTACCACAAATTTCTTTAGTGCTTCAAATTGCATCATTGCTTTTCGATTCCAAAACGAAATATAATTTTTATAATAACGATAAAAAAGAATTGAACCACAAATAAAACCGGCATATTGAGCAATTAATGTACCCCACGCCACACCATCGGATTTCAATCCAAGTCCGTAGATAAAAATCAAATTAAGCCCGAGATTTAAAACGTTTATTATCAAAGCCAAAATCATTGGGAATTTTGCATTTTGCATTCCGAGAAACCAGCCGGTCAAGGCAAATAAACCGAGAGTTGCCGGTGCTGCATAAATTCTAATAAAAAAATATTCTCTGGCCAAAAGTTCAACTTCGGGACTTCCTTCCATCAAGCTAAAACTTATGAATGCTATAGGAATCTGCAATAATATTATTAAAAAACTACCCGAAAAAGCTGTAAAAAGCGATCTTGATAAAACCAAAATAACTTCCTTGCTATCGTCTTTCCCAACAGCTTGAGCCGTAAAACCGCTGGTGCTCATCCGCAGAAAACCGAAACCAAAATAAATAAAATTAAAAACCAAACTTCCCAATGCAATTGCGCCAATATAAATCTCCGACTCAAGATGGCCGAGAATGGCAAGATCGACCAAACCAAGCATTGGTACGGTAATATTGCTAATAATGTTTGGGATAGCAAGTTTTAAAATACTTTTGTTCACTTTCTTGAAAATTTTTGCGAAAGTAAAAAAACAAATTAAAATAACTTAATCTTTCGTCCGTTATGTCTATTAAAAATAAGCTGTTAATAATTTGTGAATTAATACAAAATTTTTTATTGTTTAATCTTTACTTTTGTTATTTATAAGAAACAAACCGACATGTGTCGAACAAATAGAATTATGTCATTATTTTTAAAAGAGATAATAATGTTTTGTAGCGAGTTCAGCAAGATAAAAATTAAAAATAAATTAAACCCATGAAAAATTCCTTTCTAATAATTAATATAATTATCTTATTTTTTTTAATAAACATCCAAACTGCTTTTAGTCAACAAACATCCATTTATAATAATCCTCAAGCAGAATACAGGCTTGCGATTGAGCTTTTTAATAAAGAGAAATATTCGGCATCTCAAGAAATTTTTTCTAAAGTAATAGAAATAATAAAAAGCGATCATTCGGAAATGAGGACTAATGCCGAGTATTATGATGCAATTTGTGCTTATGAATTATACAATAAAAACGCTGATTTCAAATTACATGAATTTATAAAAAACAATTCCGAAAGCTCTAAACTTCAAAATGCCTATTTTACACTTGCTAATTTATATTTCAGAAACAAAAAATATAAAAAAGCAATTGAATGGTATAATAAAGTTGAAAAAGCCGAGCTAAATGATGCTGATATTCCGGAGTTTTGTTTTAACACGGCTTATTGCTTTTTGATGATGGAAGAAAATGAATTGGCAAAAAAAGGATTTGCGGAAATTATTTTATCAGAGAACAAATATACTTCACCTGCAAATTATTATTACGCTCACCTTTCTTATCTTGATGGCGAATACGACACTGCATTAATTGTCTTTCAAAAACTTACCAATGACCGGATTTATCGCGAAATAGTCCCTTTTTATATTGCCCACATTTATTATTCTCAGAAAAATTATTCTAAATTAATGGAGATAGCTCCAGAACTTTTCAAAGAAGCCGAAAAAGAGAAAAAGCCTGACATTGCTACAATGATTGGTGATACATATTATAAATCAGATGATTTTGAAAATGCTCTACCTTATCTTGAGTTTAATATAAATAATTCAAAGCAAAGGATGAACAAAAACAATATTTATTGTCTTGCTTTTACATATTATAAAAACGAAGATTACGAAAATGCCATAAAGCAATTTCAAAGACTCACTTTAAAAGAAGATTCTTTATCACAAAACGCTCATTATCATCTTGCTGATTCGTATTTAAAAACAGGGCAAAAAGAGTTTGCTGCCAATGAATTTTATGCTGCTTATATGCTTCCTTTTAATCCGCAAATTACAGAGGACGCACTTTTTAATTATGCAAAGCTTAGCATGGAAAGCAAATATAATCCTTATAATAAAGCTATTCCGTTGTTGGAAAAATATATTAACGACTACCCAAATTCATCACGATGCGATGAAGCCTACGGCTATATTTTTGAGCTGGTACTGACAACAAAAAATTATAAGCAAGCCCTGTTGTGGTTTGATAAAATTAAAACCAAGACATCTGCCCAATTAAAAGAGTACCAGAAAATTTCATTTTACAGAGGCATAGAATTATTCAATCAAAACAAATTCAACGAAGCAATCAAATATTTCAAGCAATCGAATTCAATAGGAAAAATAAAATCAATGTCTTCAAAGGCTTTGTTTTGGATTGCCGATGCTTATTACCATTTAAAAAATTATAATGAAGCTATAAAATATTTCAGGGATTTCATTAGAAAACCGGGAACTGACAAATTTGATATCTATCCGGTCGCACATTATAATTTGGGATATTCATATTTTAATTTAAAAGATTATAATAATGCTGTTGCTTCGTTTAAGAATTTTGTTGTCAAAAAAAATATTTCAGACGAAAGAATGCTAAATAATGCCTATTTGCGAATAGGTGATTCATATTTTATTAATAAAAAATACAATGATGCAATAAAATATTATGACGATGCCATACGAATTCATGCCGTGGATGATGATTATGCTTTATATCAGAAAGCTTTGGCTTTAGGTGCTTTGGGAAAATTTCAAGACAAGATTAAAGTACTGGAACAACTGATAGCGTCACATAATAAATCGCCATATATTGATAATGCTAAATACGAAATTGCCACAACTTATCTTATTTCAAATAATAATTCTAACGCTTTGAAATATTTTAATATGCTGGTTTCCGATCATCCTTCGTCAATTTTAAAACCAAAAGCTTTAATGAAGTCAGGCTTGATTTATTATGAAAACAATCAAAACTTAAAAGCTATTGAATCCTTAAAATCATTGATAAACGGCTATCCGGGCTCACCCGATTCAAAAGAAGCTTTAAGAAGTTTGAGAACCATTTACATTGATATGAATAAAGTTGATGATTATATTGCCTATGCTAACACACTCGAATTTACAAATGTAACCGTCTCGGAACAGGATTCGATAACTTACATTGTTGCAGAAAATCTATATATGGACGGCAAATTCGAAAATGCAATCCCTGCTTTTACGCAGTATATTTCAAATTTTGCGGAAGGAAGAAATATTTTAAATGCGAATTTTTATAAAGCGGAATGCGAATTTTTAACTGGCTCGAAAGATGAAGCATTACTTGGATACGAATTTGTTATTTCTCAGCCCGCTTCAAAATTTACTGAATCATCCCTATCAAAAGCCTCTGATATTTATTTTAGTAAAAAAGATTATAAAAATGCTTTAAAAACTTTTGAAAGTCTTGAAAAGTTAGACGAAAACAAATCCAATATTCTAAAAGCTATTGATGGACAAATGAGATGTAACTACATTCTTGATAATATTGAGGGAGCCAAAAATGCTGCGACTCGAATTCTGACTAACGAGAAAGTAACAAGCGATCAAATTAATTTCGCTCATCTGATAATTGCAAAATCAAATTATTCAGAAGGTGATCTGGAGGCTGCGAAACGTGAATTTCAGATTGCCTCAAGGCTTAGCAATGATGTCATCGGAGCTGAAGCAAAATATTTCGTCGCCAAAATTGATTACGAAGAAGGAAATTTCGAGGAGGCGGAAAAAATAATTTTTGAATTGATTAAACAGTTTTCAGCTTACGATTACTGGGTTGCAAAAAGCTTTATTTTGCTGGCCGATGTTTATCAAAAAGTCGATAATTCATTTCAAGCAAAACAAACCTTGCAGAGTATTATTGATAATTATGAGGGAGAAGACTTGAAAATAATTGCTCAGAAAAAATTGAATTTGATTATTGAATCGGAACATATTGAAGAACCAGAAAAAATTGAAGAAAAATAAATGAGCCTTAGAACAAAACATAAAATAATAAATGGAGATAGCCGGAAGATGGCTGAGATTTCCAACAAATCTGTTGATTTAGTAATAACATCCCCTCCTTACTGGCAATTAAAAGATTATGGAACAGAAAACCAAATTGGTTATAACGATACTTATGAAGATTATATAAATAATTTAAATCTTGTTTGGAAAGAATGTTACAGGGTTCTAAATAATGGCTGTCGTTTATGCGTAAATATTGGAGACCAGTTTGCAAGAGCTGTTTATTATGGCCGATATAAAGTTATTCCGATACGAACTGAGATTATTAAATTTTGTGAAGCAATTGGTTTTGATTATATGGGAGCTGTAATCTGGCAGAAACAAACCACAACTAATACAACAGGTGGGGCAAGCATAATGGGCAGTTTTCCTTTTCCCAGAAATGGAATTTTTTCAATTGATTATGAGTTTATACTGATATTCAAGAAGCTTGGTAACCCCTCAAAACCAGACCAAGAATTAAAAGAACAATCAAAAATGACTAAAGAGGAATGGAAAACATACTTTTCAGGTCATTGGAATTTTGGTGGAGCGAAACAAGATGGACACATAGCCATGTTTCCTGAAGAATTACCTAAAAGGTTGATAAAAATGTTTTCGTTTGTTGGGGATACAGTACTTGATCCATTTCTTGGAAGTGGCACAACCTCGCTAGCAGCAAATAAATTAAACAGAAACTCAGTCGGGTATGAAATTAATTCTGAATTTTTGCCCTACATTAAACGAAAATTAAATATTGAACAAATTGATATTTTTGATTCAAGTTTTGAATTTGTCAAAAAACAACAATTAACTGATAATTTTAAAAATGAAATAGAGAAATTACCATATATTTTTAAAGATTTTCATTCTTTTGATAAAAAGACTGATCCGAAAAAGCTTCAGTTTGGTTCAAAAATAGATGACAAATCGGGCAAACGAGAAGAGTATTACACCGTGAAAGAAATCATATCACCTGAATTGCTAATCCTTAATAACGGACTTAAAATAAGGCTTATCGGAGTTAAAGAAACAGTAAGCCAAAATGGAAATGCAAAAGACTTTTTAAAAAAGAAATTTGCAAGCCAAAAAGTTTTTTTAAGGTATGACAAAACTAAACACGATAATGAAGATAATTTGCTTTGTTATGTATATTTGAAAAACAAAACATTTATAAATGCCCATTTAATAAAGAATGGTTTCGCATCGGCAAATCAAAACATGGAATTCAAATACAAAGATAAATTTATTAAATTGGAGGAAAGCAATGGCAACAGTTAATCAATTATTACAATATTTAACAGCTAATAATAACATTGGCAGACAAAATCCTATTACAGCAGGCAATTTAGCAACCCATTTTGGAATTTCTGATGGTGGAGTACAAGTTGAGATGAGAAATGTAATCCGAAATGCAATCGCTCAAGGATATTTGATTGGAAGTTGTAATCGGGGTTTTTACATTATTAATAGTTTAAATGAAATTGAACATAATCTTAATTCTCTTAGAAGTCGTGCAGAAAAAATTCTAATAAGACGACGGAATATGTTGAATTTTTGGAATAATATGTCAAATCAACAAAATCCTACATCATTACTAGATTTAGAAATAAGAGATGTCTAATTATGAGAAAAAAAGAAATTAAAAAATATGCTAAACCCTATGGTAAAAAGGAAAAAGTATTAAATTATACAAGTAACACATATCAACTTACAAGACCAAATAAAGTTGATGCGGTTATGGCCTTGATTCGAGAATGTCAGCCAAAAGCGTTAGAAGAATGGGAAAAGTTTTATTTTGAAAAAGCATACACTAAGAGTAAAGATAAAATAAAAATAACGAAAAAAACATTAGATGAGCTTGGTGAAAGACTATATGCTAAAATTACCGAAGTAGTAATTCCTGAATGGACGGCAGCTTTTGAAGCTTTAACACTTCAAGATTGTAAAGATTATATATATGAAGTAACAATTGTCCGTACTTTTGATGGATTTTTGCTTGAAAAATCTGTTATTAACGATGGACTTGCAAAATCTTTCCCAGAAATTGAATTTGAAGAAAGCGACCCTGAATTAGACCACGCCGGTGATATTGATTATATTGGAAAAATTGGAAATAATGCATTTGGAATTCAAATAAAACCTATTACAGCAAATGCAAATTTTGGAAACTACAAAATTACTGAAAAAATGAGCTCCAGTTTTCAAAGTTTTGAAGATAAATATGGTGGAAAAGTTTTTGTTATTTTTTCAACTCGTACTGGAGATAAAAAAGTCATAGTAAACAAAGAAGTTATTGAAGAAATTAAACGTGAAATCGAAAGACTTTCAAATATTAACAATAGATAAACCGATAAAAACATTTTTGAAATAATGAAAAACCATATCTTATCAATCATAATAGTAAGTGTTTTTATTTTCTACGGATTAAACAAACATGCTATTTCACAAACCAAACCTCATTCCGAAGAAATTACCATTATTGCTCCTTATCAACCGAGTATTTCGGATGCAATAAAAATTCATCTTAAACCAAAAATTGAAGCCGATGAACATAAATTGCCTTCATTAAATTACTTGATTGTGCCGGTTAAACTTTCCCCCAATTTTCAGTTAAGCCCGATTGAACCAATTGAAATCGAAGAAGAGGCATTCAAAGATTTGTATAAAAATTTTGTAAGATTAGGTTTAGGAAATTATGCAACTCCTTATTTTGAATTTTTTGCAAATAAGTTGCAATCGAAAAAACAATCTTTCGGGATCCATTTGAAACATATTTCGTCAACCGGAAGCATGAAGGACTATGCTTTTCCCGGATATAGCAAAAACCATATTGATGTTTTTGCTAAAAAATTTACCGGAAGCCAAACTTTATCGGCAAATGCTTTTTATAATCGTGATGTTTTTCATTATTACGGCTTCAAACCTGACGACTATCCCGACACCTCCATTTCTAAAAATGACAACAAACAAATTTTTTCAACAATTGGTTTTACCGGTCGGATTCAAAGTAATAATATCCGCAAAGGAAATCTTAATCATAATTTAGGATTAAAATATTATTATTTTTTCGATAATTATAAAAGTCAAGAACATAATGTTTTTTTTGATGCAAAATTCGATAAAAATCTAAAAATGTTCGATTTCACCGATAATCAAACATTGGGTTTTATAACCGAGGTTGATTTTTATAGTAATAATGATCCTTTGAAAACTACAACTAATGCTATTCTGAGGCTAAAACCTTTTCTTGAAACCCGATTTGAGCAATATAATTTTTATGTGGGTGTTGATATGTCGCTTATGCTTGATACCGTTACAAAGTTTCACTTTTTCCCAAATTTAAAAGCTGAAGTAAATGTCGTTCCCGATGTGCTTTCGGCTTATGCAGGTTTAAGAGGGGAATTTTATAAAAACAGTTTTAAATCATTATGCGAAAATAATCCATTTATTGTTCCTATTTTTCCATTAGATTATTCAACTCAAAAAATCGAATTTTATGGGGGATTGACTATAAGTCCCGCCAAAGGATTTGATGTCAATATTAGTGCAGGCGCTTCAAGTAATGACAATATGCCGTTTTTTGTTTCCGATTCAAACTCAATAATTCAAAACAAATTTACTCTTGATTTCGATGATGTTAAAAAAATATGGTTTAATGCCGAATTTGCTTATCAAAGCAATGAAAACCTTAAGCTTATGTTAAACGGGAAATACCGGCAATATACTATGGAAAATGAATTAAAACCATGGTACACTCCTGAATTTAAACTTTCGTTTGCAGCAAATTACATTTATAAAGAAAGATTTATTTTTAAAAGCGAAATATTTGCAAACAGTGAGATGTATGCAAAAATATTTGAAAAAAATAAAATGATTGCAAAAAAAATTGATGGAATGCTGGATATTAATTTAGGATTGGAATACAGACATACAAAATCCTTATCCGGTTTTATAAATTTAAATAATATCGCTAATTCGAAGTATGAAAAATGGTATAATTATCCTGTTCAGGGATTTAACGTTTTACTGGGAATTACTTATTCGTTTTGATTTATTTTTCCCCAAAAAAAAGAACATGGAACGCCCATGATTAGAATTAAACACATAGGAGAATGATTATAAAATCATTTCAATCATGTAAATCCTGTTAATCCTGTCAAAACATAAACACATGAAAACCTCCATTAAAACACCTGTTTCTCTAATTTTTTTATTAGGTTTTTTCGCAATTATTTCATCAACAATCGGAATAATCGACAATTCAATTTATCGTGATGGTGAATGGGCAAATTCGCAATGGCTCGGACAAGATATAATTACACTTTTTGTGGGTGTTCCATTATTAATCATTTCAACATATTTTTCAGTTAGAAAACACTCAATTCGATGGATTTTAGTATTAAGTGGAATACTCTTATATTTTTTATATACTTTCTCGTTTTATGTTTTTGTGGCGAAATTTTCTTTTCTTTATTTGTTTCATTTGCCGGTTTTCTCACTTTCGATGTTTTCACTAATCCTTTTAGCATTTCGTTTTCCGTATAACAAACTTGAATTTTCTTATTCAAAAAAAACCTCAAAAACTATCATTATTGCCTATATTTTTTCAATTTCTTTAATATTGATGGTTTTATGGTTTAATGATATTTTTTCACATGTTTTCATTGAAGGCTATCAATCGGAAACAGGAAATGGTGAAGCTCCGCTGATTATTTTTACCTTAGACCTTGGCATCGTGATCCCGCTTATGATAATTTGTGTTTTTGGTTTAATAAAAAAAACAAAAATCGGTTTTATTTTATCAGGTATTCTTCTAACAAAAACCACGACTTTAGGAATTACATTAATGGCTATGTCGTTAACAATGTATCTAAAACATATATCGACCGACACATTTCTTATCGGGCTTTGGTGCGTAAACGGAGTTATTGGCCTTATTCTTACACTAATTTATTTTAGAAACTTAAAGATAAAAAGCAGTTATCAGGAGGAGATATGATTTTTTAATTAAAAAAACGCAGCCGTTTCGGACTGCGTTTTAAGCGATTCCGGCAGGATTCGAACCTGCGACCCACAGCTTAGAAGGCTGTTGCTCTATCCAGCTGAGCTACGGAACCAAAATACTATTCAAACCAACTTATCAATCAATAATCACTTTCTTTTAAGCGGCTGCAAAATTATTAATTATTATTAGTTTTTTTATTTTTTTTTGTTATTTATTTAAAGGCTGTGCAAATAATACAATATCGTTCACCGAAATAACATCATCACATAAAATCACCAATCTTTCGACTACGTTTCGCAACTCACGAATATTTCCTGTCCAGCGGATTTTCTCTAATTCTTTTAATGCTTCATCTTCAATTTCCATGATTGGTTTTCCTTGATCTTCACAAATTTCCGAAAGAAAATGATTAACTAAAAGAGGAATATCTTTTTTTCTTTCTTCAAGAGGTGGAACATTTATCAGTATCACACTTAAACGATGATATAGATCTTCCCTGAATCTTTCATTATTAATTTCGTCCTTAATATTTTTATTTGTAGCTGCGATTATTCTTACATCAACAGGAATTTCTTTTTCGCCACCAACTCGCATAATTTTATTTTCCTGCAAAGCTCTTAATACTTTCGCCTGAGCAGAAAGACTCATATCTCCAATTTCATCAAGAAAAAGGGTTCCGCCATTTGCCAGCTCAAAATCTCCTTTTCGTTGTTTTATTGCCGAGGTAAACGAACCCTTCTCATGTCCAAAAAGCTTACTTTCAATTAATTCAGCCGGTATTGCTGCACAATTAACTTCAATAAAAGGCAATATCGCTCTATTGCTCTTTTCATGTATCCAACGAGCAACTAATTCTTTGCCGCTTCCATTAGGGCCTGTAATTAAAATTCTTGCGTTTGTTGGAGCAACTCTTTCGATCATTGTTTTAATTCCGGAAATTGCATCCGATTCACCTACCATTTCATAGGTTTTGCTTACTTTTTGTTTAAGAACTTTGGTTTCTTTAATTAAACTTGATTTATCAAGAGCATTTTTTATAGTGATTAACAAACGATTCAAATCAAGTGGTTTTTCAATATAATCGTATGCTCCTTTTTTAATTGCACTTACAGCCGTATCAATTGTACCGTGTCCCGAAATCATAATAACCGGCGTATCTGTTATTTTCATTATATGCTCAAGTGCTTCAAGTCCATCCATTCGAGGCATTTTTATATCACAAAGAATAACATCGTACTTATTTTCATTTAGTAATTTCAGTCCTTCAATTCCATCTAAAGCATCGTCAACAGAATATTTTTCATACTCAAGAATATCTCTTAGAGTATTTAAAATGCTTTTCTCATCATCAATTATTAATATTCCGGCCATTTGATTGTTAATTAATTTTTTTATCTTTTTGGGTAGCTAAAGTTTTTTATTTAGTCGTAGTTAAACTCAACCTTGCTCTGTATTAAAATTTCATTCAAGATATTTTTTAAATTTCCTTGCTTAATTGATTGATTTAATCTTTTTCTCAAAGTGTCAATATTGATTATTTCTTCAATACACTCCATATATTTTTTAACAACAGCTTTTATTAAATATTGTTCTTGAGCTTTTTCTTTTATGAGTTTTAATATTTCTTTTTCAGATTGTTCCGTTTTTATTACAAATGTTATTGGGGATTTTTCTATTTTATCAATATCAAGAAAATATTTTTTTAAATCAAGTGTTTCTGTCACCTGAAAGAAACGTCCTAATGGTTTCATCACAAAATCAATCCCGCCATCATTAGCATTTGTTCTTCCGGTTTTATACAATTTTAGATTTTCTTCTTCTAATTTATCTATTTCAAAACCCCAAAAGACAGATTTGTCATTAAAAAAGTATTTTAATATTGAAAAGCTAACTATTTCAAAGATTCTTGCATCAAAATTTGGTGCCAATAGATCTAAGATGAAATTTTCAATTTCTTCTGATTTTTTACTTGAAATACTCTTTAAATTTTCAAATGTATTGATAAAATTATCAAAGGCACTTTTTTTCGTATCAATATATTTATCAATTATTTCTATTACAGATTTAGCAATATTGCATTTTTTTCGGTCAATTTTAACATTGAGCAAGTTTTCATTTATCCAATATCGTTTTGTTTCAACAACTCTGATTATTGGTGTATAATCACACGTAGGAAATGTTTTTTTAAATTCTTGGTTCATCCTGTGATTAAGTGCGTGATTCTGTAATTTTGCACCAAAAGGAAGTTCTCTTTGACGAGAAAATAAGGCAGAAAAAATTGCCCCTTCATACTCATCATATTTCCTTTTTTTATCAAATTTATTTTTCAGATAATCATCAATTAGAACATAAATAGCATATAAATTCCCAAAACTACCTCTCGATTTTGAGCCACGATTTGCAGAAACAGTTTTAATGTTTATGTATTGCAGTAATTCACTTCTTTGAAATACATCTTCAGAAAATTTACCAAAATTATTTGTTAATATTTTCTTGATTTGTTTTGTAAAGTTGTGTTCCATCTGGCTCAAATAATGTTAGTGTTTGTTGTTCAATTATTTTTTTAGTTTCAAAAGTTCTTATTTCTTTCTCAAGTTTTTCCCCATTATATTTTTCAAGAACAGAAAGCCTTCTTAATCCAATTTTTGTATAATCTTCATCTATTTCAATACCTATTGATTTTCGGTTAAGTGTTTTTGCTACATAAGAAGTTGTAAATGTTCCAGAGAAGGGGTCTAAAATGATGTCCCCTTCATTAGAACTTGCCTTTATTATTCTTTCTAATAAAGCTATCGGTTTTTGTGTTGGATGTTTTTCATATTCAGGCATTCTGTATCTTACTCTTGGGAATTCCCAAACATTTCCGGGGATTTTTTCTGTATTATAAAGTTGTGGGGGATTTTTTCTGTAATCAATTAACTTTCTTTTTGAGCCGGTTTTAGCTTCTACTAAAATATTTTCGGCATTAAATGTATAGTTGTTTTTGTCTTTTACACAAAATAGTATTGGTTCATACATTGAGCCATAATATTTTTTTGCTTGAACTCCAGAACTATCATAATACCAAACGATTCTTGATAAAATATTAATCTTATCTTGGAGATAAATGTCATAATAGGGCATAAATTGAGTAGAAGTCATAATATACAAACTACCTGTAGATTTTAACTTTTTAATCAATAATTCAATCCAAAAATATGACCAGTCCAAATATTTCTTGTCAGTTTCCCATTTATCCTTTCTACCATTAAAATTTTTCCCAATATTATATGGTGGGTCAACAAATATTAAATCAATGCTATTATCTTCTATTTGATTCGATAATATTTCTAAAGCATCTCCATTGTAAATCTTATGTCCATCTTTTTCAAATATTTGCATTTTTTTTAACTTTCGATAATTTTTTTACAAAATACAAAAATTAATTTTCATTCCGATTAGTTTTATTGTTTTGTTATTTAATAAAATATCAAGCGACTGAAAGAAACACGTATGGAAAGCCAATAATAAATAGTCAATTTTTAATTAACTAAATCATATTTTTATAAAGCCGATTTAATAAAAATCTGATTTTTACATCATATTTTGGGTCCAATGCCCAATTGCCTGTTAATTTGTCAATGGTTGGGGCAATTCCTCGTTTGACAAACCTGAACCTATTATCAACAATATGATTGTTTAATTTCTCTAAACTGGCGTAAGCTTTTAAATGCTGGATATGAGCTCTCACTCCAAGCCGTTTTGAAGAAAACACTTCACCTTTTTCACTAATTCCTGTTGCCCCAAGTCCACAAAAATTATTTTGCTGAATATTTACTATTCCACCAAATTTCAAAAAACCGGTTTCAAGGCACATCTGACAAAATGCAATATCGTGATTAATCCCCTCTTTTTTAGATTCTTCGATATAAAGATTCGCAATATTTAGTACTGTTGTCAGATCCAGTGAAGAATTATATTTTATCAGAAACCTCATCAAATCATCCGAAGTCGAATTGCCCAAATTCATTATTTCAAATGAAGGTTTTGAAATAGCTTTAATAAAATATTTGTCAGTAATACTTTTCTTAAATAATTTTGCTGATTTAAATAAAGCCGGATTTAAAACATATTGTTTTCCGAAACCACTATTCTTCAGTAAAAAAGATGTGAGTATTGGCCTTTCCTCAAAATTAATTATATCATTTTTGAATAAAGAACCGGATAATGAAACGCTTCCATTACACAATAATATAATAATAATTATTGAAATTAATTTACGGTATTTAAACAAGCAATTGTACTTCATTCATTTCTTTTGAACAAATATCCTATCAAAAAGGCTTTGATTTTAATCAAAAAAAATTATTTATTCACAAAAAATTGTTAATATGTTTGTTTTGTTTCACATAATCAATAGATTAATACACTTATTCATTAAGATTTATTTCTGCTTTAAAAATTTATTTTTTATCAAAAAAAAGAAAAAAATATTTTTAAATGAAAATACACTGATGTTTAAATATTAAGTGATTATTTTTGCACAAAGAATCTATAATTTTTTAAAATACAGAAATGAAACAATTCTTTAAATTTATGTTTGCTTCAATGTTGGGAACTATTCTGACATTTATTATTTTCTTGTTTATAATGATGGGAATTATTGCGTCAGTACTATCATTTTCAAAAGAAGAACTTGTACCAGTTCCTGATAATTGTATATTACATTTAAAATTTGATGAACCCATTCTTGATCGTTCATCAAAGAATCCAATCAGTTTATATGATTTTTCTTCGATGAGTTTAAAAGAAAAACTTGGTTTAAATGACATTTTAAAAAATATTGAAAAAGCAAAAAGTGATCCCAAGATCAGAGGAATTTACCTCAATTTGAGTATAATTCCATCAGGATTTGCTACAATTGAAGAAATCAGAAATTCATTAATTGAATTTAAAGAAAGCGGCAAGTTTATAATCAGCTATAGTAATTCTTACACTCAAGGCGCATATTATCTGGCAAGTGTGTCGGATAAAGTTTTTTTGAACCCCAATGGATTTATATTTTTTAAAGGATTAAATGCTCAAGTTACTTTTTTCAAAGGTGCTCTTAATAAGCTTGATATCGAACCTCAAATTATTCGTCAGGGAAAATATAAGAGTGCGATTGAGCCTTTTATTAAAGAAAAACTTAGCGAAGCAAACCAGGAACAATTACAAATGCTTGTAAATTCATTTTGGAACAATGTTTTAGAAGCAATTTCAACTTCAAGAAATATCCCAATAGGTGAATTGAATTTATTGGCAGATAATTTGAGTTTGCGATCGGCTGACGATGCTTTGAAACATAATTTTGTTGACGATTTGTTGTATAAAGACGAATTAATTGACGCCATTCATACACTTTTAAGCATTCCAAAAAGCAAAGAGATACAAAGCATTAGCATTGAAGACTATAATTTTGCTCCGACTATTTTACCTAAAAAGAAATACACAAGAAACAAAATAGCTGTAATCTATGCTCTTGGGACAATTTTACAAGGAAAAGGTGATGATGGGACAATTGGTTCAGAAAGACTCTCTCGGACAATAAGAGAAGCACGCGAGAACAAAGATGTGAAAGCAATTGTCTTGCGAGTAAATTCCCCCGGAGGCGATTTTTTGGCTTCAGAAATAATTTGGAGAGAAGTGAAACTGGCAAGAAATGAAAAACCGCTTATAGTTTCAATGGGTGATGTGGCCGCTTCTGGAGGATATATGATTTCAAGTCCGGCAACTAAAATTCTGGCTGATCCAACAACTTTAACGGGATCAATAGGTGCTTTTGGTATAATTCCGAACTTTCAAAAGTTTTTGAATAATCTCGGTATTACTTTTGATAATGTTAAAACCAATAAAAATTCTGATTTTTTCAACCTTGTCGAACCATTGACGGAATTTCAAAAATCGCTTCTTGATAGAGAAATCGAACGAATTTACAAGCAATTTGTTAAGCAGGTTGCCGAGGACAGAAACATGACTATCGAACAAGTAAACGATATCGGGCAAGGCAGAATTTGGAGCGGAACAGATGCTTTGGAGATAGGATTAATTGATGAATTTGGTGGTTTGGAAAAAGCCATACAAACTGCTGCTGATCTTGCTGAATTGGATAATTACAGAATAATTTCATTACCAAAACAAAAAGACCCCTTAGTTCAATTAATGGAAGATTTAATGGGAGGAGGAACTTCAACATTGATTGAAAGCGAACTTGGAAATAATTATAAATACTATGAATATTTAAAAACAATGTCGCAAATGAAAGGTGTACATCTTAGAATGCCTTATGAAATTGAGGTTTATTAGTTTTTAAATTTTAGCCTTTTCCCTATATCAGCAACAATTTAACTGTATCCCCAAAAAACCACCAATTCTTGCTTATCTTATCCGGGAATTATCAAAACAACCTCAAACAGGTTCTCCGATTTAATAATTTTCAAAAGATCGCTTCTTTGATATATTAATTGTAAACGCTGCTCAATGTTTTTTAATCCGATTCCTTCGCCTTTTTTATTTGATACTTTTTGTACGTAATTGTTTTTCAATTTAATAATTAACTGATTGTTTTCATTTTTGCATGATAATGTCACTTTAACTTCTTCGCTGCTATTATAAACTCCGTGTTTAATAGTATTTTCAATCAAAGGTTGCAATATCATGTTCGGTATCAATATTTCAAAACATTTATCCGGAATTTCCAATGAAAAAGCCATCCGCTTACCAAACCTTACTTTTTCAATGTCAATATATCTTTGAAGATTTTTCAATTCATTTTTCAGGCTTGTTTTTTCGTTTTTGTCATGGCCCAGCGAGTACCTCAAAAAGTCGGAAAGCTTTATGATCATTTCCTGAGCTTTTTCAGGATTGCTAATCGTAAACGAGCTTATTGAATTAAGGCTGTTAAATAAAAAGTGTGGATTTATTTGTGATTTTAAAGCATTCAGCTTTGCTTCTTGAACTAAATTATTTAATTTGGTCTCATTTTGAGTTTTCTCCTGAAGATCTTCATAATATATTATCAAATAAAAAAGCATAATAAAAACCGAGTAGAATAAAATGCCGATAATTGCTCGCCAGGGAAGTGAAACCTTTAGGAAGTCGATGTAAAAAACATTTGTTTCATAAATTGCCTGAAGAATAAAAAAGCTTATTGTAAGCCATATTAAACATGTTATAGTAGCTGAAAGTAAATGATTTAAAAAAAGATTATAAGGAGATGATTGGGTTTGACTAAAACGTACAACATACCAGAGATTTATTCCAAGAACTGCAAAAATAAAATTGAAAACAAGAGAATCGGCTATTGAAATTTCAATATCAATTTCATAATAATATTGTAAAACAAATGCGTGGGCAACTGCAATAATTACCCACCCAATTAAATAAAAAATTATATAAGTCCTATGTTTTAAAATAGGGTTTAGCATGAGTATTAAGTTTAATAACTCTTAATTTCCCCTCCACCAAAAATAACCAATCCTTTTAAGTTAATAACTTTATTTGTATCACTTTGTTGAGAAGCAATATTCCTTTTATCATTAAATCCACCAAAAATTGAAACAACATTACTTTTGATTACCCAATCATCGGGGACTATTAGTTTAGTTCCTCCAAAAAGCACAAAAACATCAATTATACAATTTGGGGCGGGTTGAGCTTCCTTTAAAACAATATCCGAGCCTCCAAATATTGCGGTAATCTGACCGCCTTTTAAATTCTTTGAAACAACATTTCTGGTTCCTCCACCAAATACTGCTAAATCTTCAAAAAAGTCATTACTTATATTTTCGTCTGTAGATCTTTCACCACAAATCCGGCTCGGACAAACTGTCCTTCTGTTAAAAATTAGAATTATTCCAATCCCGATAAAAACCAAAGGCCAAAACAAATTGCTAAAACTATAATGATAATCAAGAATCTGTGGTGACCAAAATACAAATCCCAATGCAATTAACACAACCCCAACAACTTTGTTATGATTGCTTATTAATGCAACAATACCAATTGCTATCAAAAGGGTTTTCCAAGAAAAAATATAGTACCTGAATGGAAATGAAAAAATATTAAAAAGGTCGAAAAAAATTAATGCTCCTGCTAATATCAGTAATACACCGACAATAGCTGATCTGTTTGTTGGTTGTTCTTTCATAATTTTTATTTTTTAAATTAATATTTAGCAAAAATAAGCTCAATTAAGTCATTTGTAAATAACAATTAGGTGAAATGAGGAGAATTTTCGGCGAAGTGGTGAAAAACAATATTCAAGAGCATTTATAGAAAATTTATCATTATTTCAGGGGGGAATAAAAAATGATAAAAAAAATTTTTTAAAAAAGATTTATTTTAAAAAAAAATCTTATCTTTGAAGTTCCCCAAAAGGATTCCTATTTTAGGAATTCTCCTTATAGTATTGTTTTAGCCTTGCCCGCCATCCTTAGAGCGGGC
>JAEINX010000060.1 GCA_016342645.1 Bacteroidales bacterium | reverse complement strand
TAAAGCTGTAGAGCATCCCAAGTCGATAGAATATACACAATAGGCATGTCGTTATTTCGAAGTTAACAGTCATTATAGTAATGTTTCAGTATTTGGCTTGAAAAAACTCATAATTATTTAATCGACTTTTTAAATGTAAATTGATTATCATTGAAAAATAAAAAGAATTTAAAATGGAAGCAAGAAACCTTATAGTAGATAATTATTTCGGAATGATAAAAAATCTTAATCCTGACGTTAAGCTTGAATTAATTTCTCGAATATCAGATTCGTTAAGAGAACCGTTTAGCCAAGAGAATGATTCTTGGAAAAAGCTTTTTGGTGCATATGATTCCAAACAAACTGCAGAAGAAATTATTGATGATCTAGAAAAATCCCGTTTTACTAATAGACAATTAGAGAATTTATGAAATATCTTCTTGACACAAATATTTGCATTTATTTTCTGAAAGGCAGATTTGGACTGGTAGAAACGTTTGATAAAATTGGATTTGAGAATCTTTATATTTCAGAAATTACAATAGCTGAGTTGAAGTTTGGAGCAGCAAAAAGCGATAATTCTGAAAAGAATAAGGTTGTTATAAACAAGTTAGCAAATAGGTTTAAGTAAATTCCTATTTTCAACTCATTAGACATTTTCGCAGTAGAGAAAGCGAGACTTAGAAACGAGAGTAATATTGTAGATGACTTTGATTTGTTAATTGGTTCTACTGCAATTGCGAATGAAATGATTTTAGTTACTAATAATGAGAAGCATTTCAATAGACTAAGAAATATTCAAATAGAAAACTGGACAAAATAACAACTGTTAATAAAGGCTCAAAAACAAGCGTGTTGCAAGTATAAAAATGAAACGAATTATAGACAAAACACAACGGTATAACTTGAAACATAAGTGGGTAATAATGCCCCCAAGTTTTTTTTTTGACCGTTTGCAGCAAGTATTACTGAGCGTTATGTAGTATATTGTTTGCAGGTAGTAGAATTCATTAAAATAAAGCAACTTATGAAAAAAGTATTTTTTATTTCTCTCATTTTTTTTTCAGTAAGCCTTCAAAGCCAAGTTTTGCAAGATAATTTTAAAATTGGTAATTATTTTGAAATATAAGAAAAACAATTTAAACGAAGTATTTTACCCTGAATTATTAACTTCTATTACAACTAATTTTAAAAATTATGAATTAACCAATCAATGGTTAATTATTGGTTTAAGAATTAGTCAAGAAAATAATTTAGAAGAAATCAATGTAAAATCTTCAGTAAATGATAGTGAAATGGAAGTGAAAGCCTATGAGATATTTAATACAATGAAAGAATGGAAAGCAGCACAAGTAAACGATAAAGAAATTGACTTTGATCTATTATTTACTGTTTTGATAAGAGATAATCAGATAATTATTCCTACAGATTATCTTTATAGAAACAGATAAATACGCTGCATAAAAAATAATAGACAGGGTTATTCGGCGCAGCCGCATTAATCTTGTTCCCGAGGCCTCGGGATTGGACTATTACCCGTTTTTTGAAACTCATGTATTTTGATATGAAGCTTGGGTTTAAAAAACTTTTTTAAAAAATTCTATTTTATAATTTTATTACAGAAAGTATAAACATTTTCCCTAACTTAGCCACTTATGAAAAGGTTTAGTTCGACAACAAATATAGGGCATTTGGTAGATTGTAAAAGGTTTTTGTCACAATTTCATTTCCTCAGTTTAAACGAAGGATGCAGACACGCTCCGAATTCGCCAAACGAAATCACACACAAGGAACCTTGGCATTTAATAAATAAAGAGAAAAAATCATGAAATATTCAGTGATGAATTAAAAAACACATTAACAGAGTAAATAATTAAATAAATAATACTATGGAAACGGAAAAAAACAAAAATCCAAAAAACTCAAAAGTTTATCTTATTGGTAGCGGAATTGCATGTCTTGCAAGTGCAGTTTACTTAGAAAAAGATGCCGGGGTACCCGGAAAGAACATCCATATTCTTGAAAAAGACAAAATCACCGGTGGAGCACTTGATGGAGCCGGTAATAAAGAAGAAGGCTTTGTTGTAAGAGGAGGAAGGATGCACGAAATGCATTATGAATGTTATTGGGAATTGCTTTCCCATATTCCTTCTTTAGAAGACCCGAATATATCAGTAAGAGATGAATCCTTCGAATTTAATAAAAGATTTGTCAGTAATGGACAAGCTCGACTATTAAAAGATGGAAAAAAGCTTGATGTATCAAGTTATGGCCTAACGTTAAAACAACAGGGAGATTTTCTAAAACTTACTTTTGTTTCCGAAAAATCTTTAGGAAACAAGCGGATTGAAGATTGGTTTGACCCGAGTTTCTTTGAAAGTAAATTTTGGTTTATATGGACAACAATGTTTGCGTTTCAAAGATGGAGTAGCCTTGCTGAAATGAGAAGATATATGAAACGTTTCATTCATTTGGTTGATGGCCTTTATAGATTAGGTGGTGTTATGCGAACTAAATACAATCAATACGATTCTGTTGTAGTTCCAATGAGAAGATACCTTGAAGAAAGAGGTGTTAATTTTCATATGAAAACAGAAGTTATCGACATTGATTTTGATTTATCGGAAGATACAAAAACCGCAACAGTTATACATTTAAAGGATAAGAAAAAAATAGTTTTAGAAAAAAACGACTATGTGTTTTTTACAAATGGTTCAATTACTGAAAGTACTAATAACGGAACATGGGATACTCCTGCTAAACTTTTAGGAATAGAAGAATCCGGTTCTTGGAAATTGTGGAAAAAGATTGCAAATAAAGATAAAGCTTTTGGAAATCCAAGTCCTTTTTGTGATAATATTGATTTGCAAAAATGGTATTCATTTACTGCAACTATGAAAGACTCAACTTTCCATGATTATATGGAAAATTTTTCAGGAAATACCGATGGAACAGGTGGTTTGGTAACCCTGACCGATTCAAATTGGTTAATGTCATTTGTAATTGCACGTCAACCACACTTTCTAAATCAACCAAATGATGTTAAGATTTTCTGGGGTTATGGCCTTTATCCTGATAGAAAAGGAAATTACCTAAACAAAACAATGTCTGAATGTAATGGAGCCGAAATGCTTGAAGAGTTATATTATCATCTGAAAATTCAAGATTTAATGAGACCTGTTACTGAATCAGGAAAAATAAATTGTATTCCGGTTGCTATGCCTTTCATTGATAGTTTGTTTATGCCACGCACAATTGGTGATAGGCCTGATGTTTTACCCAAAGGATCAACAAATTTTGCCTTTTTAGGTCAATTTGCCGAAGCTCCAAAGGACTGTGTATTTACAGTTGAGTACTCTGTTAGAACTGCTCAAATGGCAGTTTATGGTTTATTTGAAACCGGTAAAGAAGTTCACCCAATGTATGATTCTGCACATAATCCAAAGTATCTAATTGGAGCACTGAAAGCTATAAGCAGATAATAACGAAATGCCAACAAATAGACAGGATTATTCGGTGAAGTCGCATTAATCTTGTCTTCTGTTGGACGTTACCCATTTTTGAACACAATTGCCTCTGGTTTGCCCTCAATTGATTTGTTTTCACCTAAAAATTCATCCAAACCAAAAAAACATTAAGTTTGCGTGTGATTCGGTGAGCAGAGATGCTTGAAAAGGGAAGCCGGTGAAAATCCGGTGCTGTACCCGCAACTGTAATCCCTAACGATATTTTTTTTCGTTAGAGTTTTGGAAAACAATCTACTGCGTAAGTAGTATTACAATTCCAAGATTAATGGAAAGCCAGAAAACCTGCCTAATCATGGAAGAATGCTTTCGGGAAAAAAAGTAAAAAAATGAAGAAAAACACATATTTAATAACATTTGCAACAGTTTCAATTGTTTTAATCTTTTTCATTTCATGTAATTCAATAAAACAACAGGATGAAATTAGTAATTTGAAATCCGAAAAAATAGTTTATTCTGCAAAAGCATTCCCTAAATTTGCAAAAGGTTTTAAAGTTGATTATTTTGATAATTATAAACTTATAAAAATCTATAATCCAAGAGATACAACTCAGGTATTGAATACATATATTTTAACGGATAAAAATAATTTCGTAGCCGATTCAATAAAAGGAAAACGGATTTTCATTCCTCTAAACAGTTTTGCCTGCCTGCATTCCACTCAAATCGGGTATGCAAATCGTCTTGGGGTTTTGGATGCGATTTGTGGAGTTTCGGAAGCACAATACATTAAAAACCAATATATTCATAAAAAAGTTAAGCAAGGAGAAATACTTGAATTTGGTTCACCTCTAAATATTAATCATGAAAAGCTTCTTAGCATAAACCCCGATATTCTGTTACTTGCTCCTCATCCCGGAAACAATTTTGAAAAACTTGAGGAAATTGGCATCAATTTGGTAATAAACACCAGCTTTCTTGAAACAACGCCTCTTGCGCGGGCTGAGTGGATTAAATTTCTTTCCTGTTTTTTTAATAAAGAGGATTATGCAAATCAGGTATTTGATTCTATAGTTAATAAATATCAAAAATTGAAAGAGCTTTGCAAAAGCAAAAAAGATCAGGCTGATATTTTTACTTCAAAAAAATACGGTCAAATTTGGTATTTACCCGGTGGAGAAAGTTATATGTCTAAATTTTTTGAGGATGCCGGTGTAAATTACCTTTGGAAAAATAAAAAAACCTACGAAGCTCTGGCACTTGATTTTGAAACCGTTTACGCAAAAGCTGCATCTGCCGAATTTTGGTGCATAAAAGATTACTTCGATGGAGAATATTCATACAATCAATTAGCAATGGAGTTTGAGCCGTATTCAGACTTTAAAGCTTTTAAGGACACAAATATTATATTTTGTAACACCTTTAAAAATAGCTATTTTGAAGATGGCATTATGGAGCCCGATATTGTTCTTGCCGATTTAATAAAAGCCACTCACCCTGAATTACTCACTGATTATAAACCTAAATATTTTAAGCGTTTATTAAAATGGAAATAATAGGAATAGCCAAAGGCAAAAAAAGTAACAATCTAATTCTAAGCTTAATGCTTTTGCTTGGAATAATATTGTTTTTTGTTTTAAATGTTGCTGTCGGTTCTGTTTATATTCCTTTTCCTGAAGTAATTAAAATTCTCCTTGGACAGGAATCCGAAAATCAGGTTTGGGTCAATATTATAATAAAAAGTCGTTTGCCGCAAGCCATAACTGCATGCCTATCCGGTAGTGGCCTCGCCATTGGTGGCTTGCTGATGCAAACCCTTTTCCGGAATCCATTGGCAGGGCCTTCAATTCTTGGAATCAGCTCGGGAGCAAGCCTTGGTGTAGCTTTTGTAATTATGTTTGTTGGGAACATTGGAGGCTTTGCATTTTCGGGAATCGAAATAATTGGAAATTTAACTGTTGTTTTTGCAGCTTTTGCAGGCTCTGTTTTAGTACTTCTACTAATTTTGTTTCTCGCACAAAAAGTTAAAAACAATGCCATGCTCCTAATAATTGGAATTATGATAGGATATATTAGTTCTTCCTTGGTTGGAGTTTTACAGTTTTACAGCATTAGCGAAAACGTGCATGCTTTTGCAATTTGGGGACTTGCAAGTTTTTCTAATATTTCATGGAGTCAAATGAACGTATTCATCCCTATTATTTTTATAGGACTATTTTTTTCCTTTCTTTTGATAAAACCTTTAAACATGCTTTTGCTTGGTGAAAACTATGCCAAAAACCTCGGATTAAATATTAAGCGATCAAGATTAATAATAATATTAGTAACCGGATTATTAACAGCAGTAATAACTGCATTTTGTGGGCCGCTTGCATTTTTAGGTCTTGCTGTTCCTCATCTTGCACGCATGCTTTATTCAACTTCAAACCATAAAGTTTTGGTGCCCGGTGTAATATTTTTCGGTGCATTGTTAGCCTTATTTTGCAATCTGATTGCTCGAATGCCGGGTTTCGATGGAGCTTTGCCGGTCAATGCCGTAACTTCAATGATAGGAGCACCAATTGTTATCTCTGTTGTTTTGAAAAAGAAAAAATTGAATTCATTTAATTAATATCTAATTCTCATGTTGGCTTATACTAAATAAAAAATGAAGAAACTTTTACATACCGAAAATCTTAGTATTGGCTTTGATAAAAAACGAAGGTCGGAAATTATTCTTCATGAGAGAATAAATTTAAGTTTAAATAAGGGAGAATTTATTTGTTTGATTGGCCCAAACGGAGCCGGAAAATCTACATTAATAAAAACTTTTGTGGGTTTCGCGAGTGCTTTATCGGGTAAAATATTTTTAAATAATAGAGAAATAAAATCCTATTCAGAAACTGAATTGGCAAAACAAATTAGTGTCGTTCTGACCGAAAAAACCGACACTGCAAACATTACAGTCAAAGAACTTGTTTCGATGGGCCGCTATCCTTATACCGGATTTTTCGGGAAATTAACTTCCGATGATTTATTAATTGTAAACGAATCGCTTGAACAGGTAGGGATTATAAAAATGCAAGACAA
This sequence comes from Bacteroidales bacterium, assembly GCA_016342645.1. Taxonomy (GTDB): domain Bacteria; phylum Bacteroidota; class Bacteroidia; order Bacteroidales; family JAEINX01; genus JAEINX01. The sequence goes on along the minus strand of JAEINX010000060.1, from coordinate 18,363 downwards.
GCTTTGTGGTGAACTTAGTGATGGAGAAGCACAAAAGGCAATAATTGCCAAAGCTCTTGCCCAAAAAACTCCAATAATAATTCTGGATGAACCTACTGCTTTCCTTGATTTGCCCAGCCGAATCGAAATCATGCAACTACTTAAAAACCTGGCCCATAAAGCCGGTAAAACGATTTTCCTTTCAACACATGAACTTGACCTTGCCCTTCAATATTCCGATCGTTTGATTCTTCTTGCTCAAGGTAAAGAAATTAAATGTGGAACACCAGAAGACCTTGTTTTAAATCGAGATTTTAATGATTTTTTTGAGAAAGATGGAATCGAATTTGACAATGATTCAGGTAGTTTTATCAGTTGTGAACGAAACGAGAAAAAAATAAATATTTTAGGAGAGGGAAGAGAATTTAATTGGGTTTCAAAGGCATTGAAAAGAAATGGTTTTATTAATGACAAAAATGCTGAAATTTGTATAAAGATTAATAATTCCGATAAAAATAAATATTTAATTGTTTCTAAAAATAAAAATGAAATAAAAGTTGATTCCGTTGAAGCATTACTTTTTGAATTGAAGAAGCCACATATGCAACATCCTGAAATTCTATCGGGTGTAAAAGAAAGTCTTGCAAGCCAACCTGAATAACAAAGTCAGGTAGAGTCATAGATAATATTCGATAATTTTTTCAGCGTAAATCTGCGTGATCAGCGGGAAATCTTTTTTTGTAACATTTTCTATCTTTGGTTAACTAAATTAAAAAAGCAAATAAATTGTTTATGCTTAAAAAAGAAGAAATATTTAGAACAATCATTAAAGAAAATAAAGAAAAAATAAGTAATATTTGTCGGTATTATTCTTCAAATGAGGATGATAATAATGATATTTATCAGGAAGTTCTTATAAATATTTGGAAAAGCTTAGAAAACTTCAGAGGCGAATCTCAATTGAGTACATGGGTTTATCGGGTAAGCGTGAATACTGCTTTAGGATTTGCTAAAAGGAAATTCGCCCCTTTTGGATATCTTTAAAAACAATGCTTAAAGAATTTGAGGCGTAATTAAAAAACAGAAGAAATTTAAAAAAAATGAGTAATTATGTTTAGTTTCATGACTAAAAATATTGTACTTTTGAAAAAAAATCAATAACAAATGAATATTGAAACACGGAAATTATCATTTATTCAGGAATTCCTTAGAGTTCAAAACGAAGAAATAATTTGTAGATTAGAAAAATTGCTGAAAAAACATATATCAGAACAGTACATCAATAATCAAAAACCAATGGACTTGAATCAGTTTAATAATGAAATTGATCAAGCAATGGATGATTCTGAAAATGATCGCGTTATTAAAGCCTCAGTTTTAAATGAAAAATGGATTTAACTGTATATTGGACTCGATTCGCAGAAAATAAATTAGACGCTATATTTGATTACTATGAAACGAACGTCAGTAATCGTACTGCTCAAGAATTAGTAAAAGGAATTATTGATGCAACAATCGGATTAAAGAAAAATCCTTACATCGGACAAGAAGAAGAACTATTATCTGGACGCCCTCAGAATTTCAGATATTTAGTTTATAAAAATTACAAAATTATTTATTGGATTAATAAGATTAAAAATCGAATTGATATAGTAAATGTATTTGACACAAGACAAAACCCAATAGAAATGAATTATTTTGTATAAATATTATAACTAAACAAAGGCATATGCCAAAAACAACCATGAAAAAACAAATTATCTTAGTGATTATCTCGGTTTTCCTTTTTTTAGGAGCTTTTGCTCAAACTGAGAAAAAGGAAGACAAAAAACAAATGAAAGCGGCCTTATTGGTAATTGATGTCCAAAACAAATATTTATCTTGGATGGATGATATAGGTAAAGAATCTGCAATTGAAATGATTAATTCTTCTATTTGGGTATTTCGAAAATTCGATTTACCTATTATCCGAGTCTATCATACCGACAAAGATTGGGGGCCCGAACCCGGTTCAGTGGAGTTTCAATTCTCCGATTCAATTAAAATAGAAGAAAGTGATTTCCAGATTATAAAAAACTATGGAAATGCTTTTAATAAAACCGAGTTGAATAAATACCTAAAAGAAAACGATATAAATTCGCTTTTCCTTTGTGGCTTAAGTTCAACCGGATGTGTTTTGGCAACTTATTTTGGTGCAAATGATAATGATTTTGAAGCTTTTTTGATAAAAAATGCACTCTTAGGACCGGATGCCGCCGATACAGATTCTGTTGAAAAAATGTTCGATGCATTAAGCATACAGACAATTCTTTTTATGCTTGAACATCTTTAACATAAAACGCAACTTTTTCAATACTTGTAGTCATATCATATTCTTCAAGAAAAACATTGTCGGGAACATTAATAGGCCTTGGTGTAAAATTTAGGATTCCTTTAATTCCTGATTTAACAAGTAAATCGGCAATCTCAATAGTTCTGTCATCAGGAACTGTCATAATTGCAATAGTTATGTTTTGGTTTTTAATTTCTTTAGGCATATCTGAAATATTATAACAAGTAACACCTGAGAATTTTTTTCCAATTTTTTTTGGATCACTATCAAAAGCTGCAACAATGGCAAGTTTAGGCCTTTTATTTTTGAAATATTTTATTATTGCTCTACCAAGGTTTCCAATTCCCACGATTGCAACTTTCTGTCCTTCTTTGCTATCGATAATTTCGCCAATCAATTCAATAAGTTCTTGAATCTTATATCCTTTACGTAAAGTGCCGGTATATCCAATCAACATAAGATCTCGTCTAACCTGAACAGGTGTAATATGTTGAATTTTTGCTATTTCATGTGAAAAAATATGATCTTTTCCTTTTGATAAACATAATAGTAAGGCTCGCCTGTATTGACTTAGCCTTTCTATGGTTTTATGTGGAATATGTTTCATTCAATCTCTAAATTTATTTTTTATGCAAAAATATATCTAAGGAATTTGTTTTCCAAGAAAATTGTGAAATAATTAACAGTGTTAGAAAATAACAATATTAATTGAAAAAATTGCAAAAAATTTTCAGCAGTATAAGCTATTTTTTAACTTAATTTGTGTGTTTTTTTAGAAATGATTTAATTAACTTTATCCGACAACACCACGCCAACCCTCGGAATGCTTTCGATTTTTATGTTAGGATCTTTATCGAGATGTTTGCGAAGTTTTGAAATAAACACATCAAGGCTGCGACCTATGAAATAATCGTCATTGCCCCAAACAGAGATCATTATATCGTTACGTTTAACGATTTTATTTTTTGAAAGGCATAAAAATCTTAAAATCTCACTTTCTTTGGCCGTTAATCTTTTTTTCGAGTCATAAAATGAAAGCATTTGGTTTTTGTAATCGAATTGATATTTCCCGATTTTAAACAAAATTGCATCTTTAATATTTTCATCAATTCCGACTCTCATAAGAATAGCTTTAATACGGCAAATAAGTTCCTCTTCGTCAAAGGGTTTCGTAATATAATCATCAATACCGATATTGAAACCTTTAATTTTATCTTCTTGTAACGATCGGGCCGTAAGCATAATAATAGGAATCTTTTTGTTTTCGGTCCTGATTTTTTTAGCAAGCGTAAAACCATCAATATTCGGTAGCATAACATCCAAAATACAAAAATCAAATTGCCCTTTTTGAAATCCCTTAAATCCCGATTCGCCATCACGATAAAGTTTTACATCAAAACCATTCGATTCAAGAAACTCAATTAACAGAAAACCAAGATTTATATCGTCTTCGACAAGTAGAATCTTAATAAAATTCTTTTCCATTTTCATAATGAATTATTCCGAAAACAAAGGTAATTGAATTTCAAAAACACTTCCTTTTCCTTTTAAACTGCTAACATTTACTTTTCCTCCAAAGGAATCAATAACATTTTTCACAAAAGAAAGTCCTAAACCAAAACCTTTAATATTATGAAGGTCGCCGGTAGGAATCCTGTAAAATTTTTCAAAAATTTCTTTTTGATGTTCTTTTGCTATTCCTATTCCATTATCTCTAATTCTAATAAATATGATTTTATTTTTTATTAAAGAGTCGATAGTAATTTTTGGAGCCTTGCTTGAATATTTAATTGCATTATCAATAATATTTGAAAAAGCCGTTAACAAATGCTTTTTATCCCCGAAAGTATAACATTGCGAATCGCACTCGTTAATTATAATATCTCCTTGTTTTTGTGCTATTTGTACTTCGAAGGATTTTTCTGCTTTTTGCAATAAACTACAAACATCAATCACTTCATTATTATCATTTGAGCGATTTTCGAGGCTTGCTGAATACAATAATCCTTCAACATGATCCTGAAGTTTTTCTTGCTCAAAATTAATAATAGAAGTATATTTTTTTAATTTTTCGGAAGATGAAACATCTTTATTTTTCGATATCATATTATTTGCGAGAGCAATATTTGCCAATGGAGTTTTAAATTCATGGGTCATATTATTAATGAAATCTTTTGTGTTCTCGGCAATTTTCTTTTCTTTTATATAATAATTAATAATAACAATCAAAGAAATCATTATTAAGATTATCAGAAGAATAGAAGTAATGAACATGGTTCCGATTTGAGCCAGAATAAATTCTTTTCTTTCGGGAAAATTAATTTTCAGTTGAATTCCCGATTGCTGCAAAGCTTTCTCAAGGCTTTGGGAATAATATGGTTGATTTATTATACTTATAATCGAATCGTTTTCACTATCAACAATCTCAAATTCGTATTCAAGATCAATATTATAGTATTCAAGGTTATTTTTAATTATTGAATCAACTTTTAGCCATTCATTATAGTATCTCGTCCGCAAACAACATGGCGTTGAGTCAACTGTAATAAAACAATTCTCAACGTTTTTGCACATTTGTTTGTCTCTTGAAATATTTTCAACAATTCGGTTTAAAGTTAAATTTACACTATGGCTGAATTGAGACTCTTGTATTGAAGCTGCATTTAATATCCAGTTAACCTGTATTATCACCAAAGCTATCAAAAAGCCAAAAGTGACTATAATTAATGCCAATTGTTTTCTTTTTTGTTTCATTTTTACGAAATTACAGATATTTTAGATACGCAAAGAAAAATTAACATCATCTTAACATCAATTAACATGTAAATAACATAGATTTATTTTTCTTGGTTTAATTTTGCTTCAAATATAAATTATTAAATAATAAAGAAATGAAAAAACTTATTTTGATCTTGTCCGGTGTTGCTTTAATGCTTATGGTTACGCCGATTTATTCATTTTCACAAAGTACTAACGATGCAGGAAAAGCAAAAACTTCGATAACTAAAAAAGACCTTAAAAGTGCTGATTGCACAAAAACTTGTCCTGAGGCGAAAACTTGTAAAGCTACCTCAAAAACCTCATGTAAAAGTGGGACAAAAACTTGTTGTTCTAATGCAAAAACTTGTTGTTCAAAAGGACAAAGCAAAGATGGGAAAAAATGCGATCCTTCAAAATGCCCGGAAGCTAAAAATTGCAATCCTGCAAATTGTAAATCAGGAAATACACCCTGCTCAAAATCTTGTAAAGATAAAGGGAAAAAGTAGGAGTGATTTCATAAATTATTGTTAGTAGAAAAGCGGTAGAAGAAATTTTACTGCTTTTTTTTATTAAACCTATTTCAGGACAAGACCCTTATTCCCTTATTCCCTTTATTTCCTTTATTTCCCCTATTCCCTATATTTCCTCATCCCATTCAGAATTCTTTTTGTACTTTTGAAAACAAATATTTAATTTAAATCATGATAATAGTAACAGGAGCTGCCGGTTTTATTGGAAGTAGTTTAGTTAGCAAGCTTAATAATGAAGGATTTAAGGATATTGTAGTTGTTGATGATTTTACAAATCCGAAAAAAAACAAGAACATTACCAACAAAGTTGTAAAAGAAAAAGTTGACAGGAATTTATTTTTTGATTGGCTTGACAATAATTTTCGGGACCTTGATTTTATTTTTCATATTGGAGCAAGGACAGATACAACTGAATTTGATACTGCGGTTTTTGATAGATTGAACCTCAATTATTCAAAAACGATGTGGAAGGCTTGCACTAAATACGAAATTCCTTTGATTTATGCTTCCTCGGCTGCCACTTATGGGATGGGTGAATTTGGTTATGATGATAATCATGAAATTGTAGAAAAGCTAAAGCCTTTAAACCCTTACGGTGAATCGAAAAATGATTTTGATAAATGGATTTTAAAACAAAAATTTCAACCACCGTTTTGGGCAGGAATGAAATTTTTTAATGTTTACGGCCCTAACGAGTTTCATAAAGCAAGAATGGCTTCGGTAATTTTTCATTCTTTTAATCAAATAAATGCAACACAGAAAGTTAAACTCTTTAGATCACATAATCCCGATTTTGAGGATGGCAAACAATTGCGTGATTTTGTTTATGTAAAAGATGTTGTTGATGTTTTATATTTCCTGATGACTCAACAGAAACATTCAGGGATTTATAATTTGGGAACCGGAAAAGCAAGGACTTTTTTAGATTTGGCGAGAGCAACGTTTTCAGCAATGCGAAAACCTGAAAACATTGAATTTATTGATACCCCTATTGATATCCGTGATAAATATCAATATTTTACGGAAGCAAACATGAAAAAACTTTTTTCTCAGGGATACACTAAAACTTTTCATTCACTCGAAGAAGGAATTGAAGAGTATGTTCAGGTTTATTTACTACCAAAGAAATATTATTAATATGTTAGAAAGTATAAAACTTTTGCAGGATTTTGCAAAAAGAAATGATTTTGAGTTTCATAGCATTGTTGACTGCCATAAAGAGGGGCCGATAATTTACACAAGGGACAATGAAAAATATGTTTGGATGAAGCCAAAAGCTTCTCCTAATATATGTTACGTGGCTTTTAGCAATACTCAACGTATAAGCGACGAAAGCACTTATTCAGGGATTTTTTCGCAACTTAAAGTTCATAATAAAACTGATTTTGTTTCTATTACAAAGAAAGATGTTCTTGATAAAATAAATTCTCTGTTTTCATCTCGGCAGCTAAAAACAGGAATAAATATTATTGACAAGCAATTGGTGGTAAAAAGTAATAATGAGAGATTTGTAAGGAAAATATTTTCCAAAAATATGTTGAATGACGATTTATTGGTTTTTTTTAATAAATTTGAGGCAGCAAGACTTATTATAAATACAAAGGAAATAAATTTTGTAAAAAGTTTTGAAGGGAAGTCTCTTATCGGATTATATGTTTTAAATCAATGGATAACAGAACCGGAAACGATTAATGAAATGATTAGTCTTTTCAATAAAATTTTAGGAAATTTTTCAATGGATTAAGTTATAATTACATATTCCCTTTTACTTCCAATAGAAATGCCTTTAGATTTTTTAGGGTTTTAATAAGCTGAATGTTTTCAAAATAATCGGTGTTTTTTTCTTTCAATTTATTTTTTGCACCCTGAAGTGTAAATCCTCTTTCCTTAACCAGATGATAGATAATGTGGAAATTATCAACATCATGTTGAGTGAACATACGGTTTCCTTTTTTGTTTTTATGGGGTTTAATAATATCGAATTCATTTTCCCAAAAACGTATTAAGGATGTATTTACACCGAACATTTTTGCGACCTCACCTATGCTGTAATAAGTTTTTTCCATAAAGGATTTTATTATAATCAAAATTAAATAAAATTTCCAGAAAGATTAAAATAAAAATATAGAAATCTTTCAGTTAATTTGACTCTCCACAAAAACTCAGTTTTTTTGAGTGTCTATTCCGAAAACCTAAAATTTGAAGCTTGTGAAATTCAAAAAACTATGAGTTTACTTTTATGCTATTCATTAATTTTCGGGTAATCAATTGAATAATGAAGTCCGATACTTTCTTTTCTTTGAATTGCCATTTTAATTATAAGATAAGCAACGTTTATTAAATTTCGGAGTTCACAGATTTCAACCGAAAGTATTGATTTTTCGTAAAGCAGTTCAGTTTCATGATAAATAATTTCTAAACGATCTAAAGCTCTTTTCAATCTAAGATTCGAGCGTACGATCCCAACATAATTACTCATCAATTGCTGCAATTCTTTGATAGATTGAGTGATAAGTATCATTTCTTCATTCATTACCGTACCTTCGGCATCCCACTCAGGTATTTGATCACAATATTTAATATCTCTAAATTTCTTTAAAGCATCAATACTTGCCCTGTGTGAAAAAACGGCAGATTCAAGTAATGAATTAGATGCTAAGCGATTAGCGCCGTGAAGGCCTGTATGGGCACACTCACCTGACGCATAAAGGTTTTTTATTGAGGTTCTTGCATATTCATCCACGGCAATTCCTCCACACGAGTAATGAGCAGCAGGAATTACAGGAAGCATTTCTTTTGTAATGTCCACTCCAATGCTTAAACATTTTGCATAAATTGTTGGGAAGTGAGTAATTAATTCGTTGCTGTTTAGATGAGTACAATCCAAATAAACATGTTCATCACCTCTTATTTTCATTTCGTTATCAATTGCTCTTGCAACAATATCACGAGGAGCTAGTGATGCCCTTTTATCATATTTCTCCATGAATTCTTTGCCATCTAAAGTTTTCAAGATAGCACCAAATCCTCTAAGGGCTTCGGTAATTAGAAATGAGGGTTTTTCCTTTGGATTAAATAATGAAGTGGGATGAAATTGAAAAAATTCCATATTTGCAATTTGTCCTTTTGCTCTGTAAACCATTGCAATTCCATCTCCGGTTGCAAGTTTAGGATTAGTAGTTGTGTTATAAACATTTCCCGAGCCTCCGGTAGCCAATAAAGTAGTTTTTGATAAAATTGTGTCAACATCTCTAGTTAAAGGATTTAATACATAGACACCATAGCAATGAATGTTTTTTGATTTTTTAAATAGTTCGGTTCCAAGATGATGCTGAGTAATTATATCAACCGTGAAATAGTTTTCAAGTATTTCAATATTAGGATGTTTGATAACTTGATTCAATAATGCTCTTTCAATTTCATTACCGGTATTATCTTTATGATGCAAAACCCGATACTCTGAATGGCCTCCCTCTTTTGCCAAATCATATCTTCCGGATTTTACTCTATCAAATCGTGTACCCCAGTCAATTAATTCTTCGATTCGCTCAGTGGATTCAGATATTGTAATTCTAACAATTTTTTCATCTGAAAGATTGTCACCGGCAATCATGGTGTCTTTTATATGTTTTTCGTGAGTGTCGGGATTGTACATTACGGCTGCAATTCCACCTTGAGCATATTTCGTGGCTGTTTCTTCTGCATTAGTTTTTGTAACTATGCAAACCCTCCCATATTTGGCAACTTTCAGTGCAAAACTTAAACCGGCTATTCCGGATCCAATTATCAAAAAATCAACTTTCTTTCGCATTTGCTTTCAATTTTACAATTGCAAAATTACTAATTATAAGAATCAGATGATTTATTTTAAATGGATTTTATTTGCTTTCAAGTTAACAATATTGTAACAATATTGTAATATTTATGAAATATTTAACTCTCAAGTTTGTAGGCAAAAAGTTATTTCTTTTTATTTTAAAAATGTCTAATAAAAATAAGTAAAGATTGCAAATATTCTCAGGTTAATACATTTTATTGGGTTACAACTTTTGAATTTTCCCATTTAAGTTGTAGCCCTTTTTTTCGATTTAAATAATGTATTTTTGTTGAGGAAAAAAATGTAAAATGCCTTGATAATAATTGAAATATTTTTTAGCAAATACAGTTGAAGGATAAGGTGAAATAGAATTATATTAAAATGACGTGCTATGGATAATGCGAATTTTAAGATATTAATAGTTGATGATGAAGAAGATTTATGTGAAATACTGCAATTTAATCTTGAAAAAGAAGGATTTGAGGTAGAAATAGCCCTTTCTGCTGAAGAAGCATTAGAAAAGCCATTAGAAAATTTCTCGGTCATCTTACTTGATGTGATGATGGGGAAAATGTCGGGATTTGAGTTTGCTGAAAAAATTCGTAAAGACAAGTTGTTAAAAACTCCTATAATTTTTTTAACTGCGAAAAACACTGAGGATGATACACTAACCGGATTTTCTCTTGGGGCTGATGATTATATATCAAAACCTTTTTCAATAAAAGAAGTTATAGCAAGAGTGAAAGCCGTTACTATTCGAACTTCGGCTAATTCAAATGATTTAGAAGAAATTATTAAAATCAAAGGCTTGGAACTGAATATTGAAAACAAAAAGTTAATAGTTGATAATGATGTTGTTAGTCTTACAAAAAAGGAATTTGAAATCTTAAAATTATTTATGCAGAATGTTGGGCGAGTTTTTTCGCGTGCCGACATCCTTGATAGAATTTGGAGCGATGATGTAATTGTGATTGACAGAACTATTGATGTTAATATTGCTCGAATTAGAAAAAAAATAGGGAAATACGGTAAAAATATAATTAATCGTTCCGGTTATGGTTATTGTTTTGAGATTTAAACTTTTTAAATAAATTTTATGCCCTTAAAGCATTCTTATAAAAAAAAACTTTTTCTATTTTTCTTTTTGACCTTTACGTTTGTAATACTTGTTATTTCTATATTTCAATTTAAACGCGAAAAGGATTATAGAATTCATCAATTAGAAAATACTCTTGATAATATAGCCGAATTGACAAATCGTTATATTGAGCGCAGGTCAATAATGGAAAACAATGAATTTAAGTTGATAGACTCAATTAAAAATATTATTCCTCAAGATGATACAAGAATTACCATAATTGACATTGATGGAAATGTTTTATACGATAGTTTTGTAAAGGATAATAAGCTTTTAGAAAATCATAAAAATAGGCCGGAAATTCAAGAGTCATTAGAAGCTGATTTTGGTACAAGTATTAGAAAATCAAGTTCTACAAACAATGAGTTCTATTATTATGCTAAAAATTATAAAAATTACTTTATCAGAGTAGCAGTAGTTTACGATGTGAATATTATTGATTTCCTTAAAATTGATATGTTTTTGATTTATTTTATTATAGTTTTGTTTTTATTAGCTGTAAGTGTTTTAACATATGTTACAAACAGGTTTGGTGTTTCAATTTCAAAGCTGGAAGATTTTGCCGTTAAGGCTGGAAATAATGAAATAATTGATTCAAAAATTGTGTTTCCAAAAAATGAATTAGGTGTGATTGGCAAACAAATAATTCAAATTTATAATAATCTAAAAAAAACAAAGGATGAGTTAATAATTGAAAAGGAGAAGCTTTTCCAGCATCTTTTTGTGATTAATGAAGGTATGGCTATTTTTACATCTAAAAAAACAGAAATACTTTCAAATCATCATTTTATTCAATTTATTAATCTTATTTCAAATGTTTCGGAAATTTCATCTGAGCAAATTTTTGTAATGGATGAATTCGATGACTTGAACCGATTTGTTGACAGAAATCTTGAAATAAAAGATAAAACTGCAAAAGGTTCAGAAATTCAGGAGCAGTTTTTAATTGATAGAAACGGGAAATTTTTTGATGTTAGGTGTATTATTTTCAATGATAATAGTTTTGAAATCATCATTAAAGACATTTCAAAGCAAGAAAAAAATCGTTTAATTAAACAACAAATGACAGGCAATATTTCTCATGAGCTAAAAACACCTATCAGTTCTATAAAGGGATACTTGGAAACTATACTTAATAATGATGGAATGGAAGCGGCAAAGCAAAAATATTTTACTGAGCGAGCTTTTCATCAGGCTAATCGATTGAGTGATTTGATTAAGGATATTTCTATTCTTAATAATATCGAAGAAGCCGAAAATCTCTATAAGCTTGAAGATGTTAAAATTCTTGATGTAATTAATGAAGTTATCGAAAATTTGCTGATAAGACTGAATAATAAAAGTATTAAAACCAATCTGCAAATTAGTGAATCAGCAATTGTTAAAGGAAATCGAGAATTGATTTATTCAATTTTTCAAAATCTAATTGAAAACACTATTAACTATGGAGGCGGAGAAATTGAGATATTTATCTCGAATTATTTTGATGATAAAAACTATTATTATTTTTTATATAGCGATACAGGCATTGGAATTCCTGAAGAACATCAACAAAGAATATTCGAACGTTTTTACAGAATTGATACCGGTCGTTCGAGAAAACAAGGAGGAACGGGATTGGGATTATCAATCGTGAAAAATGCAGTAAATTTTCATAAAGGAGAAATTTCGATAAGGACTCGTGAACCTCAAGGTGTTGAATTTGTCTTCTCGCTATTGAAATAAAAGCAAATGTTATTTTAAATATTTACCTCTATTCTTAAAATCAAATTCGTATTTTTTGATATTCTGAATCTATTATCAATTCTTTGCCCGATAATCCACGCTATTTTATCGTCAGAGCATAAAAGCCAAATTTCTTCCTTTTCAAGAATTGAAAATTTATTATCAATAAAAAAATCACTAAGTTTTTTCTTTAAATTTGAACCGAACGGAATAAAATAATCTCCCTTTTTCCATTTTCTGATACATATAGGAAATTTAAGTTTTTCGAAATCAAGCATTGCAATGCTTTTTGACAATTTCAATTGAATATTTTGTGCATTTTCGATTTTCTGAAAACTAAGCTTAATCGGTTTAGTTACGATTGTTTCTTCTTGAGAAAAATAATATTCTAAGTTTTTTGTTGTGATTCCTAAAGGTTTAATAATTAGATATTCCCGATCTTTTATAATTCGATGAGTAGATGAATGGAATTCTTTTCCCGAAATATTATTAATTGAAGTAATAATATCTTCAACTATAGAAATATTAAAACCAAAAGCTTTAAGAAATTCGAAAAGATAAGTTCTTATTGGATTTAATTTTATTAATTCGGAAATAGAAATATAAGTAATTCCATCTTTTTCTTTAAAAATTCGTTTTTTCTGTCTTGAGATTTCATTTCTATAGATTTCTTCGGTTTCTTTTAAATTCTCAATATTTTTTTTTATCAAATTATCGAATTCGGGATTTAATTCATTGAAAAAAGGAAGGAGTTTGTGCCGAATTTTATTTCTTAAGTATTTGTCCGATTTATTCGAACTATCCTCTCTGTAAGACAAATTATTATCATTAGCAAAGTTTAGGATTTCTTTTCTTCCGGCAAACATTAATGGCCTAATAATATTTCCTTGCTTTGGATTAATTCCATGTAAACCCGAAATCCCTGTTCCTCTTAAAAGATTAATAAAAAACGTTTCTGTTTGGTCGTCAAGATGGTGAGCGTTTGCAACATATTTATATTTTGGAAAATTATTTAGCATCAAAAAATTGAACCAATCATAACGAATTTCCCTTGCTGCCATTTGAATTGAAATTCCGTTATCCGATGCATGTTTTTTTGTGTCAAATTTTTTACAAAAAAAATCAACGCCAAGTTTCTTTGCTATTTCTTTAACAAATATTTCATCCTCGTCAGATTCTTGACCCCTTAATCTGAAATTACAATGAGCTATTGAAAACGAAAAACACGCCCTATTAAAAAGCTCACACATTACAACTGAATCAATTCCTCCGCTAATAGCGAGAATTATTTTATCAGTCGGAGTAAAAAGTTCGTTCTTTTCTATAAAATCAAAAAAGTCTTCAATCATAACAGCAGAATGTTTAATGGCTAAAATAATAATTTTTGCAAAAGAGATTAATATTTAGGATGTATATTTGTAAATAATAATTTCAAAGCTATGCAATTTTTCGATGGTTTGGGTAGAACAATTTGTTTGGACAAAATACCAAAGCGAATTGTATCTCTATGTCCCTCAATTACCGAAACCTTGTGTGAGCTTGGACTGGCAGACAAAATTATTGCGTGTACGGATTACTGTGTTCATCCAATTGATGTTGTAAAAAATTTTAATAAAATTGGCGGGCCAAAAAACTTTTCCGAAGAAAAAATACTAAATCTAAAGCCTGATATTATTTTTGCCGTAAAAGAAGAAAATGAGACCTGCAAAATCAATCGTATTTCAAAGAAAGTACCAACTTATGTTTTTGATATTAATTCAATTCAAGAAGGAATTGAGATGATAAAAACTTTAGGTAATATTTTTGAAATTCAAAATATTTCAGATTGTTTTATTGAAAAAATGCAAGAAGGTTATAAAAATTTGACAAAAGTTAATTCAAATATTAAATGTTTGTATTTGGTTTGGAAGCAACCCTATATTGCTGTGGGGGGCGATTCTTTTATTGATTCTGTTTTATATCAAATAAATATAAAAAATTGTTTAAGAAATAGTAAGAAAAAATACCCAAAAATTAAACTAAAACTTTTAGAAAATCAATTTGATTTATTAATTCTCCCCTCGGAACCTTATTCTTTTTCAGAAAATGATATTGATGGTTTTGAAAAAATTTTCCCGGAAAAAGAAATTATTAAAGTTGACGGAGAAATGTTTTCATGGTATGGGACACATCAACTTAAAGCCATTTCATATTTACAAAAATTAGTTATTAATCTTAACTCAAAGAAGTAGAAGCAATCACTTGACTTTAGAAAAATAAAAAACCCCGACTTAAAAGCCGGGGTTATATTAATTCCTTATAAAAATTTTCTTATTAATTTATTTCCCAAGTATTTCCACTATTTAAAAGATCATTAACGCTATGCAGCTTAGTTATTTCTTTAGCGTCTTCAATCTTTTCTTGTAATAAAGTGCCATAACCTGTGCTCTTAAAAGAACGGATAATTCCTGTAGCAATAGGATATTCCGGTAAGGTCATACGTGTTAAAAGATAATGCATTGTATCATCGGAATCCCTTGCATCATGAATAAGAATATCGTCTTCTGTAATTCCATTTTCACCAATAGTAACAGCTTCCAGTTTCAATCCATTTAATATCAAACCTTTGTTGTGTTCTTTACCGAAGATCATTCGTTTTCCGTGTTCCAGATAAATTTGATTATCGTCTTTAACATCTTTACCTGTAATTGATGAATGAACTTGATTATTGAAAATCACACAATTCTCCAGAATTTCAACCAAGGAAGTACCATTATGTTTTGCGGCCTCAATGAAAACTTCTGTCATTTTCTTAGGTTCGGTATCAACCACTCGTGCATAAAAAGTTGCTTCTGCACCCATTGCTAATTCGCCGGGTTTAAAAGGATTTTCAACTGTACCGTCAGGTGAAGTTTTTGTAATACTTCCAAAAGGTGTTGTTGGTGAGTATTGTCCTTTCGTTAATCCATATATTTTATTATTAATTAATAAAATATTTACATTAATATTTCGTCTCAAAATATGGATAAAGTGATTACCACCAATTGCCATTGAATCGCCATCACCTGTAATAATCCAAACACTTAAATCGGGATTAGCCAATTTTATACCCGAAGCTATTGGTGCGGCACGCCCATGTATTCCATGAAAACCATAAGTATTTACATAATACGGAAAACGAGATGAGCAACCTATGCCTGAAACAAATACGACATTTTCTTTTTTAACTCCAATCTCGGGGAGAGTATTTGTTACTGCTGACAATATTGAATAATTACCACATCCGGCACACCATTTTACTTGTTGGCCAACAGCAAAATCTTTCTTTGTCAAAATATTATTATTGTTTTTATTTTCCATGATTATTTTTCCTCCAAAATTTGCGAAAACCTTTTCTTTAATTCATAAATCATATAAGGAAGTCCCTGTATTTTATTGTATTGCAAATATGTAAATTGAGGAAATAACGAACGCAAGTAATTAGCAAATTGACCTAAGTTTAATTCACAAACAACTATTCGTTTAAATCTCCTGAATATTTCTTCTGTATTCCTTGGCAAGGGCTTGATGTAATTGAATTGGGTAAAACTAACATCTTTTCCTTCCTTTTGAAGTTCAGTTACAGCAGTTAATAAAGCACCGTACGTTCCACCCCAACCAACAACAAGCAGATCACCGGAATCATTTCCAATAACTTTTTGATCAGGAATTTCTCCAACCAATCTTTGGACTTTTTGCTCTCTTATGTTAACCATTTTTTGATGATTCAGGGGATCATGAGAAACGACTCCGGTTACATCTTCTTTCTCTAATCCCCCAACACGATGACGCAAACCTTTAGTACCGGGGAGTGCCCAATATCTTGATAGAGTGTCGGGATCTCTTCGATAAGGTTTGTAATTTTTATCATTTTCTTTAACAATTGGTGGATTAATATCCGGTAAATTCTTAGTATCCGGTATTTGCCATATTTCTGAACCGCTTGCTAAATATCCATCCGATAATAAAATTACCGGAGTCATATGCTCAAGAGATAGTTTAACAGCTAAGTAAGCATAATAAAAGCAATTAGCTGGAGTACTTGCTGCCAGAACAATAACAGGACTTTCCCCGTTTCTTCCATACAAAGCCTGAAGCAAGTCTGATTGTTCAGGTTTTGTAGGTAGGCCGGTAGCAGGGCCACCTCGTTGAACATCAACAACAACAAGAGGTAATTCAGTCATTACGGCAAGACCTATTGCTTCACTTTTCAATGAAAGCCCTGGTCCTGAGGTTGATGTAACGCCAATATTACCTGCATAGCTTGCTCCAATTGCAGCACAAACTCCAGCAATTTCATCTTCAGCTTGAAAAGTTATAACTCCAAAGTTTTTTCTTTTTGATAATTCCTGAAGAATTTCTGTGGCCGGTGTTATAGGATATGAACCTAAAAATAATGGCCTTCCCGATCGCTCGGAAGCTGCCATAAAACCCCACGCAATTGCCAGATTTCCGGTGATATTTCGGAATTTACCTTTTCTGTTTTTTGTTGGAAGAACACGATAAGTTGTACTTAATGCTTCAATTGTTTCAGCAAAGTTATAACCGGCACGCAAAACCTTTATGTTAGCTTTAACTAATATAGGTTTATTTTTAAATTTATCTTTTAAAAAATCTTCACCTAAGTTCAAGTCTCTATTAAGTAACCAATATAAAATTCCGGCAGCAAATTGGTTTTTTGTTTTGTCCATGGTCTTAGTATCTAAACCAAGATCTCTGATAGTTGCCCTACTTAAAACCGTAATTGGTGCTTTAACAATATTATAGCCTTCTAAACTTCCATCTCCGAGAGGGTCTTCAACATAACCGGCTTTTTTATAGTGTTTATTATCAAAATTATCAATATCAATAATAATTGTTGCTCCAGGCTTAACCCATTTCATGTTGGCTTTCAAAGCAGCAGGATTCATTGCTACGAGGACGTCTGCCAAATCGCCGCTTGTGTGAATTTCTTTGTGTCCTATATGAACCTGAAAGCCGGAAACTCCTGCTATTGTACCCTGAGGTGCCCGAATTTCCGAAGGATAATCGGGAAATGTCGCTAAATCATTACCAACAAATGCCGAAATATCTGAAAATTGGGTACCCGTAAGTTGCATGCCATCGCCTGAATCACCGGCGAATTTTACAACAACATCATCAAGTTCAATTACTTTATTATTTTTATTTCCCATTATTTCTAAATTAATAATGCTGCAAAGTTAAAAGTATTATTTCGTTAATATCAAAATTATTTCTTGATATTTTTTAATTTATTATTAACAAGGTTTTGAACACCCATTTTTTATTTAGAATGATTTTAAATTGTGAATTGGTGTAATATTTTGATAATAATATTTAAATTTGCTTTTTTTAAACTTATTTAAATTATTATAAACAATTAAATATTATTATTATGGCTTACAAAATTAATGATGATTGTACTGCTTGTGGTACATGTATAGATGAATGCCCTGTTGAGGCAATTAGTGAAGGTGATATCTATGTAATTGATCCCGACATTTGCACTGATTGCGGTTCGTGTGCTGATGTTTGCCCTGTTGAGGCAATACACCCAGAATAGAATCTTGATATTTAGTTCTTAAATAATAGGATGTAGAGTTTGTGAGCCTTTCCTTATGGGAGGGCTTTTTTTATGGTAAAAAAAAACTGTTGTTTGAAATTTTCAAACAACAGTTTTTTAATCGTAAAATAATTAAAAGGATTATTTATCAATAATTATTTTTTGGCTAATTGAGCCTTCGTCTTTTTGAATTTTAATAATATAAATTCCTTTTGAAATATCATCAATAATTATCTCTTTTGAATTAAAACCTGTGACAAATGATAGTTCTTTTTCCATAACCACTTGTCCAAGTAAATCCATAACAATTAATTGAACTGTTGAATTTTCGTTACATTCGGTTGTTAAAAATATCTTTCCATAACTTGGGTTTGGGAAAATATTAATTTCAGCAAGTAACGCATCAATTGTCCCAATTCCAACTCCCGGTTCTGTTGTGAATGACCATACATCTGACCATTGAGATGAATCGGCATCTACCCATGCTCTTAATCTCCAAAA
>JAEINX010000059.1 GCA_016342645.1 Bacteroidales bacterium | reverse complement strand
ATTCATCTCATTTCGCAAGGATTTTATTTCCTGTTCAGTTTGAATAATCCTATCGCGATCTTCCAAAGTAAAAGGCACAGCTGTAGTTTGTGTGAAGCTTGTTAAGTAACAAGATATAAACAACATTAATAATAAATATTTTTTCATCTTTCTGTTATTTTTACAAAAATAATAAATTTATTGATTAACGACTAAATCTTTTCCTTAATGTTTTTCATAATATTATAAAGAAATTCTCTTGCTCTAAAAAGTTGAGCTTTAACAGTTCCAAGAGGTATATCCAACTCTTTAGAAATTTCGTCGTACGACATTTCTTGAAAATATCTTAATTCAATTAATGTACGATAGTGAGGCTTAAGTTTTTCAACAATTTCTCTCATCATCTTTATTTTTTGCTTTATTATGATTTTTTCTTCAGGATCGGGCAATTTTGATGGAATATTTTTTGTTCGGATCATGTCATAATCATTATCCTTAAGATCGTCATTTTGAAAGGAATTTCTTTTCTTTCTTCTTAAAAAATCTATACAATTATTTGAGGCAATTGAAAACAACCAAGTACTGAAAGCATATTGAGTAGTATATTGGTGAAGGTTTTTAAATGCTTTTCCAAAAGCTTCAATTGTAAGGTCTTCGGCATCAAGAGGGTTGTTCGTTTTTCTTAAAAGCATAAAATAAATGGGATCTCTATAATAATTCAATAGCTCGGCAAAGGCTTTTTGATCGCCAATTGTTAACGCCAATTGAATTAATTGGTAATCTCTTTGGGCTTTAGGGGAGAGATGTGAAATTATTTCCATTTTTTTTGCTTAATAAAAATATTTGTTAAACTACAAAAAGGGATAAGTAACATGAAAAATAATTCAAAAATTGGGCTTAACCATATTAATCCCTTTTCTTCTAATTGATTAAAGCACTTTTTCATGATAATTAACTGACTCAATAATCTAACTAAATAAACTGATAAAACGATGATAATATTATACAAATTCGCAAGAAGCAAAATTAAGGTCAAATAGAAAATTCCTTGCGAAAGAGAAAAACCACCTAAAAGAATTTTAAATTTTGCTTTATAATATTTCCCTGTTAATAAATGTCTTCTTTTCTGCTTTATCCATCTCGAAAATGATGTTTCAGGAACTGAAATTGTATGGCTTTCCGGCTGAAATTCAACAGAAGTGTTTTGTTTATTGGCAACACTATTAATGAAAAGGTCATCATCGCCGGAATTGATCTTGTAATGCGAAATAAATCCTTTGCTTTTATAAAACAATGATTTGCGATAGGCAAGGTTTCTACCTACTCCCATATATGGTTTTCCAATTAATGCAAAAGAAAAATAATGAATAGCGATTTGAATAGTATCGAACCTTATTATTTTATTTAACAAACCCTTTCTTTTTTCATATCCGCCATAAGCAAGAACAATTTTCTTATCATTCGAAAAGTTCGCTTCAATTGAACTGATCCATTTAGGGCTTCTTGGCCAACAATCGGCATCGGTTAAAATTATAAATTCGTTTTTTGCAGATTTAATTCCAAGTGAAAGCGGGAATTTTTTACCGGAAAAAAAATTAAGGTTCTCTTTTAGGTTAACAACTTTAAGATTATCATATTTCGCACTAAATTCTTTCAATAAAACGTTGCTATCATCAGTCGAAGAATCATTTACTACTACTACTTCAAAATCTGAATAATCTTGTTCAAGTATTTTTGGGAGGTTTTTTTTAAGATTAAAATATTCATTGCGAGCAGAAATAACTACCGACACGCCTTGATAAGAGTTATATATTTGTTTTTTCTTATAAAAAGCAAAACTTCCAAAAACTCTCCAATAATAAATCAGTTGAATTAAAGCACTAAAAGAAAATATTATAAATATTATAAAAACAAGTATATTGTCTGTCATTCAATACAATTATTGTAGTAAATTTGAAACTACAAAGTTATTCAATCTTCGTTATTAAAACCTATATTTGAAAAAATTTTTTAATAAAAAAATGATTAGAAATTTAGTAAATAAAATAATTAGCGTTTTTTAAAGTTTGCAAAACTTATACATTTAGAATATAATAATGGATTTCAAAATAATTAGTACGGAAGCAAAATCCAAGGCGAGGGCCGGTATAATCAAAACAGATCATGGAGAAATAAAAACGCCTATTTTTATGCCTGTTGGGACAGCAGGAACCGTTAAAGCTGTTCATTCGCGAGATTTGAAAAATGAAGTGAACGCACAAATTATTCTCGGTAATACTTATCATTTATATTTACGTCCGGGAATAAAGATAATTGAAAAAGCCGGAGGTTTGCATAAATTTATTAATTGGGATAGGCCAATTCTTACTGATAGTGGTGGTTATCAGGTTTATTCATTATCGGGAACACGAAAGCTAACAAAAGATGGAGTGATTTTTCAATCCCATATCGACGGTTCACGACATACTTTTACTCCCGAAAATGTTATCGATATTGAGCGTAGTATTGGCGCCGATGTTATTATGGCTTTTGATGAATGTACTCCATTTCCTTGTGAATATGAGTATGCAAAAAACTCAATGAATATCACGCACGAATGGCTAAAACGTTGTTTTGACAGATATAATGAAACAAGTAATAAATATGGCTTTCATCAGTCGCTATTTCCAATAGTTCAAGGAAGTACATTTAGGGATTTACGAAAACAATCAGCCGAAACCATTGCTTCATTTTGTGCAGAAGGAAATGCAATCGGAGGCCTGTCGGTTGGTGAACCCCATGAAATAATGTTTGAAATTACGGAATTGGTTTGTGATATTCTTCCTTTCGAAAAACCGCGATATTTGATGGGAGTTGGGACTCCGGCAAATATTCTGGAATGTATTGCATTAGGAGTTGATATGTTTGATTGTGTCATGCCAACTCGAAACGGAAGAAACGGAATGTTGTTTACAAAAAACGGAATAATTAACATTAAAAATGAAAAGTGGAAAAATGATTTTTCACTAATCGAAGAAAATGGTGAAACCTTTGTTGATACCGCTTACTCAAAAGCTTACTTAAGACATTTGTTTGCATCCCGCGAAATGCTTGCCGCTATGATTGCAAGTGTTCATAATTTGGGGTTTTATCTATGGATGGTTGGCGAAGCCCGAAAGAAAATTATTAACGGCAATTTTTCGGAATGGAAAGACGATGCAATTAAAACTTTTTCGCAAAGGATATAAAAAATCAAATTATTTGTTTTTAAAAAATGTTAATTTAGCAGCAGTACTTAGTTGAATTCAGGAAGATGATAAAAAAAATAGATATCTACATTATCAAAAAGTTTCTTGGTACATTTTTCTATGCAATTGCATTACTTTCTATTATTATAGTAATATTTGATATTTCGGAAAAAGTAGATGATTTTATAGAAAGAGAAGCACCCATAAGTGAAATAATTTTTTCATATTATGCCAATTTCCTACCATTTTTTATCAATTTATTCAGTCCGCTTTTCACATTTATTGCCGTTATTTTTTTTACATCAAAACTTGCTCGAAATACCGAAATTATTGCCATTCTAAGTAATGGAATTAGTTTTTGGCGTTTTTTACGGCCTTATATGATTTCAGCGGTTTTCATTGCTTTTTTGTCGTTTTATTTAACAAATTTCCTTATTCCAAAAACAAACGTAAACTTAAGAGATTTTGAAGTTAAGTATCTGAAAAGCAATCAACTTTTAAAGGATCAGAATATACATATGCAGGTGCGTCCGGGAATGTTTTATTATGTTGAAAATTATAATAATTTGACTAATATAGGAAGGAAGTTTTCTATTGAAAATTTTACGGATGGAATTTTGGATTATAAACTTATAGCTGACAAAATTGTTTGGGATAGCCTCACAAATCGCTGGAAAATAGTAAATTATTATATTAGGACCATTGATGGGAAAAACGAAACCATTACAAAAGGAAAAGAAATTGATACAAGCCTAAGTTTGGTTCCAAAGGATTTTACTATTGATGTTGACGATATTAAAACAATGGATTATTTTCAACTACGAACTTTCTTTAATAAGGAAAAATTACGTGGTGCAGAAAATGTAAAATTTTTTGAAGTTGAAAAATACAAAAGGGTATCTTTTCCTTTTGCAACAATTATTTTGACAATAATCGGGGTTTCTCTTTCGAGCCGGAAAACCAGAGGTGGAGTTGGAATGCACTTAGGTTTAGGAATCGCAATAAGTTTTGCTTTTATTCTGTTTATGCAAATATCTACTGTCTTTGCTACAGCCGGAAATTTATCGCCTCTGATTGCCGTCTGGATACCTAATATTTTGTTTTTTATTCTCGGCCTCTTTCTTCTTAAAATGGCACCAAAATAGCGTTTTAACTTTTTAGTTAATCGTAAAAATTTTTGTTTTGATATTGTCAGAAGTATAAATTTTAATTAAATATACACCGGAAGAAAAAGTTTCCATATTTAAGCGAACATTCCTTGAATTTTCAACACTGTTAATTAAAATTTGCCCCGATAAATTTATTATTTCAATTTTGTTTATTACCTCATTAGAGGAAATATTAATAATATCGTTTGCAGGATTGGGATATATATTGATATTATTTGAAACATCATTCAAATCGGAATTATTTTTTATGATTTTCAAGATACTATATTCGCCATCTTCAGCAGGGAAATACCTTTCGGTGAAAGCATCGCCATAAGAGTTTTTCATTTCAAAACTTATAGGAATTTCCTTTTTTGCTTCACTATCAAAAACTCTTAATGAAATTATATTAGCTGTTTCATATCCTTTTTCGTTGTTTAGAGTGCTAAAAACCGGAACAGCATTCTCAAGAACATTTTCAGAATTAATAACATTTGCTCCAACAATTTTTCCATTATCAAAAACAGCAACTTCATCACCAATTTCCAAACCTGAGACATAGATTGTATAAACAGGGTCGGCCGGGTTACCTCCATTGAAAACAAAGTGAGTTGGTTCAAAATTCTCTATTTTCGATTCTGTCAAATTATAAATACGGTTTTTTTCTCTATCAGATAAATAGTTATTGTGCAGGCAACGAAGCGAAAAACCATAATTTTTATTGTAGTAATTACGGCTTATGTTATTGGCATAAAAAATCATGCGTCTCATCCATGCGCGAAATTCATTGTGGTTTGTTGACGACCAAAAGAGGGTGTAATTACCCATATTGCCGAAATTACCGTTCGACTGTCGGTAACCACCGGCAAGTGAAGTGAATCCAAAAATATTAATACCGGGATTTTTACTCCATGTAGTTAAAGATTTAAGGTTTCTTGCAGCATCAAACCCACGATATCCTGTATCATCCCAGATAGGATCTCCTGCAGAATATTGGCTGTCGGTATTACCTTCCAATATTTTCAATTCATAATCAGTTGGTATATGCCAGTCTTGAGGACAAATACCTTGAATTGCCGAATCGGTTTCGTATTGCATTATTTCGTTCCAAGTGTATAATCCACCGTATTCATTACAATTATCATTATCATCTTCATAACAGTACTTTTCAAACTCACCATTGTCAGTCATTTCT
Organism: Bacteroidales bacterium; assembly: GCA_016342645.1. Lineage (GTDB taxonomy): Bacteria > Bacteroidota > Bacteroidia > Bacteroidales > JAEINX01 > JAEINX01. Next base: position 19,433 of record JAEINX010000059.1, on the reverse strand, counting down.
TCCATGCCGTTTATCATGGTTCCGAGGTTAAGATTTTCTGCCATCCAGCATTGCTCGCCAATTTGCACGGTATTGTAAGTTTGTCCATCTCGTAAATCAGTAAAAGGTTCGCCGCAAGTAAATGCTAAAGAATCGGGATAAGTTAAAATATATTCGGCAAACATTTTTATTAAATAACCTTCGCCGGGAATTGTATTACCTATTCCGTTTACCCAATTCGGGCCGATCTTTCGTAAAACGCCTCCATCAGAATTTCTTATAAAATCCAAATCATTATTTAAAATACTCGCAAATGCATCCAAAGCATCCAATGTTTCATTTGGAAGGTAACTTATAAATTGATAGCCTGTATTTAAATTTATTGGAGTTTGAGGATTTACTGCTTCTCCGTCAATTATCAAAACATCATCACTATTCATTTTAAAAAGATAGCCTTCCGTACTTATCCAGTTACCAATATTATTTACCCAATTGCCACCAATATTTTGTAACATTTGCCCTTGTGAGTTTCTAACAAAACCAAGGTTATCATTCAGAATGTCATTCAAAACAATCAACATGTCAGGATTTTCAGGAATAATTCTTGAAGAGACAAAACTGAAGCCTTGGGGAAGTGAAATTTGTTGAGTGTATTGAGTAGTATTATTAACTTCCTCATAGACTGCATTCAGAAGTGTTCCATATTTATCACCACTAAACTCCCAAAACATTACACCACCGAGGTTCACTGATTTAATATAGTTTACTTTTATCTCCATGGATTGTGGATTATCGTAACTTATCATGTTTTGAGTGTTTGGATTATAAAGCCAGGGAACTTTTGCCTCCTCATTCCAATAAGAAACGTATCCGCTCATATCAATATAATTTTGGGCTAAATCCCAATAGTCGAACACACCGTCTTCCCATGTTCCTGCATTTGCAGGCCCTGTATAGCTTGCGAAAAGCCCATTATTCACATTAGGAACGCCCCCGAATCCTCTTCCGTAAAATGCAAGCGAAGCATGAACTTTTCCAGAAGGTACACCTTGATTGAGATATGCTTCCACCGCTGCCGATAAATTAAATGTAGAATGATATGGCTCAGGTGTCGGATCATCAGCAACCATGTAAAGAGGAGTGTTAAAATTTGTAACAGGGTCGGGTGCTCCACACCAGGGCCCATGTAAATCATAAGTCATAATATTTATCCAATCCAAATATTGGTGTATTTGATCAATTTCAATGTTTTCCTGAATAAATGGGGAAGATGGAGCTGCAATAGTAAGAAGATAATCGCCGGCTTGATCAAGTTGGCTTCGTAATTCAGCTAATAGGAGCGTAAAATTTTCCTTATCTTCAGGACGATATATATTACTTCCTAATCCTCCGCTAACAGGGTATTCCCAATCAAGGTCAACCCCGTCAAACTCATATTGCTGAATGAATTCTACACAAGAAGAAGCAAAAATTTCACGGGATTCCTGTGTTAAAGCTATGTTTGAAAAATAGGTTGACCAAGTCCAGCCACCTATAGAAATTAAAGTTTTTAAATGTGGATTATTTGCTTTTAATATTTGAAGCTGGTGAAAACAACCACGCAAAGCTCCGGGTTCCCAGCTGTCGCCAGGATACCATTTATCAACATCGGCATAATAATCACCTAACTTTATAGTGCCGGTTGAATTGTCAATATTTGCAAATGCATAGTTAATATAGTTAATTTTATCAGCAGGAATATCGGGAACGTGATAATTTCGAGCATATATCGACCATGAGGTATAATATCCAATTATCTTTTTATTGAACTGTTGTCCGTTAGAATTTTGTGAAAACGAAAACAGTATTAATATTCCTAACGATAACAATATGGCCCGTCTCATAACATCCTCCTTTTTTTAAAAATTAACCCTTTATTTACTTTACAACAATGATTTTCTTATAAGTTATTTTATTATTAAAATCAATAATCATCAGGTATGTATTATTTTTTAAATCGGAAATATCCAATCTGCAATTTTCACCTGTAATTCTGATTTTTTTTAATGGTTTCCCTCCAAGTTCTGCAATGCTTATCATGCCGCCGTCACATCCTGATATGACAAGGTAATTACTTGCCGGATTTGGATAAACATTTACTTTCGTTGAAACTAAATTATCATTTTCAATATTTCCTTTGCTTACATTAATTACGCTGTATTCACCATCACCAGAGGGGAATTCAGTTTTTGTATAAGCTTTTGAATATTCTCTATTAAAAATATAAGTAGCTGGCAATATTGTTTGGCTTTGCTTGTCCCAAATTTTAATTATAATCTTATTCCCTGCCTCGTAACCTTTTCCCGAAAATAATGTACTGAATACTGGAATGCCATTTTCAAGTACATTTTCAGATATAATAAGGCCTGCTCCAACTATTTTTTCATTATCGAAAATAGCAACTTCATCGCCAATTTGTAAACCGTCAACATAAATTGTGTAAACCGGATCAGCTGCATTTCCTCCTTTAAAATTAAAATGTTTTAGAGTTTTTTTAGTAGTCGATTTTTTTAAATTATTTACAGGAATATTATAAACCAATTCATCATTGGCAAACATTTTAACTAAATAACCCTGCCCGGGATTTGCATTTCCAATACCGTTAACCCAGTTTGGGCCGATCTTCCTTAGAATTTTCCCTTCAGAGTCTCTGATATAAGCTAAATTTTCATTTAAAATGTTTTGAAAAGCAACAAAAGCATCAATAGTAACGGCAGGCAGATAACTTACAAATTGGTAACCTGTAAAAAGATTAATTGCGGTAAGAGGATCAATAGTCGAACCTTGGAAAGTTAACAGATCAGCAGCGTTCATTTTAAATAAATAACCTTCGGTAGTGATCCAATCGCCAATTCCATTAACCCAGTTTGGGCCGATTTTGCGAAGCATTTCGCCATTTGAATTTCTAACAAAAACAAGATTATCGTTTAAATTATTTTCTAAAACAGTCATCATATCAGCTTCGTCCAATAAAATTCGTGTTGATACAAACTGGAAACCTTCTGAAAGATCAATTTCCTGGCCTAATTGATCCAAATTGATTTTATAGCAAGAAATTCCGTAGGTTCCAATTAAAAGAGTTCTTGTATTATTATCAATTTCCATACATGTAACAGGAACGTTTGGTAAACCCTGGTTCATACTTTCCCAGCTTTCGCCACCATTTGTTGTAAAAAATATTCCGGCATCTGTACCAATAAAATATCTCCCCGAGTACTCGGGGTCAATTTTTATGATATTCACAGGCATATCAGGTAAATTCCCACTAATATCAATCCAATCCTGACCCAGATTTGTTGATTTAAAAACATGTGCTTGCGGTTCGTCCCATCTGAATCCCGAAACAGTTGCATATATTGTATTAACATCATTAGGATCACAAGCTACTCTTGTTATCCACCTGTCAGGTAAACCTTCGGAAATATCATCCCAACCACCTCCTCCGTTAGTAGAAACATGTACTTTTGCATCTCCACTTCCGGCAAGTACTATTTCAGGGTCAATCGGAGAAATTGCGAGAGCAGTTAAAGTATGGAAAGTGTTTGAACCACCTTTTGTAAGGTCAGAACTCACCGAATTCCATGAATTACCTCCGTTAGTAGTTTTCCAAACTCTATAAGTTCCGAAGTAAAGAATTTCAGGATTTACCGGATGCATTATATAAGGTGAAGACCAATTAGTGCGATCACCCGACATTGAATTTGCAATATAATCAAAATCGTATCCTCCATCTTCCGATTTATATAGAGAGCCATTTTGCATTTCAGCGAAAATATTATTATTGTTTTCATAATCAACAAGACAATACATTCCATCACCACCAATCAAAACTTCCCAATCATCAACATTTCCTGTCATAGTACGAATTGTATTATTATCTTGTGTTCCTCCATAAATCCGTTCAGGATGGGTAAAATCAAAAGTAATATAATAAAACTGTGTTAAAGGAATATTGTTTATTTTGTTCCAACTACTTCCATTGGTGCTTTTGTACAAGCCACCATCATTTCCTTCGACAATTAGGCCGGTATTTTCGTCAATATACATTGCATGATGGTCAACATGCATTGAGTATCCTCCTGTTTCCGACCATGAAGATCCGCCATTAGTTGTTTTATAGGTATAAACCCCCATAACAAAAACATTATTTTCATTATTTGGGTCAACTCTTACCTGTCCAAAATACCAGCCAAACGAGCTACACATGCCATCTAAAGTTCCATCATTAGTTTGCACCCACGAATTTCCTCCGTTTGTTGATTTATAAACTCTGACGTCCTGATTTGTCATATCATAAAATGTATAAAGTACATCAGGATTTGACTTACAGAGGTCAATACCAATTCTTCCTACATTATTTCCAGTCGGAAGGCCGTTAGTTAATTCGGTCCATGAATCTCCCCCATCAGTAGTTTTCCAAACTCCCGATCCGTTACCAAATGATCGTCTATAAGTTAGGCCACGCATTCTTTCCCACATTGTTGCATAAATAATATCGGGGTTAGTGGGATGTTGAATCAAGTCAACGGCAGAAGTAGAATCGTTTACAAAAAGAACTTTATCCCAGTTTTCACCTCCATCAATACTACGATAGACACCACGATTTGGATCGGAAGTAAACAAATCACCACAAGCTGCTGCAAAAATTCGTTCTGAATTATCATGACCTACAATAATACGGCCAATATATGCAGAGTTTTCCAGTCCTGAAAATTCCCAGGTTTCTCCCGCATTTGTTGATTTATAAATCCCCGCACCTAAAAAACTATAGCTTGAGGCATTTGCTTCGCCGGTTCCTGCATAAATTACCTGATCATTATTCGGATCAATACATAAGTCGCCGATGGAAATTACAGGAACATCCATAAAAATATTTTCCCAATTTTGGCCGGCATCCGTTGTTTTTAGAATACCGCCGCTTGCAGCACCAATATACCATGTATCAAGATCGTCAGGATGAATGGCAATATCGGTGATTCGTCCGCCAATATTTGTCGGACCGGCAAATTCCCACTCACCTCCATCAATTTTAGCAGCTTTTTTATGCATTTCGCTTGCCTGATTCATTGATGAAAGATATGATTCAAGCTTAATCTTATTATGTGGATAAGCTCTTTGGTATGCCATCCAATCATTGGGTAAAGCATGAGGATCATGAATTTTGAATTTTGAATCTTTTTCCTTTTTGGAAATTTCATCGGGTAAATCATTCAGGATCACTAAAGTTAAAACACCAAGGATCACAATCAAAGAAAACAGGTAAAATTTTTTCATGGTTTTTGAAATTAAGTTATTTGATTTTATGTTTTTGTTAAGAATCGCATTCAAAGAATTCAATAAATCATGCAATAAAAGAATTGAGGAATATTTTGAACGCACTCAAAGCATCCCCATTCTAATCGCTTTTTATTAGACAAAGGAACTGAAAAATAAGTTGCACGAATTAAAGATCAAGAAACAATGAAAAAAGGAACATAGTTTTCCAACAATCGGAGAGCATTTGTATGGATATTCCAGCTTTCCCATGGCAAATTATTAAAATATGTCAGTATTTTGAAAACGAAACACATTATGATTTTTATTCAGATGGAGTTATACAAACCTATACTTTTCTATCAAAAATTTCAGGTTTTTGTTTATCTATCATTCCTAATATGTAGTTGTTCCCTAACACAAATTTAACTATTTTACACTAATCATCATGCGTCAATTTTAACAATGATGATGAAATTACTGAGCTTTGAATTCTGATAATAGGTTAAAATTCTATTAGTTATTTTTTAATATTATCATTATAATTTAAAAAGAAATTTCAATTGTAATATTCAAAATAATATTCTATTTTTGCAGCCTTAAATTTTTGAGTAAATAATAATAAACTTAAACACATGCAGAACAGAGGTGCAATAAAATTTTTTGCTATCGCATTTGCTATAGTTTGTCTCTTTCAACTATCATTTACATATTTTACTTTTGTAGTTGAAAAAAGAGCTGAAACTTATGCGACAGATAAAATTACCACAGACTTAGCCAAAACGCTTGCCGATGGTAACGAATTACTTGAAGGATATTATTTTGATTCTATCTCGAAATCACGAGAGAATTACTATTTAGATTCAATGGCAAATAAGGTTATTTATAATATTCTTGTAAGAAATTATACTTACAAAGAATGTAAAGAACGCGAAATCAACCTGGGCCTTGACCTTAAAGGAGGTATGAACGTAACACTTGAAGTAAAAGTTGGCGATATTATTAAAGCATTAGCCGGTAGAAATAAAGATAATCCGATTTTTGTTGAAGCTCTTAAACAAACATATCTAAAACAAAAAGACAGCCAGGAAGATTTTGTAACCCTTTTTGGAGAAGCTTTCACCGAAGTTGATCCTAATGCAAAATTAGCTTCTGTTTTCAATACGGTCGAACTAAAAGATAGAGTTAGTTTTAATTCAACTAACGAAGAAGTAATGCAAGTTATTCGTGATGAGACCGATGGAGCTATCGACAGAGCGTTTAATATTTTAAATACGCGTATTAACCGTTTTGGTGTAGCTCAACCAAATATTCAAAGAGTAGGAACTTCGGGAAGAATTCTTATCGAATTGCCGGGTATTAAAGATCCGACTCGTGTAAGAAAGCTTTTACAGGGAACTGCAAAACTTGAATTTTGGGAAACTTATGAATATCCCGAGCTTTATCAATATTTTGCTGATGCCAACAAACAATTGCGTGGGCTTGAGGTAACTGAAGATATCGAAGGCAGTGATATTGAAGATAAAATAAAAGCAGAACCTAAAGAAATTAAAGAGGAATTAGTTGCAGAAGGCGATACAACTGCAAGCTCAACATTATTAGACCAGCTTGAAAGCGATACTACCGATCTGGCCTCAACTGACCAATCATTTGAAGATTATGCAAAAAACAATCCCTTAAATGCATATTTAACTCCTGCTTTCTATCAAAATGATCAAGGACAATATTATCCGTCTAAAAGTGCAACTGTTGGTTATGCTGCTATTAAAGATACCGCCAGAGTAAATGCATTATTGAAAAAAGTTAAGGATGTTTTTCCACGGAATTTAAAATTAAAGTGGACAATCAAGCCGCGTCAAGAAGGAACAGAAATTCTCGAATTAATTGCTTTAAAAGTAAACTCAAGAGATGGAACTGCTGCTCTCGGTGGCGATGTTGTTGTTGATGCTCGTCAGGATTATAGTCAAACCGGCCAGGTTGAAGTAACAATGCAAATGAATTCGGAAGGAGCAAAAGCATGGAAACGATTGACTGGAGATAATATTGGAAAACAAATTGCTATTGTTCTTGATGATTATGTCTATTCGGCACCAAATGTTAACAGCGAAATTCCAAACGGACGATCGTCAATAACAGGTGGTTTTGACGTTGAAGAAGCTAAAGACCTTGGAAATATTTTAAAAGCCGGTAAATTACCTGCCCCTGCAAGAATTGTAGAAGAAGCTGTTGTTGGCCCTTCATTAGGCCATGAAGCTGTTAACGCAGGCCTTTGGTCGTTTGTTTTAGCTTTTATCCTCGTTCTTTTATATATGATATTCTATTATAATAAAGGAGGATGGGTTGCCGACCTTGCGATGTTAACCAACATTTTCTTTTTATTCGGAGTATTGGCTTCATTTCAGGCGGTGCTCACATTACCGGGTATTGCGGGTATTGTTTTAACTCTCGGTATGGCAGTGGATGCTAACGTAATTATTTACGAACGTATAAAAGAGGAAGTTCGAGCTGGAAAGGGAATGCGATTGGCAATTGCAGACGGATATAAAAATGCTTATTCGGCTATTATTGATGGTAACGTAACAACATTGCTGACAGGTATTGTGCTTTATGTTTTTGGTTCAGGGCCGGTTCAAGGTTTTGCTACAACATTAATTATTGGTATTTGTTCATCATTATTCTCTGCCATTTTTATTTCTCGTTTAATTTTCACTTGGTTGTTATCTAAAAACAAGACTGTTAATTTTTCTAATAAAAGAACTCATAATATTCTTTCAAATACAAATATTAACTTCTTAAGCATGAGAAAAGGAGCATATATTTTCTCAACAATCATTATTATAATTGGTATTACTTCTTTAGCATTTAGAGGATTGAACATGGGTGTCGATTTCTCTGGGGGACGTACTTATGTTATCAGATTCGATCAGGATGTTAATACAACCGATATTAGAAATATATTAAAAAACGAATTTGAGAATGCAACTCCTGAAGTTAAAACCTTTGGACCTTCAAAACAGGTAAAGATCACAACAAAATATTTAATTGAATCGAATGAACCTGAAGTTGACTCAATTATTCAAACAAAATTATTTTCTGGTTTAAAGGATTTTTATGATGATAAGAATATTAAATATCAGGATTTTATTTCAGATACTGATAATGAGGAAAAATTAATTGGAATTTTAAGTTCTCAAAAAGTCGGGCCGACAGTTGCCGATGATATTAGAAACAAAGCTGTTATGGCTATAGTTTTTGCTTTGATAGTAATATTTGTTTATATTGCCATAAGGTTTAAAAAATGGCAATATGGTTTGGCAGGTGTGATTGCATTGTTCCATGATTCGCTGATAACGATTTCATTATTCTCACTATTCTATAATATTCTGCCGTTTAATCTCGAAATTGATCAGGCATTTATCGCCGCTATTTTGACAATTATCGGTTATTCTATTAACGATACTGTTATTATCTTTGACCGTATTCGAGAATATATGGGACTTTATCCGAAAAAGGATTTGAATACTAATATTAATAACGCTCTTAACAGCACCTTAGCCCGAACAATTAATACTTCCGGTACAACTTTAGTTGTATTGATAATAATATTTATTTTCGGAGGGGAAATTATCAGAGGATTTACTTTTGCATTGCTTGTGGGAGTTGCAATTGGTACATATTCTTCGCTTTTCAACGCCAGTCCTATTGTTTATGACCTAATTAACAAAAGAGGTTCAAAAAAAATATTAGAAAATAAATCTGGAAAGAGAAAGAAATAATTCATTTTTAAATAAAATTTTAAAGTCCCGATATTTATAATATTCGGGACTTTTTTTATCTTTGCTGAATATCACTATATAAATAATGATGAATAATATTCTCTTATTTTTTGACATCAGTACAGGCGAAATTTTTATTGTTCTCGTTGTCGGATTTTTAATATTCGGCCCCAAAAAGATACCCGAGATTGCAAGAAAAGTTGGGAAGGGAATGGGTGAAATTAAAAGAGCAACAAATGATATTAAAAAGGAAATTCAGGACGAGATGAATAAAATTGAAAATTCGGTTAGAATAGAGGAGAAAAAAATAAAATCAAATAATAAAGAATCATCGGGATATGAGAAAGTAAAGCATATTGAAAAATATCCTCCCGAGCCACCGGAAAAGGAATAATAAGCTGGTGGAAAGAATTGAAAGTACTTAAAATGTTAATGTGAAAATGCTCGGCTTAAAGCATGAGCCAATCGGAAGCAGACAATTGATTGTTGTATTATAAAAAAAATGTCGGACTACAGTTTAAAGATAATTCAGTATATTTGAAAAAAAAATTATATGATACTCGAAAGGACAAATAATGAAATTTTAGTTAGACTTCCAGCTTATGTCGATTTGTCGGAACTTCAGAATATGTTAGATTATTTGAGATATAAAGAATTAACAGCAAGATCAAAAGCAACAGAATCTGATGTTGAGAAGCTTTCAAAAACCGTAAATAAATCTATTTGGGCTAAAATTAAAACTCACCGTGGATTTTAATGAATGAAAATCCTTTCAACATTCAATTTAAACTAATGAGATTGAGACGCAAAATTGATAGCAGAATTGAACCGCATCCTTATAGAACTTCTGACTTTGATAGCACAAATCCATTAGTTTATAAGATTAATCAATATGGACAAAAAATTGACAATATAAATGTAGCCTGACAAATAATTTATAAGCTTTTCCGTTTATTTAAAAAATATATAAAAATGAAAATCAAACAAGTAATAATTTTTATCTTCATATCTCTACTTTTTTCTCCTTCAATAATATTTGCGCAACGAAATCCAACACGTTCTGCCGATGAAGCATTCGAGAACCAACGCTATTTTATTGCAATTGATAAATACAAAAAAGCATATTCGAAGGTTAAGAAAAACAAGCCTGAAAAAAATCGCGTCATATTTCAAATTGCCGAATGCTACCGGCTTACAAATAATTTGAAAAGAGCTGAGGCACAATACAAGAGATTAATTAGAGCACAATATGATAAAAAAGAACCTTTAGTTGTTTTGCATTATGCCGATGCTTTAAAGGCGAATAATAAATATGATTTAGCATTGGTTCAATATAATAACTATAGCGAATTAGCCCCCGATGATCCGCGTGGACTTTTTGGGGCCGAAGCATGTCGGCTAATTAAGGAATGGGAAGAAAATCCTTCAAAATATGAAATAACTCAAATAAAGAAAATAAACTCAAGAGAATCAGATTTTTCACCAGTTTACGAAAACGATAATTTCAATTCGATAATTTTTACTTCAACTCGTGAAGGTGCCACGGGAAAAGAAACCGATGATTGGACAGGGCAAAATTTCAGCGATTTATTTTCAACCAAAATCGACAGAAAAGGTGAATGGAGCACTCCGAAACTTCTCGGCGCCGAAGACGTGATAAATACAAAAGCCAATGAAGGTGCACCTTTTATGAACAGCAGCTTTAATGCCTTGTATTTTACCCGTTGCATGAATAGCCCCAAAAAGCAATCAGGTTGTTTTATTTGCCGTGCCGAAAGACGTGGCCGTACATTTAATCAACCTAAAGGCCTTGATCTGAGTAGTGATAGCACGATTGCTAACGGGCATCCAACTTTAAGTAGTGATGAATTAACAATAATTTTTGCTTCCGATCGTGAGGGTGGTTACGGTGGACGCGACCTTTGGATTGCAACACGAAAATCAAAAACCGATGAATTTAACAGGCCGCAAAACATAGGGCCTGAAATAAATACCTTAGGTGATGAACTTTTTCCTTTCCTAAGAAACGATAGTGTCTTATACTTTTCTTCAAACGGCCATCTTGGAATAGGAGGGCTTGATATTTATAAATCAACAAAAACCGAGAAAGCTTGGAGTGAACCTAAAAACCTGAAAATGCCTTTAAATTCTAATGGAGATGATTTTGGAATAGTATTTCATCCTAATAAAGAAAGAGGTTTCTTTTCATCATCGAGAAAAGGAGGCAGAGGGAAAGAAGATATTTACGAATTTATTGAGCCGCCCGTTTTGTTTACTCTAAGTGGTGTTGTTAAGGATGATAGAACTTTGCAGTATGCCGAAAATGCTGATGTGAAAATAATAGGTTCGGATGGAATTTCTCTGTCAACTAAAACCAACAATCAAGGTGTTTATACTTTCACCGATTCACAAATACTTGAGGGGACTTCTTATGATATTATAGTTTCAAAAGAAGATTATTTTGTTTCAAAAGGAAAAATTACAACGATAGGATTGGAGTTTTCCAAGGATTTCGAGCATGATTTTATTATTGTACCTATTCCCGAGAAACCTATTGTTTTGCCCGAAATTTTATATGATCTTGCAAAATGGGATCTTAAGCCGCAATATCAAGATTCATTACAAGGTTTGATCAAAACCCTTGATGAAAATGAAACTCTTACTATTGAATTAGCTTCACATACCGATTTACGTGATTCGGATGAGAGAAACGACATTTTATCACAAAAACGTGCACAGTCGGTTGTTGATTACTTAATTTTAAGAGGTATTGATCCTGCTCGTTTAACTGCCAGAGGTTATGGCGAAAGAGTCCCTCGAACGCTGGTAAAAGATATCCAACGCGATGGTTTCTCATTCCCCGAAGGAACAGTTCTAAATGAGGAATATATTGAATCTCTTGAAACAAATGCCGAAAAAGAAGTTGCTCACCAATTAAATCGGCGGACTGAATTTAGTGTAATACGCAAAAATTATGTTCCGCGACAAAAAAATGAACCTGTAGCTGCCGGAGAAGTAAACATAGTTGTAAACCCTGAAGAACATTTTGTTAAATATGAAATTGAAAAAAAGACAGGTGCCTTAAAAGCCGAGTGTTTCGTTAATGATATGTCCATTAATTTTTATTTTGAAGATCACGCCAGGCCATATATTTCCATTTCCGAAGCACTGAAACTTTTAAAAGAGGGAGCATTAAGTAAAGAAGATTTTAAAGGCGACCCAAACGTTATTCTTGCAAACGGAACAATTGCAAATAAGGCTGTTTTTACGATTAAAGATTTTACAATTGCAAATATTACAATTCACGATATTGAAATTACTGTCGATAACCGTGCAAGAGTTCCATTTGTTATCGGAAAATCAACTTTATCGCTTTTCGGAAAATATACAATTGATAAAGGAGCACAAGTTATAAAGTTCTAAAATAAAAGTGCCAAATATCAGTTTATTTGAATCTTTACGCAAAGCCCGCAAAAATATTCGCCAAAATCGCAAAGTTTATGGCCTTGCGAATTAAATCTTTACGTTTTTAGCGATTCGTCTGCGTATTTTGCGTGAAATTTTAATTGTTTGTTTATCAGGCAACATTAAACCTAAATAATTACAAATATTGTAATAAAGAACACTGAACAAGGAATTTTGAATAATGAAGTTTTGAAATATGCAATAATACCGGAAATTTATTTTTACAGTATTCATTATCCTTTGTTTTTTATTCGATATTATTTTCAGCTCTATTTTAATTCATCCCTATTCAATCAAAGCCTCAATTTTATATTTCAAGCCCTTAGCTTGGGTAAGGTAAGCTTTCACAGAACCGACAAGAATTTTTGCTTCGGCAATTATCGGAATTTTATTTTTATCGTCAGTAACCCAAACCGTCAAATCTTCGCCTTTACTAAATATTGTCCCTTCGACAAGCATTGCTTTGAATTTTATACAATTATATAATTTTCCATCAATATTTTCAACTACTTCTTTATTTATATACCTGATGAATAGATTGAAAATTTCATTGTCGATTATCATTGAAACCGGAATTTTATCGCCAAATTTATATTTTGAAAAATCAATATTTCGGGTATAATAAATTGCAGTCAAAACATCGAAAGTGCAGGCCGGTAAATCAAGTGTGTCTTGTAGAAAATCTTTATTTGAATTTTCGGTGAATGAGAATATTTTGTTAAGCGAATGATCAAAAACATATTTATTATAAACCCGGTAGCCGTTTTCGTTTGTGTTTCGAAAAAATTCAAGAGGTTTTAAATCAATAGTTTCAGCAAAGGATTCAAAATAATCTCTGACCTTAAAAATCCAATCGTACCTTGTTAAAGATTTCCCCGAACTTAAGAAATGATAAACGTTTTTTCCGTTTTTCTCCAAACTATCAACCTCAAATGTTACTTTTCCGGCATCAACCCAAATAAATCCCCAATTATAAGCAACTATATATGAAATTTTTTCACCTGATAGAAATGTAGTATTCGCAGTAAAACACTGACTGTTTACAATATTTGTAAATAAAAGGAAAAAATATAAAATTATTATTTTCTTCAAAAAACAAAAGATCAATTACTAAAGTTTCGCACCAAATTTAAAAAAAATATTTATAAGAATTTTAAAAGATTACAATTTTATAGATTGATTTGATATTTAACCTGAATAATTCGTAAAACTGTTAAAACAGTTAATAATAAGAATCTTGGATTCTTTGTAGCCCACGACTTAAGTCGTGGGTTACTAAAAAGAAATGCCTATATTTTAACCATTTTAATGGTTTTTTAATAATTTTATGAATTAATAAAGTTAAATTAATTTTCTTTTTTGTGAAAAATAAAGAAAAAATTGGAATAATGTTTATAATTCAAAATATATACATCTTTGAGGTTAGTAACTTAATGAATACTTTAGCATTAGAATAAATGATCAATGGAGAATAATATTTAAATGGCAAAACAACAATCCACATCAGGTAACAATTTGGGACTATCATAAATGAATTTAAAATGGAAAGATTAGAAAGCATACATCCCGGTGAAATATTGTTGGAAGAATTTTTAAGGCCAATGAAAATATCTGCTTATAAACTTTCAAAAGATATTGATATTCCGCAGACAAGAATATCACAGATTATAAAAGGAAATAGAAGAATTACAGCAGACACGGCATTACGCCTAAGTTCATATTTTGGAAATTCCGCTAAATTCTGGCTTGGTTTACAAAACGATTATGACATTGAAAATGAAAGATTAAAAAAGATTGAAATCTTCAAAAAGATTAGGAATTTAAGAATGAGCACACACCAAACGCAAGTGTAGGTCTTAGCCGCTTTAGTGTTATCAATACAAATGAGTAGTAACATAAAAATATGAGTAAATCTATAAACAAATTGCAAGAGAATAGCTACGGACCATGTTTACAAACTGTTGCAATAATGGCAATTATTTAATTGCTTGATTATTTTTTTCATATTCTTTAAATTTCATATTTTTACAAAATGAAATGGGAAGATAATGACAATAGACTTGTTTTTATTTCTGATTTGGACGTATTAAAAAAATGATATTAAAATGAACTTCATTACTATATTATCAGTTTTACTAACAGGGTTTGGAACTTTAATTCTTAGCTTAAATTTAAAATTTAGAAAATTTGGAGTAACCTTTTTTAAAATTATCGGTGTAATATTAATTGCTTCGGGGACTATTTTAGTAATTATAGACTCATCAAGTTCGATGACTCGAATAAGTGAAAATATTGAAAATTTTAGAGAAGAGCTTAATGTTGCCAAGCAAAACTCATTAGCCACAAACAATATTCAAGAAATTTCGAACAAATTTGAAAAATGGGCCAAAAATCTGTCTAAAAATAAGGAGCAAAAGAAAATTGACTTTAAAAAAAAGATACTTTCTTCAGAAGAGAAGAGATTAAAAGCTAATAAAAAAATCAAACTGTATTTAAATTACATTATAGAATTTATTAGAAACTCCATAGTTTCTTATAATAAGGAAACTAACTTTAATATTAAATTTGACTTTGATAGCATACCTACAGATTTTCTGTCTAATGAAGCTTATGTATACAAGTCATACTTTTTGACAGACAAGTATTTGTGGAGATTATCGTTTTGCTGCAAAAGTAATATTTCAGAGGTTGACTTACCATTTTTTTTAATTGATTCAAAAAATATTAGTAATATTTCTGAACTAGATACAATATCAAATATACGACTCTTAGCATCACACAACATGTTGAGTGATGATGATTTCGCACCTTTTCAATTAGAATTTAGGGTAGCAATAATGGAGAATTCAAATAATTTTAAATGGAGAATTTCGCAAGAATATGGTAATACAAAAACTAAAATTATAGAGGATTTAATAATTAATCATTCAGAATTTTATAATGAAATTGATAAAGTATTATTTGAAATTATTGATTACATGTTATTGAATTAACTATGGTAATAATGGCAATTATTTATCTGCTTGATTATTTTTTTCATATTCTGTAATTTTTATATATTTACCAATCAAATTTTTACCATAATGGAAGAATTCACATTATTTCAAATCTTATCAAGCTTAATCAGCTTGATTATTTTAATTGTTTTTCTTGTGCTAGCCAATAATATTAGCAAAATTTTAAAAACAAACAAACAGATTTACAACATTATACTTAAATATGGAACAAAAGATAATGTTGTAAAAGAAGTTGAATGCAGATTTTGCCATAAAAAATATGATGAATATTTAAATAGATGTCCACATTGTAACCTTAAATAAATTTATTGATTATAAAAATATATCAATTTTTGTATTTTTCATTTTATTTTTAAGCTGTATCTATTACAGCTATGACACAACAAACCTTCTAAAACCTGATTTTATCAAAGTGATTTTTATCAAAAAAAAACAAGCAACCCTCATTAAGAAAGTTACTTGCTTTTTGTAGCGAGACCGAGAATTGAACTCGGGACCTCCGGGTTATGAATCCGACGCTCTAACCAACTGAGCTACCTCGCCGTGATTTTTGAGTTTGCAAAAGTATAATTTTTTTAAAAATATTGATAATAAAAATCTGTTTTTTGATAATTATTTTATGGTTTTATTGTTTTATGGTTAAATTGTTATTATAAAACAATATAGCAATATAACAATTTAACAATCATTGAAAGATGAAAAAATTAAAATTAAATATGACAACCGAAAAAAAAACTAATTTCAAAACTTAAACCAATCGACAATTTTTTCAGTTTTGTCAATAGGTTCATTAGTATGGCGATATTCGTTATTATGAATATTATAAATATAATCTTTGCTCCATTCTTCACTATTTTCTGCAATTTGTTTTATTGCATCAAAAATAAAATATGCTTCTTCAATTGTCATAGTCGGATGCAGGGAAATTCTAATCCATCCCGGCTTTTGAGACAAATCACCCGAAATAACTTTTTCACTAATTTCATGCGATTGATCATAACTCAGATCAAGCAAATAATGCCCATAGGTTCCTGCACAAGCACAACCTCCCCTGACTTGAATACCAAACTTATCGTTCAGGATTTTTACAATCAGGTTGAAATGTATGTTTTCGATAAAAAATGAAATAATTCCTAATCTTTCTTCTGAATTATCAGCAAGGATTTTCAAATTCGGAATTTTTCTAAGCTCCTTAAAAGCAATTTTAACTAATTCGGCTTCTTTTTTTCTAATATTCTCAACACCCATCTGATTTTTTACTTCGAGACAAAGAGCCGTCCTAATTGCTTGAAGAAACCCGGGTGTACCGCCATCTTCACGTATTTCAATATCAGCAATATATTTATATTCTCCCCAGGGATTTGTCCAATCAACCGTTCCTCCTCCCGGATTATCAGGGACATCGCAATGATATAATGAAGAATCAAAAATCATAACACCTGATGAACCGGGCCCACCGAGAAATTTATGAGGCGAAAAGAAAACGCAATCGAGTTTTTTCAAGGGATCTTTGGGGTGCATATCCATTTTTACATAAGGTGCAGAAGCAGCAAAATCAATAAAACAAACTCCACCGTTTTCATGCATAATTTTTGCCAATTCGTGATAAGGTGTTTCAATTCCGGTAACATTTGAACAGGCTGTGAATGAACCAATTTTAAATTTTCTATTTTCATATTGCATTAGCTTATTCCTCAAATCATCCAAGTCAACGAGCAGGTCTTTTGTGGGTTCAATTTGTACGAGGTCAGCATTTGTTTCAAACCAAGAAGTTTGATTTGAATGATGTTCCATATGTGTAATAAAAACTACGGGGATATCTTCTTCATTTCTATTTGACATTGATTCACATTTGGTTGAAGACCTAAGCCCCAAAAGTCTTTGCATTTTATTAATTACTGTCGTCATTCCCGGGCCGGCGGTAATTATTACATCATTTTCATTTGCATTAACATGTTTCTTAATCAATTCATGTGCATAATGATATGCTTTTGTCGTTAAGGTTCCGGTTTCGCTGGTTTCGGTATGCGTATTCCCAACGAAAGGGCCAAATAGATTTGAAATTTTTTCCTCAATTGGGCCGTATAATCTTCCACTTGCAATCCAATCGGCATAAATCATTTTTTTCTTGCCGTAGGGGGTAGTAAAAATCAAGTCGTTGCCAATAATATTTTTTTTAAAACAGTTAAAAAAATCTTCCATAAAAAATTAAAAAATAAGTATTTGTAATCTACAATATAAATTATAATTCATATATAAAGTTCTAATTGCAAAATTAATTTTTTTTGCCGATAAAGCGTAAATCGCATGAAATAGATGCTTTCAAATAATTAAATTCCGTTAGAAATTTGAATCAATTCAACCTCAAGGTTCCCGCTTTCAGGATAAATACTTATCCAATTATTATCAAGTGAAAACCAGTTATATTGATTTCCAATTCTAATAATAAAATCAATAGTTTGGTCATCTTCCGGAACTTTTAATACAAAACCGCCATTTTTAGAGTTGTTTTGTCCATAATTCATAACAATTTTAAACTCTGATTTTCCAAGATTTTTTGCTCTCAGCAAGATATAATTGTTCTTTCTGTCTTTTCGGAAAACAGGTTCGAAATAGAATTTTTTTTCTGAATTATTTGTGATTTCGGTTTGAGTATTACAAACTTCAACGATTGCATTATCCATAATAATTTTTGTTATTTTTTCAATCATCTCATTTGGATACATTTCTTCGGGAGCAATTTTTTGAGCTGTTTTATAGCTTTCAATAGCATTATCAAAAATTTTGGAAGTAAAAAAATAATCGGCTTTTGCAATTTCATTTTTATATTCTCTTTGAACTAACAAGCGTTTTTCTAATTGAATATCCTCAATTTTTTTTATCATCTCAGAAATATATGGCTTCTCGGGAAAAATTTCACCCGCTTTTTTATATTCGGTTTTGGCATTTTCATACTTTTTTAAATCAAAGTATTTATCTGCTTGGGAAACAAAAGTATTATATTTATTTTCGTTTTCTTTCTGCTCAATAAATGCATAAGATTCAACAATTTTATCATCGGCATAATTGTCCTTAGGTTTAATTAATAATGCATTCTGATATTCAACAATAGCCTGTGCATAATTCATGCTGTAAAATAATTTATCGGCTTGATCAATTGCCTTTTGATAATTATCTTCGATGATTTTTTGCTGTGCTAAAACACTATTTATTTCTGTGATTTTATCTTGCGGATATTGTTCTTCGGATTTGAAATTCAATGCGTTTTTATATTCTGTCAAGGCATTTTCCAAATCGTTTTGATTAAAGAAATTATCGGCAGCAGTGATAGCTCTTTCGTAATTTTCCTGAGTAGATTTTTGCTCGGCCAAGATAGAATTAATTTCCGTGATTTTTTCTTTCGGATATTGTTCTTCAGGTTTAAAATTCAGTGAGTTTTGATATTCTGTCAAAGCGTTTTCCAAATTGTTTTCCGAAAAGAAATTATCGGCAGCAGCAATGGTTTTTTCATAGTTTTCCTGAGATAATTTTTGCTCGGCCACGATAGAATTTATTTCCGTGATTTTCTCTTGTGGATATTGTTCTTCGGACTTGAAATTCAAGGCATTTTGATATTCTGTCAAAGCATTTTCCAAATCATTTTGATTAAAGAAATTATCGGCAGCGGCGATGGCTTTTTCATAATTTTCTTGAGTGGATTTTTGCTCGGCAAGGATAGAATTTATTTCCCTAAGTTTTTCTTGTGGGTATTTTTCTTCCGATTTGAAATTCAATGCTTTTTGATATTCTTTCAAAGCATTTTCCAATTCGTTTTTCAAGTAAAAATCATCGGCAATAGTGATAGCTTTTTGATAGTTTTCCTCATTCAATTTTTGCTCTGCTACGATTTTATTTATTTCAGCGA
>JAEINX010000058.1 GCA_016342645.1 Bacteroidales bacterium | reverse complement strand
AGTACGAGACCCGTACGCTTAGTGGTGTGAGAGGTGCACTGGCGGTCAAATGATCGTCAGCCGCCTACTCGATTGGGTTTCGCCGGTTTCGCGTATATAATCGGCTTGGGCTTGTTCAACTTCCGATAGTTGGCTATTTGCCTGACTTAAAACTTCGGGAGTAATTTTCAGGTAGAGCAAGCGTTGTTGCAGGATTTCGTCTGCGAGTAGAACGGAGTAGAATTTGCGTACTATTTCGATGTATTTGATATATTTAGTCGGAATTCTTCCATGAATTTCGAGTTGATTGAGTATTACGGGGTCTTTACGGAATGCAACTTTTGCTTTTGACCGATGTTTCTTATATATTTCATGCAGGGCATCGAGTTTATTGTCGCGAATTGTTTTACTTTCTTTGGTTTCATCAACTTCGGTTACTTTAAAGTCGAAGAGGCGGCGGGTTTCGATATAAATTAGTTCTCCTTCGTTAATTTTGGCTGCGTCATATCCGTTTTCGGTCAGGAGTTCGGCGATTTCGGGATGGGATTGTGAATTTTCAATTGCAATACGGGCTTCTTCTAATTTTTCGTTTTGTGTTGGATTTTGTTTTGACATGATTACTAATTTTTGGTTTATAATGAATTATTGTTTTTTTGGATTGAGGGGATTGGGGAGATTGAATATGGTTAATATTCCTGATGTTTTTTCAATAGTTATAGGTTTTATTTTGCATTTACAGTTTTTTATAGTGTCATTGCAGCATTTCAGTGGGTTTATATAGCATTTTAGTACGTTCATATAGCGTTTCAGGGGATTCATGTAACATTTCAGGTCGTTCATGCAGCATTTTAGGGCGTTCATGCAGCGTTTTAGGGGGTTCATGTAGCATTTTAGGGCATTCATATAGCATTTCAGTATATTCGATGAATAATTCAGCTTATTGTGGTGAGCCAGGGTCTAAGTCCCCGCTTTTTTCAAGCCTCGTAAGATAAATTCATTGATTCACCAACATCTTTTATTTCGGGGACTTAGACCCTTTTACTTAAAAGGCTAATGGCTAAAGTTTAAAGTAAAAAGGAAAAAGTATGACCATGCCTGAATAGCGTTGACCGTTTTTTTACTTTTTTTTATTATGTTATGAATATGTTGACTTTTTCTTCTTTGCTTACTTTTTTCTTTTGTTGATAACCCATGTTTTTGTTAATAATCCTTTGTCTATCATATTAAGAAACTTTAGTGGAGGTAAATAAATTTTAGTCTTTAAAAAATAAAACCTGATTTTTGTTTGCAAATAAAAGAAAATTAGTATTTTTGCAGCCGGAAAGAAATTTGGAGATGATGATAAAGAGGGGACAAATGTCCCCTCTTGCATTGAAAGAAATTTTTGTTATGATTGAAGATAAAATTAAAACGTTAATAAACAATTATTTAGAGGGAGCTGAAAAGTTTCTGGTCCATCTTAAAATGACACCTTCAAATAAAATTTTAGTTGAAATTGATAGTGATAAAGTTGTTCTGATCGAAGATTGTGTAAAACTTAGCCGTTTTATTGAGTCAAATTTAGACAGAGAAGTTGAAGATTTTGAACTTCAAGTTTCTTCAGCGGGTGTAGGAAAGCCATTAATACTTAAACGACAGTATTTTAAAAATACGGGAAGAACAGTTGAAGTATTATTAAACGATGGTTTGAAAAAATCAGGAGTTCTTAAATCGGTTGATGAAGATGGAATTGAATTAGAAGAAGATAAGCGATCTGCAAAAATAAAAGGAAAAAAGATGAGTAAAAATGAAATTGCTACATCCTTAATAAAAATTTTATTTACAGATATAAATGAAACAAAAATTATCGCTTCTTTTAAAACCAAAAACAAATAGAACAGAAATAAATTATTGCAAAATACCTAAAAACTAACTTAAAAATAAAACTAATAAAAAAATGGATACCTTAAATCTCGTTGAAACCTTTGCTGAGTTTAAAGAATTTAAAAACATTGACAGAGAGACTTTGATGCGTATTCTTGAGGATGTTTTCAAAAATATGCTTATTAGAAAATTTGGCTCCGAAGATAACTTTGATATAATAGTAAATATTGATAAAGGAGACCTTGAAATATGGAGAAATCGGGAGATAGTTGAAGATGATGAAGTTGAAGATGAAAATTGTCAAATTGCACTTTCTGAAGCAATGAAAATTGAACCTGATTTTGAAGCAGGAGAGGAAGTATCTGAAGAAATTAAAATGGCTGACTTCGGTCGAAGAGAAATATTATCAATTCGTCAGAATTTAGTTTCTAAAATTCAGGAATTCGAAAAAGACAATATATTTAAAAAGTATAAAGATAGAGTCGGAGATATAGTTACGGGAGAAATTTACCAAGTTTGGAAAAAAGAAATTCTAATATTAGATGATGAATACATTGAATTAATATTGCCAAAATCCGAACAAATTCCATCCGATTTTTATCGAAAAGGTGATACCATCAGAGCAGTCGTTTCAAAAGTGGATATTAGAAATGGTAATCCGGTGATAATTTTGTCAAGAACTTCCCCTGTATTTTTGGAGAGGTTGTTTGAGTCGGAAGTCCCTGAAGTTTACGATGGATTAATAACCATTAAAAACATTGTCCGTGTTCCCGGTGAAAGAGCGAAAATTGCAGTTGAGTCCTATGATGATAGAATTGATCCTGTGGGTGCATGTGTTGGAATGAAAGGATCAAGAATACATGGAATTGTCAGAGAATTGAAAAACGAAAATATTGATGTAATTAATTATACATCAAATATATCGCTTTTTATTTCAAGATCATTAAGTCCTGCAAAAATGTCTTCGGTAGTTATTGATGAAGAGAATAAAAGAGCAGAAGTTTATATGAAACCCGACCAGGTGTCGCTTGCAATTGGTAAGGGAGGTTTTAATATTAAGTTAGCCGGCCGACTAACCGGTTATGAAATTGATGTTTATCGTGATACCGATATTGATAATGAAGATGTTGATTTAAATGAATTTAGTGATGAAATTGATCAATGGATAATTGACGAATTTAAAAACATTGGCTGTGATACAGCTAAAAGTGTTTTAGCTCTTGAAATTGAAGAATTAGTTACAAGAACCGACCTTGAAGAAGAAACAATAAAGGAGGTGTTTAAAATACTTAAGGCTGAGTTTGAATAAAAATATTACTTTTACAAAATATATTTAAAAGAAATCACTATAAAACCAATATGGCAGAAGGAAGTAAACCAATAAGACTTAGTAAAATAGCAAAGGAATTTAATATTGGAATTTCTACTATTGCCGATTTTCTGTTAAAGAAAGGACATGCAATTGAAGCAAAACCAAATTCGAAAATCGAGGCGGATTTGTTCGAATTATTGGTTAAAGAATTTCAATCCGAAAAAGCAGTAAAACAAGAATCTTTAAAGATTGGAATTGATTATTCATCCCATGAAACAATTTCGATAGATGATGAGGTAATTGGAAAACCAGAGCTTGAATTTGAATTTGAACCAGAAGAATTTTTTATTAAAAATATTTCCGGCGGTTTCAAAGAAGATATTAGAAAAGAAGACTTAAGCGAGCCCAAAAAAGAAACTGAAGAGAAAGTGATTGAAGTTGAAGAGAAAGAAATTCAACATGAAATCATAAAAGAAGAACCTGTTATTTCAAAAGAGGAGCAGGAAGCTAAAGAGGAAACAAAGAAAGATATTGTTATAACCGATGAAAAAGAAGCAATTCCGGAAATTTCGGAAAAAGAAGAATCCAGAGTTGAAGTTCCCAAAGAATCGCCTCAAGAATTAAAATTAGAAGAAAAAGAGATTGCGGATGAGAAAAAGGAGATTATACCTGAATCTTTAAAAACATCAGAAAAAACTGAAACAAAGGGTTTGAAAGTTCTTGGAAAAATTGATATTGAGAAAACAATTCCAAAACCCAAAGCTAAAAGAAAAGCAAAACCGGATGAAACTAAAAAGGTTATAAAAGAAGAGCTTAAGAAAGAAGATTTAGAAAAGGCCGACATCAAAAAACTTGAACCTGAAAAAGCTGATAAAAAGGAAGTAAAAAAGAAAAGTGAACCAACAACCGAAAAAACTGATGTTGTTGAAAAAGAAAGTATTAAATCAAAGAAAGCAAAAGAACAAGCTCTCGAACCTTTGCCGGATGTCTTAAAAAAGCCAAAGGATGAAATACAACCAAAAAGTGTAGAAATTAAAGAAGAATTAAAAAAATTGCCTAGTAATTTTATCCCAACAGAATTTACAAAGTTAAGCGGGCCAACAATTGTTGATAAAATCATTCTTCCCGAAAAAATAAAACACGAGAAAAAAATAATAAAAAAGCTTGAGAAAAAAACTTTTAAAAAGAAAGTAAAAGAACCGATTGCTTCATCTGTCGATGAAAAAGTTGCAGCAAAAAAGAAAAAACGTAAAAGAATTCATAATTTAGGCCCCGAAGCTTTACAAAATACTCAGATCAAAGACGAAAGACAAAAAGGAAGATTTCAAAAAGGAGTAAAGCCGAAGAAAGAAATTCAGAAAGCTGAACTTACCGAAGAAGAAGTACAAAGACAAATCAAAGAAACTCTTGCACGTTTGAGTCCTTCCGGTAAATCAAAAGGCTCAAAGCACAGAAGAATAAAACGTGAAACCCAGAGCAAACATAGAATCGAAGAACAAATTAAATTAGAAGCCGACAAAAAGGTTATTAAAGTAACTGAATTTGTTACTGCTAATGAACTTGCTTCAATGATAAATGTTCCGGTTAATCAGGTAATTGCAACATGTATGACATTAGGTATATTTGTTTCAATAAACCAGCGTCTCGATGCCGAAACCCTAAGCCTCGTTTCTGAAGAATTTGGGTATAAAGTTGATTTTGTAAGTATTGATGTTCAGGAAGCAATTGATAGCGCCGATTTAGAAGAAGATAATTCTGAAGACCTTGTTTCAAGGCCACCTGTTATTACGGTTATGGGACATGTTGACCATGGAAAAACTTTACTTCTTGACCATATTAGAAAATCAAATGTTATCGCAGGTGAGGCTGGTGGTATTACTCAGCATATTGGAGCTTACGAGGTTACACTTGATAACGGTAGAAAAATTACTTTTCTTGATACTCCAGGTCATGAGGCATTTACGGCGATGCGAGCACGTGGTGCAAAAGTTACCGACATTGCAATTATTATTATTGCAGCCGATGATAACGTTATGCCTCAGACGAAAGAAGCTATAAATCATGCTCAAGCTGCCGGCGTTCCTATGGTTTTTGCAATAAATAAAATTGATAAATCGAATTCTAATCCTGAAAAAATCAAGGAGGAATTAGCACAAATGAATATTTTGGTCGAAGACTGGGGCGGAAAATTTCAAAGCCAGGATATCTCAGCAAAAATAGGTACTAATGTCAGAGAATTAATTGACAAAATTTTACTTGAAGCTGAAATGCTTGAACTTAAGGGAAATCCAATAAAAAAAGCTTCTGGAACTGTCATAGAATCTGCTCTTGATAAAGGCCGCGGTTATGTTACAAAACTATTAGTTCAAAATGGAACTCTTAAAATTGGTGACATTGTTTTGGCCGGTTCATGTATTGGAAAGGTTAAAGCCATGTACAACGAAAGGAACATTTTAATAAAAGAAGCAGGTCCTTCTTCCCCATTATTATTATTAGGTCTCAACGGTGCACCACAGGCCGGTGATGAGTTTAACGTAATGAAAGACGAAAAAGAAGCAAAATCTATAGCCACAAAGCGATTACAATTACAAAGAGAACAGGGTCTTAGAACTCAGAAGCATATTACTCTTGATGAAATCGGGCGTAGAATTGCAATTGGCGATTTCAAGGAATTAAATATTATCGTTAAAGGTGACGTTGATGGCTCAATTGAAGCATTATCAGATTCCTTATTAAAATTATCAAATGAACATGTACAGGTGAATATTATTCACAAATCTGTGGGGCAGGTTACCGAAACCGATGTCTTATTAGCCTCTGCTTCAAATGCTATTATTATTGGATTTCAGGTACGTCCTTCGATTAGTGCTCGCAAATTAGCTGAAAAAGAGCAAATTGATATTCGGTTATACTCAATTATTTATCAGGCAATTGAAGAGATTAAAGCGGCAATTGAAGGTATGTTATCACCCGATATTGAAGAAAAAATTACTTCAAATGTTGAAATTCGTGAAATTTTCAAAATAACTAAAGTTGGTACAATTGCCGGTTGTATGGTTCTTGATGGAAAAATTACACGAAACACAAAAATCCGTGTGATCAGGGATGGAATTGTTGTTTATACAGGAAGTTTAGGTTCATTAAAACGATTTAAAGATGATGTCAAGGAAGTTCAAACAGGTTTTGAATGCGGTTTAAATATTGAGAATTTTAACGATATAAAAGTTCGTGATATTATTGAAGGATATGAAGAAGTGGAAGTTAAGCGAAAACTCTAAAATTATTAACTCAATAAAAAAAGGTGTCTGTTTTAAAACATGACACCTTTTTTTATAATTCCGTTTTTTAAATCACTCTCCACTTTTATTTTTCAAAAACTTTTGTTTTTTATGTTTTATAATACCCGAAAACTCTGAGGATAATTCCATTACTTGTTTTAAATCAATTTCTCCGGTAGCAAGAACCATCAATGTTCTTTCATCTGAATTAACGAAAAATGCAGCTTCTTTGATTTTATTACCATTGCCTTTAACAATATATGTTGATATCATTACTCCGTCACCCACATTAATACAAAACAATTCCTCATATCTTTTTCCTGAAACAACTTTTTTAAATTTCTCTGTAAAACTTTTAATATCTTGAGAGGAAAATTTTTCAGGATCAAAACTCAAAATATAAATCTTTTCGATTTGCTCAGATAGCATTTTCAATTTGCTTGCCTTTTCATCGTTTCCCGGATTAATCTCAAATGCATCCGCTGAGATAACAATCGAACTGACAGATTCATCATTTTTGTATTTGTTAAATAATTTTTTAGCCGGTGTTTTTTGTGACATCGAAATTGAGGGAAGTATGAGGCAAAATCCAATTATAAAGATTATTATTTTTTTCATATGTTTATGTTTTTGTTATGAAATATTGTTTATTGCTGTATTGTAAAAATTCAAGACGTAGAAATTAGAAATTTAGCTTTCTATGAGTTTCAAATTTCATTGAATAATTAATTTTCAGTATCATCATCTTTGTCTTCATTATCATTATCAAGATTTTCCAATTTTTCCATACCGGAAATATGCATTGTTCTCGATAGTTTTGAAATGGTATTCATATCAATATCACCAATAATACTTATCAATGCATTGTCATCACCTTTGCCTCCGGATATCATTAATAATTCACTAATTTTTCCATCTTCCTCTTTTTTAATTAGAAATTTAATATCTTGGCCTTTCGAGTGAATAACCATCAATTCAGTATATTCTTCCATAGGTAATTCTTTCATAATGACGTCATAAAAATTCCCATCAAAACTATTATTATCGGAAGCAAGAATTTTTATTTCAATCAGGCCGCTAATAGCTTTTTTAAAATCTTTATTTTCTTCGTCGGTTTCAATATTTGAGAAAAGTTCAAACATATTTTTGTTAATTACAATTGATGTGAAACCATCTCTACCTGAGTACTTTTCATAAAGTTTATTTATTGCACTGTTCTGAGCATTCGATATCAGCGGAAAGCTTAAGAATGCTACCATTACTAAACTTAAAATAATATTTTTCATAGCTTATTGTTTTTTATAATCTGTATCGTATCAACAGATTGATTTGAAATTAATTGTTTGTATTCGTAAAATTTTGATATTTTATTCATTCCCTTCATTCCTTTATTGAAAGAGGCCATTTTATTTAAATTTTGTACACCTTCATCAAATTTTGAAATATTATTTAAAGGTTCAACACCTGAATTAAATTTATCGGAAATGTATTTTAAAATTTTTTGAGTTTCAATAAAAGCTTTTTCGGGGTCGGTAAAAGTATTTGCAAAAGCAAAATTTTTATCATCAAGATTATCTAATGGAGATTTAAAGAAAAATCCGAAAATAATAATAATACTTGCGGCAATTCCTATAAGTGAATAAGTTAAATATTTTCTTTTTCCATCAATTGTAAATAGTTTTCTTTCACCAATTTCGTTTAAAATCATCTGATCAAAGTCAGGATCAGTGATTTTTTCAGTTTTTGCGTCCGTAAAATACTGAAAATGTATCTTAAAAGGTTTCAGATGAGGAGGAAGAAAATCCTTATTAAAATATTCTCTTAATTGATTTTCTTCATTTATTGAAGTTTCTCCTTCAAAGTATTTGTTCAATAATTTTTCAATTACTTGAAAATTCATAACTTTCTTCTTTTAAAACTGTTTCTCTAATTTTTTTTCTTGCTCTTGATAAATTAACTCTAATTGTGTTGATTGTAAGTCCGGTAACTTCAACAATTTCTTCAAATTCATAGCCTTCAACATCGCGAAGGTGAATAATGATTTTTTGCTGTTCAGGTAGTTTCTTCATTATTTCATTAATCCTATCAATGCTATCAACCATCTCAGTTTGATTATATGGTGTTTTATGAACTACATTCAATCCTGTATCTGAGATTTCTTCGGTATTACGTCTTTTTGATTTTAATTTATCGAGACATAAATTTTTTGTAATAACCATTGCAAAACCTTCGATACTTTTAATTTGATCTAAATTTTCTTTTTTTGACCATAACCTTAAGAACACGTCCTGAACAGTATCTTCAGCTTCTTCTTTGGAAACTAAAAGTTTTTTTGCCAGCCTGTAAAGCTTGTTTTTAATTGGTAACACTTCTATTTTGAATTTTTCTATGGTCATTATTGTTAAGACGAGGCTATGAATAAATCATTACAGTTTTTAAATAATAATTTTATAGTTTGTAAAAATGAGATTTTTAATTATTTTTGCAACATAAATTTAATAAAAAAATAAATTTAATTTCAAACTTATTAATAATCAAAAACTTTAAATTATGTTAAAACAGCATCCCAAAGGCCTTTTTGTAGCATTTTTTGCTAACATGGGTGAGCGTTTCGGGTTTTACACTATGATAGCGATTTTTGTTTTGTTCTTACAGGCAAAATATGGCTACTCAGCAGCAGAAGCCGGACAAATTTATGGAACATTTCTGGCATTCGTTTATTTCCTTCCAATTCTCGGTGGTTTCTTAGCTGATAAATTTCTCGGCTATGGTAAAACAATCAGTATTGGGCTTATTGTAATGTTTTTGGGTTATATGCTATTAGCAATACCTACAACAATGAATTCGGGATTTGGACTCGTAATCGGTGCCTTAGCAGTTATTTGTCTTGGAACAGGTTTGTTCAAAGGAAATTTACAAGCATTAGTTGGAAACTTATATGACGACCCGAAGTATAGCTCAAAAAGAGATGTTGCCTTCAATATCTTTTATATGGGGATTAATATTGGTGCAATGTTTGCCCCGACAGCTGCTGAAGCTGTAAATAACTGGATATTAAAAACACATAATTTTACTTATGACAACAGAATACCGGCCCTTGCCCATAAATTTATTAATGGGGAATTAAGTAATACTTCTGATTATCTTTCGATTGCTCAAGGACAGGATCATAACGTAACCTTACAAACTCTCGGTTCTTTTACAACCGAATATATTAATGCACTTAGTAAATCTTACCATTATGGATTTGGTGTTGCCTGTGTTAGTTTAGTAGTTTCAATGTTAGTTTTCTGGGGATTCAGAAAATATTATAAAAAAGCTGACATGACTGAAAAACAAAAAGCTGCAAGTAAAGATCATAAAAATGAAGTTATTGAGCTAACCCCAAAACAGACAAAAGAAAGATTAATTGCACTTGGACTTATTTTCTTTGTTGTGATTTTCTTCTGGATGTCTTTCCACCAAAATGGGCTTTGCATGACCTTCTTTGCAAGAGATTATACTGTTGGTGAGGTTGGAAAAGCTACTAATCTTTGGTTTGATTTATTTGGATTACTGCCAATTTTCCTTGCAATTCTTGGCCTTGTATTTTTCTTTAGAAAGAAAAGTGATGGAAAGACAAAAATAATTGGGGCTATTGTCTTTGTCGTTTTTGCCTTCCTTGCTTATCTAAGGTATAGTGGTTATGAAGCAGAAAATCCTTTCACTCCTCAAAAATTTCAACATTTTAACCCATTTTTTATTGTTGCTTTAACTCCTCTTATTGTGGGACTTTTTACATGGCTAGCTAAAAAGGGAAAAGAACCTTCTGCACCTAAGAAAATTGGAATCGGAATGCTGATTACGGCACTCGGTTTTATGGTTATGGTAGTAGGATCACTATATTTGTTGGGTGTTAGTCCTGAAGAAATCGGTGGTGAAGTTGCTCCGGCAAATAGGTTAATTTCACCATATTGGCTAATAAGTACTTATTTTATATTAACGGTTGCAGAATTATTCTTAAGCCCAATGGGAATTTCATTCGTCTCGAAAGTTGCTCCTCCAAAATATAAAGGATTGATGCAGGGTGGTTGGTTAGCTGCCACAGGAGTAGCTAATTACTTACTCTTTGTTCCTGCTCTTATTTGGGATAAAGTTCCGTTGTGGTTTGTATGGGGAATACTTGTTGTTGCTTGTTTGCTCTCAGCAATATTTGTATTTTCAATTCTAAAAAGATTAAACAGAGCTACGCAATAAAATATGTGTAACAATTAAAAATTAAATTTGTATGAATATGGGATATTGTTTTAATGATAACCTAAGTTTGCACTTGTGATTTTGTTACCAAATATTTAAATGTTAAAAAAAAGCAGGATCAATTTGATCCTGCTTTTTTTATTATTTCCCTTTCCGAAAAATTAATATTAATCCTAATAGAATGAATGGAATACTTAATAGTTGACCCATATTTAATAACATTGTATTTTCAAAACCTACTTGAGGTTCTTTTACAAATTCGATAAGAATACGAACTCCAAAAACAAAAACCATGAACATCCCGAATATTTTACCTTCTTTAGGTGAACCGTTTTTTTTATAATAATAGAATAATAAGAAAATGAATATCAATAAATAAGAAAGGGCTTCATAAATTTGGGTCGGATGTCGGGGATCAATTGCAAACTGAGGGTTTGATGCATTAATAAAAAGAAATGCCCATGGTAAATCGCTTGGTTTACCGATAATTTCAGAGTTAATTAAATTTCCGGTTCTGATAAAAAATCCCGCTAAGGCAACTGGAATTACAACTCTATCCATCAGCCAAAGAAAATTTCTTTTAATCTTTTTAGAAAATATAAAAATTGCGAGTAATATTCCAACTGCTGCTCCATGGCTTGCCAGTCCGCCTTCCCAAACTTTTAATATTTCAATAGGGTGGCTCAAATACCAATCCGGTTCATAGAAAAGACAATGGCCCAAACGTGCTCCAATTACGGTTCCAATAACCATATAAGTAGTCAGTTCATCTACAAGCTTTATGGGAATATTTTCTTTTTTAAAAAAACGAGAAATAATAAAATAACCAATCCCAAATGATAAAGCAAAGAGCACTCCATACCATCTGATTGACAAACTTCCGATATGAAATATTTCTGGATCGGAATTCCATGTGATGAAAAAAGTAATCATTCAATTTTTTTCGCAAAAGTAATGAATTAGAATTTTAATTTGTATTTCTAAAATCTAAATTCTCAATTCTAAAAATTTCTGAATGGTTTTTTGAATATTTTCCGGTTTATTTGACAATTGTAAACCTCTGAAATCTTTTGATTTTTCTAATGCATCCTTTAAATTGAAATCAATTTGTTTTGAAAAGAAAAAATATTTTTTCTTAAATAGATATTCAGCAAGATATTCTTGTTCGGTTTGGCCTGGAGTTGGAATAAAAATTGCATTTTTACCTAATGCGGAAATATCCATAATACTTGAATATCCTGGACGACAAATAATTATTTTAGACTGAAGAATGTATTCTTTTAATTTTTCAGTTGGAAGATGAGTGAATATATCGCAGTTTTTTCTTAGCTCATTATGTTCCATAAAATCTGTTATTCCTCTCACAACGATTGCTTTTTGATCGGAAGATTTTAATTGAGAAAGCAGAATGTTTTCAAGAATTGTTCTTTGAGGTTCTGGCCCTGAAATAATTGCAAGAACATCATATTTGTATTCAATAACTTCTTGCTTATTTCCAGATAGAGTAAAACGCGACAAAGGCCCGATAAATTCTGAATTTGAAGGAATGGGATATTTATGTGAAAGATCACCTGACAAATTCTCACTTCCTTCAAAATCAGGAATCCAACATTTATTATATTTCTTGATAATGAAATTACTAATTCGGAAAAGAAATCCCTCGAAAAAATGCAAATATTTGGGCGTTTTAATCATGATTTGGTGAGTAATAAAAATGCAGGGAATGTTTTTATTCCACAATCCAAATCTATTATCAGAAATAAGTAAATCAATATTGTAATCATTGATAATTCTTTTCACTTCAAAATGTTCCAGTACAATTCTATAAAACAATTTTGGTAATAATGTTAATAATTTTAGAGACATTTTTCCGGTTTTTGGATAACGAATATTATATCCACGGAAGTTTATAAACTCTAAATGCGGAAACGAATCTTTTAAAAAATCAAATGGACGACCATCAGCCGTAATAATAACATTTGCGTTTTGAGAAATAAGTTCATTAATTAAGGGAACACAACGTGTGGCATGGCCTAATCCCCAATTAAGCGGGCAAATTAAAATGTTTTTTTTCAGTTTCAAAAAATGTATTTCTTTTTACAAAAATATTAATAAATAGTTTATTTTTGAGTATAATTTAAAAAACTAAAGAATTGTTGCTTTATAAAATAGGTTTGACACTAATTCATGGCGTTGGTGATGTGAACGGAAAAAAACTTGTTGCATATTGTGGAGGAGTTGAAGCAGTTTTTAAAGAAAATAAGAAAAATCTACTGAAAATACCTGGAATTGGGCAATCTGTAGTTAATTCTATTGATGAACCAAAAATTTTATTAAGGGCCGAAGAAGAGTTGAAATTTATTGAGAAATATAAAATTACACCTCTTTTTTATCTCGACGATAATTATCCAAAGCGATTAACTCATTGCGTGGATAGCCCTAATTTGCTTTACTATAAGGGTAATGCAAATTTAAATTCCGAAAAAATTATAAGCATTGTGGGAACAAGAAATGCCAGTAATTATGGAAGAAATGTTTGTGAGGAAATTGTTAAAGGTTTGCAATCAATGAATGTTCTTGTTGTTAGCGGATTAGCCTATGGAATAGATACTTGTGCACATAAAGCTTCTTTGAAAAATGGCTTAAAAACTATTGCAGTTTTAGGCCATGGTTTGGATACTATTTATCCTCAACAAAATAAAACTTTATCAAAGGAACTTCTTAAAAACGGTGGATTGCTAACCGAATTTATGAGTAAATCAAAACCTGACAGAGAAAATTTTCCAAAGCGAAATCGTATTGTTGCAGGTTTATCTGATGCCGTAATCGTTATTGAATCAGGCAAAAAAGGAGGTGGATTAATTACTGCAAATATTGCCAATTCATATAATAGGGATGTTTTTGCAGTTCCCGGAAACCTTAACGAGAAATTGTCGGAAGGATGCAATAATTTGATAAAGACAAATCGAGCAGCACTACTTCAATCAGTTGAAGATATAAAGTATATTATGGGCTGGGAAAATGAAGTTCATGTTTCAGCTCCAAAACAAAGAAAGTTATTTGTGAAATTATCACAAGAAGAGGAAATATTGCTTAATATTTTGAAAGAAAAGAAAGAAATAGATATTGATACTTTGCGATTCAATTCCGGTTTAAGTATGAGCAAAGTAGCAGCAGCTTTGCTTAATATGGAATTCGAAGGAATTATTATTAGCCTTCCCGGAAAAATTTATCGACTCTGTTAAATGATTGTCTTATCAGGTTTTATACTCAAAGATTTTATTGCCAAGGCGATTGCAATAATTGATATTCCAATTGAAACTAAAATTAAGAGAAGATAATCAGATGTGAGGTAACAAAAACTAAAAATACCATGAAAAAAAACAGCCGCAAACAGACCTGTCATTGAATCAATAAACCGATTTTTCCTTGCTTTTCCTAA
Organism: Bacteroidales bacterium; assembly: GCA_016342645.1. Classification (GTDB taxonomy): domain Bacteria; phylum Bacteroidota; class Bacteroidia; order Bacteroidales; family JAEINX01; genus JAEINX01. The sequence continues at coordinate 11,039 of JAEINX010000058.1, read as the reverse complement.
ACCAACAAAGAAACCCATTACGACAGCAAAAATAATATTTGCCGGAATAATTATGAAAGCGTATAAAAGATCAAATTTTAGATCAATTACATCAAATAAATATAGAATATTCCATATACAAATATATCCCAATGAAATAATTACAGAGTAAATGATTCCATCGGTTGGGCCTTTACAAATTTCTTTAGGTAAAACGAAATATCTTAAAATTAGAAATTTTCCAAACTCGGCAGAAAAACTCATAATTACTAAAGAATAAAATGCAATCCTTCTTAGATTTTTAATATCATCCAAACCGTAATATCTGGCAATACTTTCAGCAATTAAAACCAATGACACACAAAGTATTCCAAAAAGAAAAGATTTTATAACAAGTGAAAATTTTCCATGAGGATATTTGTATTTCAAAAATAAATAAAATGTCAGCGAAAGAAGGGGAGCAAGAAAAATTGTTAAATAATGTGCAAAATTCATAATATTTGTCGTTTTTTTGGCCAAATTTAATAAATGTTTGTAATTTTAATCAATATTTTTTAAAATTTTTATTAACATTTATAAATATGTCAAAAGTTATTATAAAAAAACTGCCTAAAAATGAAATTGAACAATTAGGTATTTTTTCGTGGCCCATTTGGGAAAAAGAAATCTCAAGATTTGATTGGCAATATGATACTGATGAAGAATGCTTAATTTTGGAAGGAGAGGTAGAGATTGAAACTTCCGAGGGAAGATTCTCAATAAAACCGGGTGATTTTGTAACATTCAAAAGTGGTTTGAATTGTATTTGGGATATTAAGAAGAATATAAAAAAGCATTATAGTTTTAAGTAGTATTTAATTTTTTGCTGTTGGAAGGATTAGTTATAAAATCAACAGGAAGTTGGTACCTTGTACTTCAAAATGATGGTACAAAGACAGAGTGTAAACTGAAAGGCAATTTTAGAAATAAAGGTATTAAAACCACAAATCCTGTGGCTGTTGGCGACAAAGTAGATTTTAAATATTTGCAAGATAAACGATTTGGGTTTATTACAAAAATTTTTGACAGACACAATTATATTATTCGACGAGCCACAAATCTTTCTAAAATATCGCATATTATTGCTGCAAATATTGATCAAGTTTTATTAGTTGTTAGTCTCGCAAAACCCAGAACTTCGACCGGATTTATTGATAGGTTTCTCGTAACTGCAGAAGCTTATCATATTCCGGCAATAATTATTTTTAATAAATTGGATATTTATGACAATAAACTTCAATTTAAACATGATGAAATTATTAGTATTTATGAAAAAGCAGGTTATAAGTGTCTTGGTGTTTCAGTTTTTAAAAATTATAATTTAGAAAAACTCAGAGAATTACTAAAGAATAAAATCAATCTTTTTGCCGGTCATTCAGGAGTAGGTAAATCAGCTTTAATTAATATGCTTGAACCCGGATTAAATTTGAAAACTAAAGAAATTTCAAAATACCATGAAAAAGGCCGGCATGCAACAACCTTTACTGAAATGTATCAATTTTCTTTTGGAGGTTTTATAATTGATACGCCGGGTGTTAAAGAATTTGGTTTGCTCGATTTTAAGAATATAGAAATTTCAGAACGTTTCCCTGAGATGAGAAAAATTATGATGAATTGTCGTTTTAATAATTGTACACATATCCATGAACCGGATTGTGCTGTTTTAGAAGCCTTAAAAAATGGAGAAATAAGCCAATCGCGCTATAATAATTATTTAAGTATTTTTAATGATGAATACTTCGACGAAAAAGAATGGGATTAATTTAATTTAGCCAAATGATTTTATTATATCTTTGTTCTTTCAAAATAATTATTATTGATGATATTAATTTATAATTTATTTTATTGAATGTATCGAAAATTTTTTGAATTACTGAACTTTTAAATAAAATAATTTTTCACAAATGATTGCAAAAGAGATTATTAATAACGCTATTATACCATTAAAAACTTCCGATAAAGCTTCATTTGCACTTGAATTGATGGACGAATACAAAGTTTCACATTTACCGATTGTTAATAATATTGAGTTCTTGGGTTTGATTTCAAACTCCGATATCGTTAATCAAGAAATGATAGATGAGCCAATTGGAAATCATTCACTTTCAATGGCAGAGTTGATTTCTCATTGTAATGAAGATCAACATATGTTTGAGATTGTTAAATTGGTTTCCTCTCTTAAACTTTCACTAATCCCGGTTCTGGATATAAAAAATAATTATTTGGGATCAATAACTTTAGATAAATTGGTTGATGCTTTTTCTTCTATTTGTTCAATTGAAACTCCCGGAGGAGTTATAGTGCTTGAAATCAGCAATCGTGATTATTTATTAACTCAAATTGCTCAAATAGTCGAATCAAATAATGCTAAAATTTTAAGTTTATTCATCAGCTCAAATCCCGATTCTACAAAACTTGAGGTTACAATAAAAATTAATAAAATTGATATCGAAAATGTTTTACAAACCTTTACAAGATATAATTACTCTATTAAATCTTCATTTTCGGAAGTTGAGTCTTTCGATAATTTAAAAGATAGATACGATTCTTTAATGAGGTATTTAAATGTATAGATGAAATTATTTTTTGTTTTACTTTTTCTATTTATTTCTGTCAAAATATTTTCAATCGCAATAGATGAAAGTGTCTGTTATTTTGAAAGTGATTCCTTGATTTCACCTGACACATTGGATAAAACAGGATATTTTATAATAAATAAAATAGAAATTAGTGGCAATAAAAAAACAAAGCATTATATCATTACTCGTGAGCTTCAATTTCATAAAGGAGAAACTGTTTTAAAAATCGACATAGGTAAATTGCTGAAAGAGAGCCAAGAAAATATATTCAATACTTCTTTGTTTAATTTTGTAACAATTGATACAAATATAGTTGAAAATCATTTGGTTAACATAAAAATTAATGTCTTAGAAAGATGGTATTTATGGCCATTTCCTGTATTTGAATTCGCCGACAGAAATTTTAATTCATGGTTAAAAGACAGTGATTTTTCGAAATTAAACTATGGTTTATATCTTGTTCAAGAGAATTTTAGGGGCAGAAATGAGACTTTGAATTTTCGGCTTCGATTGGGTTACGAGCAAAGGTACTCAGTTTATTATGAAGCACCTTATATTAATAAAAAGCAAACAATCGGCATTGCTGTTGATGCAGGTTATGCTCAAAGCCATGAAGTTCCGGTGAGTACAATTAATGATACTCTGCATTTCTTCAAAGATGTTAACGATTATCCAAAAAAAGAATTTTTTTCAAGTTTTTCATTGATACATAGAAAATGTATTCATAACACGCATTATTTTAGTTTAGGTTTTTCCGACTATAAATTTGCAGATACTTTGTTGAAAATATCACCAGATTATTCGTTTCAAAATCAGACAGAAGTCCGGTTCTTATCTTTATTTTATAAGTATAAAAGTGATTTCCGTGATTATAAACACTACCCACTTAATGGTTATTATTTTGATATTGAGGTTACAAAAACAGGATTAGGAATTTTAGACGACTTAGATTTATTCTCAATTCAAAGCACATTTAGGAAGTTTTGGAAATTAAACAATAGATTTTATTACGCGAGCGGACTGACAGCAAAATTTTCGTCGAAAGCAATTCAACCTTATTTTATCCAAAGGGGACTTGGTTACGAACGGGATTTTGTTAGAGGATATGAGTATTATGTAATTGATGGACAAAACTTTGGTTTACTCAAAACAAATTTTAAATATGAATTATTATCAAAAAAAGTTAAAACAATAAATATTATAAAAACGCAAAAGTTTAATAAAATTTATTACTCATTCTATTTAAATTTATTTGCTGATTTTGCATTTGTTGAAGATAATCAGTTTTTTATAACCAATAGTCTGTCAAACGAATTGCTTGTTGGATATGGAGTTGGTTTGGATTTAGTTACTTATTATGATATAGTAATAAGGCTTGATTTTTCTATCAATCGAATGGGAGAAAAGGGCTTTTTTGTTCATTTCCGAGCACCCATTTAAATCATACAAAAATATGATTTTGATGATTTCTTTCTTTTTATTTTAATTCATAAGTAATTTGCATGTACTAAGACAAAGAAGTTCATTGATATAAAGCACATAAAAACAATTAGATAGATAAATGATTCGCTACTGCATGTTTATAATCCCAATTGTGTTTCATAAAATATGTTAATTTTATAAATTATGCATTTTAATTTTGTAATCTTGTAGGAATTTAATTTCAAATTTATTGAAAGCATTTAGAGTATGTATATAGCAATTTTCGGAAAAACTTTCACGGATGAGTCATTGAAATATATAAATCAATTAATAGCAAAATTGAACTCCATAAATTGTAAGTTAATGGTTTATGAGCCTTTTTATAAGCTATTGGAGAATAAAGTTAAATTCAATGGAAGCCTTGTTCTGTTCAATCGTCATGAAGAAATTAAAGATATTGCTAATTTTCTTGTTTCAATTGGTGGAGATGGAGCTTTATTGCATACGGTTACTTTAGTTAGAGATTCGGGTATTCCAATTATTGGGATAAACATTGGTAGGCTTGGTTTTTTGTCAAGTATTGCAAAAGACGAAATTTTACCTGCTATCGACAGCATTATAAATAATGAATATTTTTTAGATAAGAGAGCATTAATTCAACTTGAGACAAAAGATGATTTATTTGGAAATATAAATTATTGTCTTAACGAATTTTCTGTAAAAGGAAAAGATTCAAGTTCACTAAGCGTTATTGATGTTTTCATTGATGGAGTTTTATTAAACTCGTATTGGGCTGACGGCCTTATTATTGCAACACCAACCGGCTCCACAGCATATTCGCTAAGTTGTGGAGGTCCAATAGTAACACCCGGTTCTGAAAATTTCCTGATCACACCAATTGCAACGCACAATTTAACTGTAAGACCTATCGTTATACCTGACAGTTGTAAAATTAGGATTAAACTTAGAGGACGAAATGATAAGTATGTTATATGTCTTGATTCAAGATCAGCAATTGTTAATTCGTCAACTGAATTATTTATTAAAAAAGAGAAATTTGGAATTAATTTATTGAAAATGAAAAACCAACATTTTTTCCATACAATCCAAAACAAATTATTGTGGGGAGTTGATATAAGAAATTGAAAAACAAAACAATTTAGCTAAAACAAAAAATTCATGATTTTTTAAATTAGGAAATTAATTTTTACCATAAAATTCCAATATAAACCTAAAATTGTTAAATCCCTGTATATAAATTTAATGAATAAAATTATTTTAATATTATCTATTTCCTTTTTTTCAATAAGCAATTTGTTTTCACAAACAATTGAATTTGGTGTTTTCGGTGGAGGTTCTTATTATCTTGGAGATTTAAATCCCGGAAAGCATTTTTTATTGACAAAACCTGCTTACGGAATCATTGCGAGATATGTGATTAATGATCGTTTGGCACTAAGAATAAATGCTTTACATGGAAAAGTTGCAGGCGATGATGAAATTTCGAAATTCTTAGAATCACGGAAATTGAAATTTGAATCTGCTGTAACGGATATTGGGGCTCAATTTGAGTTCAATTTTTTAAATTACTTCACAGGAAGCAAAAATAATTTTGTAACTCCGTATTTCTTTGGCGGTATTTCGGTTTTATTATTTAATCCGAAAGCTGATGGATTTAAACTTCAATCACTTGGAACTGAGGGACAAAAAAATTCGTACAAGGGTAGAGAGCCTTATTCATTATCATCATTTACAATTCCTTTTGGAGTTGGAGTAAAATACAGCCTTTCTAACAAAATTGGCATTGGTTTTGAATGGGGTATAAGAAAAACACTTACAGATTATATTGATGATGTAAGTACAACCTATTATTTAACCGGATCAAGAATTGATCCGAATATACCTAAAGAGTATTTATCTGATCCCGCAATGGATCATGAAAAAGACATGCAAAGAGGAAATTCAAAAAATAATGATTGGGTAGTTTTTACAGGATTTACAATTACTTATAAAATTGATTTGAATAAACAAAAAGGCTGTAGCGATTTTCAGAAAAGGAATAACTATTAATTATGAATAAGTTTTATATTTTTGCCAGCATTTCTGAAAAGAATTAAACGAATATGGATTTTAAAAAAGAAATTGATATAAATGATTTACCCAAACATATTGCTGTTATTATGGACGGCAATGGAAGATGGGCGAAAAAGCATGGAAAAATGCGGATTTTCGGTCATCAAAATGGAGTAAAATCAGTTAGAGAAACTTCTGAAGCTGCTGCAGAAATAGGAATTAAATATTTAACACTTTATGCCTTTTCAACTGAAAACTGGAACCGACCTAAAAAAGAAGTCGATGCCTTAATGACTCTACTAGTTCATACAATTGAAAGTGAAATTAAAACTCTTAACAAAAACAATATCAGGCTTGAAGCTATTGGCGACCTCGAAAATTTACCAAAAAAGAGCTACTCTAAATTAATTGAGGCAATTGAGAGCACTAAAAATAATGATCGAATGACTTTGATTTTAGCATTAAGCTATAGTTCGAGGTGGGAGATTGTTAATGCCGTAAAGAAAATTGCCGAGAAAATTTCGAAAAACGAAATTTCAAGCGATATGATTGACCAAAAACTTTTTTCATCTTTTTTAACTACTTCTAAATATCCTGACCCTGAGTTGTTAATCAGAACAAGTGGTGAATTTAGAGTAAGTAATTTTTTATTATGGCAAATAGCTTATGCTGAATTATATTTTACACAAAAACTTTGGCCTGATTTTAGAAAAGATGATTTATACGAAGCTATATTAAATTACCAAAAACGTGAAAGACGTTTTGGTATGATTAGCGAACAAATTAATATTCAGAAATAATATGAAATTTCGATATCTTACAATACTTATAATTGTATTTTTTAATACTACTTTATTTGCGCAAATTTCGATAGGGGAGACGCAGTTTGAGACAGATTATGCAAAGCCTAAAAAATATGAAATAGCCGGAATTTCTGTTTCAGGTGTTCAATATCTTGATGATAATGTTTTAATTATGCTTTCGGGATTGCAGATAGGCGATGTAATTTCAATTCCCGGAGAGCAGGTTTCAAACGCAATAAAAAAGCTGTGGAAACAAGGTTTCTTTTCCAATGTTATTGTTAGCGGTTCGGTAATGGACAATCAATTCATTTATCTTAAAATTGAATTAAAAGAGCGTCCGCGTTTATCAAAATTTTCTTTTAAGGGGATTAAACGCTCTGAAGCTGATAATATTCGAGAAGAAATCAATATTTCGAGAGGTGATATCGTAACTGATTATCTGCTCATACGAACTAAAAATAAAATAGAAAACTATTACATTAAAAAAGGTTATCTTGATACTGAAATCAATATTAAACAACGAATTGATACAACAAGTTCGAATAGTGTAATGCTTGATATTGACATAAAAAAGAATGGAAAAGTTAAAATTTATCAGATTAATATTAAGGGGAATGATAATCTGGCGACTCAAAGTGTCAAAAAAGCATTAAAAAATACTAAAGAAAAAGGGCAAGTTACACCACTGAAAAATTTAGACTCTTTAATTTTTGTAATTGTCAAAGATATTCTCTCACTGCATATTAATGATGTTTTACCTGACCTCGAATCGTATATTAATAATAATTTTAAGCTAAGAATTTTTAAATCATCTAGATATATTGAAACTGATTTTGAAGAAGATAAAATTGCATTGATCGACAAATATAATGAGTTAGGATATCGTGATGCAAAAATTATAAAAGATTCAATTTACAAAGTTGGGGAGAACAAAATTGATATTGATATTACGATTGATGAAGGGAAAAAATATTATTTTAGGAATATTTCATGGGTTGGAAACACATTATATACCTCTGAGCAATTAGATGTTTTTTTAAAGGTTAAGAAAGGTGATGTTTACAATAAGGAAGTCTTAATGACTAACCTGACCTATAACCCCAGTGGGATTGATGTCAGCTCATTATACCTTGATGACGGATATTTGTTTTTTCAAGTTGATCCGGTCGAGGTTCTAGTCGAAAACGATTCTATCGACCTTGAGATCAGAATCTATGAAGGGAAACAAGCCACTATTAATAAAGTTACAATAAAAGGTAATACAAGAACAAACGATCATGTAGTTTTTCGTGAAATCAGAACACGTCCCGGGGCATTATTTAGTCGAAACGATTTGATACGGACAACGCGTGAATTAGCTCAACTTAAGTTTTTTAATCCTGAAAAAATTACTCCTAATGTTGATCCGCATCCTGAAGATGGCACAGTTGATATCGAATATGAACTTGAAGAGACTTCTGCCGACCAAATTGAGTTATCGGGAGGCTGGGGATATGGACGACTAATGGGGACAGTTGGTTTGATGTTTAATAATTTCTCTTTAAGAAATGTTTTCAACGGAAAAGCTTGGAGGCCAATTCCAACCGGTGATGGACAAACCTTATCACTTCGCCTGCAATCGTATGGAAAAGGTTATATAAGTTATAGTTTATCATTTGTAGAACCTTGGTTTGGAGGGAAGAAACCAAATTCTTTAAGTGTTTCATATTATCACTCCCTATATTCAAACGGTTTACCAAAAAGCGACACCAATCGTTCTTCATTCGTTATAAATGGTTTTAGTGTTGGTTTAGGAAAACGTTTATCATGGCCTGATGATTATTTCGTTCTTTACCAAGGTGTAAGCTTGCAAAGATATGACTTGAAAAATTATTCAAATATATTTTCATTTGGTAGTGGTACAGGCTTTTACAATAATTTTAGTTACACAATGGCTTTTTCAAGAAATTCAATTAGTTCACCAATTTTTCCGAGAAATGGCTCAGATGTATCCTTATCGCTTGAATTGACTCCCCCTTATTCACTGTTTTCAGATAAAGATTATAAAACAATGGAGGCCAGTGAAAAATTCAAATGGATAGAATATTATAAATGGAAATTTCATGCAAATTGGTATATCGAATTGCTTGATAAATTAGTTCTTACACCCCGAATGAAATTCGGTTTCCTTGGTGATTATAATAAAGATATCGGAATTACACCTTTTGAGAGGTTTTATCTTGGAGGAGATGGACTTTCGGGATATAATAATATGGATGGCCGAGAAATAATTGGAATGAGAGGCTATCAAAACGAATCAATAACACCTGATTACAGCAAGGATAATAATGTTGGGGGAACAATTTTTGCAAAATACACTCTTGAGCTTCGTTATGCTTTATCATTGAATCCTTCGGCAGCTATATATGTGATGGGATTTTTTGAAGCCGGAAACGACTGGCTAGGTTTCACACAATTTGACCCATTCGATGTAAAACGTTCGGCTGGAGTAGGGTTCAGAGTCTTTCTTCCTATGTTTGGCCTTCTTGGCCTTGATTGGGGTTATGGTTTCGATGAAATTCCCGGCCTTCCCAATGCAAATGGAGGCCAATTCCACTTTTCAATTAACCAATCTATTGATTAGAAAATAATGATTCTTGATCGAATTTATATAGTCTGGCAAGTTTTTTGATATTAAGCTGAAAAAAGTAACATTAACATATAAAAAATAAAAACTAAATACAGGAGGATAAAATTATGTTTTCAAAAATTTTTAATTCGTTATTATCGAAAAGGATTATTATCGCAATTGCTTTTATTTCAATTGTTAGTTTTTCCTATGCTCAGAAGTATGCTTACGTTGATACTGACTACATTCTTCAAAATATTCCTGAATATACTGATGCTCAAGATCAATTAAACGAAATGTCAAGAATTTGGCAAGAAGAAATTGAAGCGGAGTTTGCGAAGGTCGAAAAAATGTATAAAGATTACCAAGCCGAAGCAGTTTTACTTCCCGAGGATTTGAAGAAGAAAAGAGAAGATCAAATAATTAACAAGGAAAGAGAAATTAAAGAGCTTCAAAACAAACGATTTGGTTCTGATGGAGATTTGTTTATTAAAAGACAGGAACTGATAAAACCAATTCAAGAGAAAATTTATAATGCAATTGAAGAAATTGCAACAACAAAAAATTATGCATTTGTTTTTGATAAAGGCGGTAGTTTGACATTATTATATACAAATCCTAAATATGATATAAGTGATGATATTTTAGACGAAATAAGTAGTGTTATGCAAACCGTAAGACGAGAAGATAGAAAAGGTAGTTCCTCTCAAGGTACAGGAGGTCAGAACAATTCAAGTAGTGAAAGAAAATAAATGTTAATTTGAAAATTACTGTTGTACAATTAATATAATTATGTATATTCGCAGCCTGAAAATAAATTTAAACAATAATATTTAAGATGAAAAATTTAATTAAATCGCTTTTTGTAGTTTTATTGATAACTACTTCATTATCGTCATTTTCTCAAAGTATTCCAAAATTTGGACATCTTGATTTTGCCGAACTTTACACACTAATGCCCGAAAGAGATTCAATACAAACTGTATTTGAAAAATATAGGCAGGTAATTAGCGATCAATATCTCGCCATGCAAAATGAATTAGAGAATAAATATCTTGATTATCAGGCAAACATATCAAGCATGTCGGATATTATAAAGCAAACCAAAGAAAAAGAAATACAAGACCTACAATCACGTATGGAAGCATTTCAAGGAACTGCTCAACAAGACCTTGCAAACAAAGAAAATGAGTTGGCAAGTCCGATAATTGAAAAAGCAAGAAATGCTGTAAAGGAAGTTGCAAAAGCAAACGGATATACATATATTTTTAATAGTTCTGAAGGACTATTATTGTACTCAGAGTCAAGCGACGATATTTTACCAATGGTAAAAGCAAAATTAGGAATTCAATAAAATTCTAAAACATTAATAAAAAAAGCCAATCGCCTTTGGGGGATTGGCTTTTTTTATGGTACACTGATTTATTTAACTGATTAGACTGATTTGTTAATATAAAAGGGCTAAGTTCTAATAATAACAGCATTTTGTTTAAATAACTCAAAAAGTTTATACGCTTGATCTGTTAAAAGAATTGT
>JAEINX010000057.1 GCA_016342645.1 Bacteroidales bacterium | reverse complement strand
GTAGAAATATAAACATACGAGTAATCAAAAAACAAACTGCAAGTGAACGGCTACGGGCCATATTTGCAAAACGTTAGCTGCAACCATTTTAAAAGCTGCTCGTCTTTATAAAAAATAAAATAGGATATGGCAAAACGCGAAATATCTGATTTAGATTTAAAAATTAAGTTTATAAAAGAATACTTGGAAAATGGTGGTATAGAAAAAATAAACTCCATTGATATAGTTGAAGATTTGTCAAAAATTAGATATGATTCAAATGGTAAGGTTGATCCAGATTCAATTACTACCGGTGCTAATGCTTTTATGCTTGGAATTTTGAGCTGTCATAGAATGCCACCTCCTTATCATCCTGAGTTTATTTCTCAATATTCTTCATTACTTCAAAAAACAAATAATTTTGACCAAATAAATATTGATACTTTTGAGCAATTTGATAACATTTATGATGAATTTAAAGATAAAACAAATACTCTATTTAGAGGTCAAAAAGAAGCTAAATGGAGACTCTATAGTAAATTACAAAGGCACTGGATAACTGATAAATTATTTGAATCACAAAATAGTTATGAAACTTTAATAGAGAATCTTGTAGAAATTGGTAAAAAAGAATACGAAACTCAGATAATAGATATAATAAAAACTCATCATATTGATTGTCTAAATTCTATTTCTGTTTTAGGATATTTACAACATCATGGTTGTCCTACACCTCTATTAGATTGGACATATACATTTCAAAATGCACTATTTTTTGGACTAGATGGACTTATTTTGAATAAAACAACAATTGAAATAGAAGATTACTTTAGCATTTATTATATTGATGAAAATCATTTTGAAGGAGGAAATTTGAGAATAATAATGGAAAATGGTATGTCGGAAATTGAGAAACCAATGTTACTCAAATTAATTGCTGAAATCGCCAAAGATGAACCTACTAGAAAAGAAATGGAAGAGCATTTTGCAGGTAGAAAATTATTTGATAGAGAGAAAATATTGGGTTCAGGATTAATAAACCACATGACAAAAATTGAAAATATTATAAACTATCCAGTTGCTTATTTTAGTGATAAAGATATTAATTCAGGTATACTGTTTTCATTGAATAATAGTAAAAATATTTTAAATCAGCAGGGTGTATTTACATGGAATTCAGATTCATCTAAACCATTAGAAATGGTAGGTGAAGAACAATTTTTTAGTGAAAATGATAAGAAAGAATCTAATTATAGATTTTGTAGTTGCCTTAATATTAATAAAAATCTGTCAAAATATATACGCAAAAAATTAGACTCAGACCAAATTACAAAGGAATTAATTTATCCTACAGTAGATGTTAATACTTGGAATGTTTTTCAAGTAGCTGAAAAATTAACACAAAAAAATGGCAGCAGCTAATAAATAGGACTCTGAGCGGTCTGCAAGACCCAGCGATGAGTCCTCCGAAATAATCGGAGCAGGCTATGTTGAACTACATCCCATCTATGTACTTATCGACGGTTTTTAATGTTTTGCCTGGAAATTTTCTTGAGAGAAAAAAAGAAATTGGAATAATTTTGAATCAGTATTGTGTAAAATCTAAATAAATTCTCTGGATTTTGCTTGATTTTCTAAACATTAGGCAATACTAATCCAGACTTCATAATAAATGAAGTTTAAAAAATGTAAGATTTGCTATTTCAATAAAGTTTGAAGTTGAAACTGTCTATTGTTTAAAGATGGAGATCGTATTCTTGGTAATATTCTGATTACAATCATTCTTCCTTTCTTGCAAAAAGGACATTGGTAAATATCAAAACCGCTAAGCCTTTTCATTGATATAGGTTTTTTTCTGGTATTATCCCGATAATCCTTAGCAATAAATGTTACATGTGTTAGCTGTAAGCAATAGGACAACTTCGTGCAACGAATAAAGTAACCATTCAATGCAAATAATGCAACGAATAAGTTGTATATTTGTCGCAAAAATTAAGACGAATGGATTTTTATATACATCAAAAACACAATTGGCCAAATTTCACATGGAATAGCGACGAATTTGTCAATTTGTTAAGTGAAGCAAGAAATCTACAAGGACGTTTAATTGGAAAAATGGATTCTCTTGGATTTGAATTACGAGATGAAGCCTTGCTTGAAACTTTAACTTTAGATGTATTAAAATCAGCAGAAATTGAAGGAGAACTTTTAAATCCCGAGCAAGTCCGTTCTTCAATTGCTCAGAGATTGGGAATGGAATTTGCGGGAGCAATAATGCCTGATAGAAATGTTGACGGAATGGTTGAGATGATGATTGATGCTACATATAATTGTTTTAAACCTTTAACTTTTGATAGGCTTTTTGATTGGCACGCAGCATTGTTCCCTATGGGAAGAAGTGGAATATTCAAGATAACAGTAGCTGATTGGAGAAAAGATATATCCGGACAGATGCGAGTTATATCAGGTGCAGTAGGAAGAGAGAATGTTCATTTTCAAGCTCCCAATGCTGACTTGATTGAAATGGAAATGAATCGTTTCTTAAAATGGTTTAACGAAGACAATAAAATTGATTTAGTTGTGAAAGCAGCAATTGCACACCTTTGGTTTGTAACAATTCATCCTTTTCAAGATGGAAATGGACGAATTACAAGAGCTTTGACAGATATGTTGTTAGCTCAATCTGATAAGAGTACTCAACGATTTTACAGTATGTCTGCCCAAATTAGATTAGAAAGAAAAGAGTACTACGATATTCTTGAAAAGACACAAAAAGGAAACCTTGACATAACTGAATGGATAAAATGGTTTTTGAGTTGCCTAATTAATGCTTTAAAAGCAACCGATAAGATTCTAATACGAGTTTTATTAAAAGCAGATTTTTGGAACAGACATTCAAAAACAATCATTAACGAAAGGCAGAAAAAGGTTTTAAACAAATTACTGGATGGATTTGAAGGTAAACTGACATCAATGAAATGGGCTAAAATTGTTAAGTGTTCAAAAGATACGGCAATTCGGGACATTAATGACTTGATAAATAAGAATGTATTGCAAAAAGAGTCAGCAGGAGGAAGAAGTACAAATTATGAGTTGAAAAAATGAAATAAAATGCCAGCAGCTAACAAATAGACAGGATTATTCGGCGAAGCCGAATTAATCTTGTCTTCTGTTGGACGTTACCCGATTTTGGAGACTCATGTGTTTTCAATAATGAAACATAGTGAAAAAAGGATGGGTATTTAATCGCAAAGGACGAATTACACAAGATCAATTTGATTAAATGACGTTTATAGTGTAACTTTGAGAAACAGCTATATCACAAAATTAAACAATCCTGATATTCATATGAAGTTATGGAAGTAAAATCAAGGTTTATACCCGATTCAACTTTTTTATCCTTTGATAAATTTGAAAGCAGTAATCGCTTAAGATAAAATTTTCTATTCTAAACCTCTATAATTTTGTTCTTCCCGGATAAACCTTTAAAGCCTCACTTAAACATTTCATAGCACCTTTAAGATCATCAACTTTTAAAACATAAGAAATCCTGACTTCATCTTTACCCCTTCCTTTGGTTGAGTAAAATCCGGATGCAGGAGCAAGCATTACTGTTTGATTTTCATATTCAAAATCTTCGAGTAACCATTGGCAAAATTTATCTGAATCATCAATTGGTAATTTTGCAACAACATAAAAAGCACCTTTTGGATTAGGGCAAAAAGCTCCCGGCATTTTATTAATTTCTTCAACAACAACATCACGACGGGCAAGATATTCAACAATAACCTCATCGAAATATGAATCGGATGTGTCGATAGCTGCTTCGGCTGCAATCTGTCCGAAACTCGGAGGGCTTAATCGGGCCTGGGCAAATTTTAAGGCAGTTTGCATAACTTCCTTGTTTTTGGAAATCATACAACCAATCCTGACACCACAAGCACTATATCGCTTCGAAACCGAATCAATAAGAATAACATTATTTTCAAGACCTTCGAGATGCATTGCAGAAAAATGTGTTTCTCCATCATAGCAAAATTCACGGTAAACCTCATCTGCAATTAAATAAAGATCGTATTTCTTAACTATTTTGCCTAAGGTTTCCATTTCTTCCTTTGAATATAAATATCCTGTAGGATTATTAGGATTACAAATTAAAATCGCTTTGGTTTTTTCGGTAATCGACTTTTCAAAATCGGCGATCGGAGGCAAGGCAAAACCTGTTTCGATTGATGAAAAAATTGGTTTAACCACAACTCCTGCATTAATTGCAAAACCATTGTAATTTGCATAAAACGGTTCGGGAATAATGATTTCATCGCCCGGATCAATACAGCTTTGCATTGCAAATAATATTGCTTCCGAAGCTCCTGCACCAATAATTATTTCATCGGCGGTGATTTCAATATTATGTTTTTTATAATATTTTGCCAACTTTTTTCGATACGAAAGATTTCCTGCTGAATGACTGTAGGCTACTACTTTATCAGAAAAATTTCTTATGGCGTTCAAAGCAACTTCAGGGGTATGAATATCTGGTTGACCTATGTTTAAATGAAAAACTTTTCTTCCTTTTCCTTTAGCTACTTCGGCATAAGGGACTAATTTTCTGATAGGGGATTCAGGCATCATTCTGCCCTTTATTGATATTTTTGGCATTTTTTTATTATTAAATATTTATAAAACTAAAAATCTCAATATTATATGTAATTGAGATTATATCTTTTAACCTAAGTGTATTTATCTGTTTTTATTCACCGGAGATGCGGTATTATCAACCGATTTTTCCGGTAATGTTTCCGAAGGTTTTGCTATTACTTTTCCCTTTATCCTAAGTATGACTTGCTTGTTTTTTGCATTTGAATAAATTGTAACATTTTTATTTATAGGCCCAATCCGTTTTGTTGCATAAGTAACTTTTATTTCATCTGTTTGACCAGGTAAAATCGGATGTTTTGGCCATGTAGGTACGGTGCAACCGCAAGATGATTTTGGTTTAGAAAGAATTAAGGGTTCTTTGCCGGTATTCGTAAATTGAAATTTACAAACTCCATTACCGTTTTGATAAATAGTGCCATAATCATGAACCAATTTTTCAAAGTCAATTACCGGTGCATTTGGATTATCATTAATTTTCTCTTGTGCGTTTGAAAACATAAAAACCAACATTACAAAGCTTAATGCTAAAACTATCTTTTTCATTTGTTTATATTATTTAATGATTTTAATAATTATAATTTGTTAATAAAGAAAATTCAAAACGTTAAATATTTAAATATTTTTAACGCACAAATTTATTAATAAATATTTATTAAATAGAAAAATTAAGATATTTATTTAAAAATTTATTTATAAAATTGAAATTACATTGAAAAATGAAAAATTCCATCAATTTATAATATTGTTGATTATTAGGAATATTGAATAAAATAACTCGAAACTCGGAGTAATTTAAAATGTTTTTTTATAAGATTTAATTTGAAAATAAGTTCTGAAAAATAGCAATATAAATATTTATAAATAAATATATGAAATAAATTATAACATTATGTTGTATTTATACAATATTTAATATTACATTTGCAACATGAAAACAAGAAAATTATATAATAGAATAGCTGTTTTACGAAAAGAAAGAAATATTTCGAGGAAGGAACTTGCTGAAATAATAGGAGTTAACTTCCAAACTGTGGGATATTTAGAAAGAGAAGAATATAATCCAAGCCTTGATTTGGCATTTAAAATTAGCCAGTATTTTGATTTGCCAATAGAATTAGTGTTTTCAACAAGTCCCCTGAAACCTTTAAGTCAGGAATTAAATAATTTAAGAAACAAAAATGGAGGAAATTAAAATGAACAAAAGCATTTCAAGAAAAAAACGAAGAATGATCATAATTATTAATTATCTAAGTTTGCTTATATTATTAGCAATTTACTATTCAGGTAAGCATTTCGATTGGCCGATACTATTGATTGTTGGAGAAATAATTTCAATAATTATTTTAATTTCAAGTTTTTACATAGCATTTATTAGAACAAAACTGTGGAATTTTGTTCATAAATCAGAAAATCAACTCGACGAAAGACAAATCACAGTTAACTTAAAAGCTTTAAAATACTCATATAGTATTTTTGTTATTGTTAGTTTGTTAGTAATTTATGCTTTTGCCATTGCCGAAGAAGGCCCATTAGATGTTTTAATCGCATTTTGTTTACTTTATTTTGCTCATACCTTGCCTGCAGCTATTTGTGCATGGATTGAAAAGGGAATTTAAAATTATTTTTTTGTAAAAGTAAATGGCAAAAGTAAAATACGATCGTTTTGCGATGAAAATATGATTTTTTATTAACCCAAATAATAGTCAAAACATATCCACAATATCAATCGTTAACGAGTTGAATATTGCTAATTCTTAATAGAAAATTTTATTATTTTGACTTTTTATCTAAAAAAAATCTAATATAAATTACAATTATCAAAAAAGATTTCATATTTTTGTGTTGATAATGGATATATGAACATAATTTTTTAGAAATCAATGAATAATAATATTGAAAATATTAGTATTAATAATTTGCTGGATATTAACGATATAAGTGTTGAAACTTATAATATTTGTAAATACAATAATATAAATGATTTAGAACAAATTATTATTCATTTCTTGGAAAATAGTAATTTTAAGAAACTGCAGAATTGTGGAGACATTTCAAACAAAGAGTTACTCACTATTTGTAAAAAGTACAATTATTTTCGTAAACATTTAGATAATCAAAGAAAGGAAATAATTTCAAAAAATCCATTTGTTCAAGCTATTGAGACTTTTTCAAGCGAACAAGAAAATATTATAAATAATCTTATAACCTCAAAATTCAAAAAATTATCAATCAGAAGTTCCAAGGCACTTTCATCATATCTTAATAGTTCAATTAATATTTCAGGCTTAAATGAGTATTATTTCAAAACTCCGAATTTTGATTTTAAAGTTTTGAAAAATGTTGGAATCACGGCAAAAATTGAAATGACAAGATTTTTAAGCGATATAAAAAAAATGATTGAAAGCGTTTCAGAATTAAAGGATGAAGCCGATTTAAAAAGAGAATTATTATCATCATTTTTGATTAAACAGTTTTCAGTATCAACAGAAACAATTGATGCTATCTGCAATGATTATGATTTCAAAAATGGAATCCCGATTTTTAAAACAATATATTATCTTATTGAGCATGGTTATATTTTCGATGTAAACGAAAAAATAGTTTTTAATTATTCGATAGGTTTTTTTGAGGATAAAATTCCCGATACCATAAAAGAAACCAGTAAAAAAATAGGTTTAACGAAAGAAAGAGCAAGGCAAATCCGAATCCAATTAATAAAAAGGTTGGGTAAGTTTTTTAATTTATTTTCAGAATTGGATATTGACTTAATAAATCTGTATAACATAAATTTAGATGATGAATTAATTGATTTTGATAAGAAATTAGTTGAAGAAATATCAAAAACCGAATCTGTCAACTTTAACATTTTATTTATTAATCGTTTGCTTGCAAATATTTTATCCAAATATTTCACTTTAGTTGGTAACGATATATGTTTTATTTTCAGAATAACAAAAAAGAAATTGTATAGTTGGAAAGCAACATATTTAGTCTCGAAATCAATATGTTCGGAATTTGACTTCGAAAAAATGATTGATGATGTAAGTTCCCGACTTTCTAAAAGAATTGCTAGGGAATATAAATTAAATTTACAATCATATTTACTTAACTTTCAAAAAACAGAATCAATTGGACATTTGAATTCAATTTTAGAAATATCAAAATATATTCTTTCTAATGAGTTAGGTGTTATCCCTGATAATGAAGATAATATTGTTTTTAAGCGAACCAGTAACAAACTCATCGTAGAATATATCATTGAAGTTTTAGAAGAAGCAAATAAGCCACTTACAAACGTAGAAATATACGAAAGATTAAGTCAAACAAAGCCGGGAATTTTAAAAAACCTTGAATCGGTAAGAAGCAATAGTATTAAAGAAAGCAGGATAATATGTTTCGGTAGAACAAGCACTTATGGCTTAAAATCATGGGAGGATAAACAAGAAAATATTAAAGGCGGTACAATGCACGACATTGCCGAGGAATATTTGTTGAAATATGATACACCAAAACATGTTGACGAAATTGCAGAGTATGTAAATATTTATCGAAATAATATCTCATCCAGAAATCTACTGGACAATTTAAAATCTGCCAGAAAAAGGAGATTTGTATTTTTTGAAGGTAGATATATTGGTTCATGTAAAATTGAATATAAGAATTTTCACAAAATATCATTGGACAATAAACAAATAATCTTGCGATCATGGGAAGATAATTTTAGAAGACTTTGTGAATTTGCAACTAAAAATAATCGATTGCCCTATTCAAGCAGCCTAAAGGAGGAAAAAAAATTATATGGATTCTTGAATTTACAAATAAGAAGGTTCGAGAATTTTGATAAGAATCGAAAGGAAAAAATTTCCAAATTATTAGACAAATACAATTATCAGAAAGGTAAAAAGCACATAAATGAAGTTGCTTGGGAGAATTCCTATAAGTCGTTAAATGAATTTATTATAGAAAATAAAAGAGGGCCAATGGCTCTAAAAACAGATGAAAAATATCTTTATGATTTTTTCTATTCGCAAAGAAAGTTGTTTCACGAAAAACGATTGTCGAAAAAGCACGGAAGTCAGTTTTTAAATATTCTTCGATTATTAAATGAAGTGGAAAATTTATAAGAAATTTTAAATTTTATTAATTTATTTTTTCGTTAATAAAAATTTTTGAAATTTTGATCAGCTTCTCAAAATACAAGAATCAAATATTTTTTATTTCACTATTTTTTATTAATTTTTCATTGTTTTCTCAATGGGACCCAAATGCAGGCTTAATTCCATCATATACTAACAATTGTACTCTGAAAACAAGCTCTGGAGAAAATGCTGACAATGTTATTGACGGGCGGATTGAAACATTTTGGATGTCGGAAGCTGCATTACCAATTAATTTTTATAAAAGAGAAGGCCTTAATTTCTTACTCCATCAACCCAATTATTCAATTTCAACATCTTTATCAAAAAACATTAAAAATGTGGTAGATGCTGATATTAATTCAAGTTCAATAATTGAAGTTATTAATGAAGAAGCGCTTTTAAAAATTTCGTTTAATGAAGCAATTGTGATAAAATCTTTTATTGCAAAATGTAGTACTCGCGACAAGATTTTAATTCAATATATTTTATCAAATGGTGTAACTATTCCTTGTGGAATATTTTCAAAATCGGAAAATTATTCAATGCAAAATTATAAAGCTCCCGAGCATGCTGTAAAAGCAATACTTTTTTCTTCAAAAATAGAATTTACGATTTTTGAAATTGCAGTTCGGACTAAGCCAGTTGAAGAATTCGTAATGATTGATTTAGAATATCAAAGAAGTATTGGTTGGATAGAATCTAAACATTACTCAGAAACATCAAAAACTATCGAACTTCTTTTAAGTAACGATAAGGAAAACTGGCTCAAAGTTGCTGATCTAAATCCTCTTACAAGCATAATGACAACAAATATTATCGATCCTCCGATATATGCACGTTATATAAAAATCCTTCACACTTTATCTGAAAACGATTATGCAAAGGCTTGGACATGGGAACTTAAAGCATGGGATGAAAATGGCCCTTATGGAAAAATGCCACCTTCAAAACCATCAAGGCATTCAATTTCTGAAATACTTGGAATAAACGGGTTTTGGGGTTGGGGCTATAATATTTATTCAGATTCTTTGAAAACGGGGCAAGGCCCAAGTCTTTATAGCAGATTTGCAAGTTTTGCACGTAATTATCATAATTATGATTGGGATGTTCCTAATCCTGATGTTATTCCTGATTTTAAAAAAATGTCTAAGGGAGAAGGAACCAAATCTTTAGAGTGGTTAAATTGGGATAGGGAATACAAAGCTTGGACTGATGCCGGTTTATCGGTTGAGGCTTGTATTACATTTAATAATAGTATTTTCCCTTCCGAAAAATGGAGCAATCCATATCAATCGGCTTATGATTATGGGAAAGAATTTGCTAAACATTTTGGCCCGACTTATGGGAATTCAATGGTGAAAATAATTGAAATAGGAAATGAGCCATGGGCTTATCCTGCCGGATGGTATAAAAGCATTTTGCTCGGGATGGCAAAGGGAATACACAATTCAGATCCTAAAATAGAAATTTTTCCATGCGCACTTCAGGCAGCCTTTCCTGATGAAGAATACGATTGGGGTGGAAATTATATTGGTGCTCGATTAACTCCTGAAGCAGCTCAATATCTTTCTGGAATTAATTCGCATTATTACAGTCATGTAATTAACGAAAACGGTGAAAGAATTTCAGTCAATCCCGAAAATATTCGTTCAGGATTAAGAGGGATTTTAAACGATATTCGATTCAGAGATAAAAACATGCCCGGAAAACAAATAATCTTGAGCGAATGGGGTTGGGATAGTGAAGGCGGAGTTGAAGATTGCACACACCCTGCATGTGTTAGCGAAAATGCACAGGCAATTTACGCCATAAGATCATTATTAATATTTTCCAGGCTCGGGATTGATAAAGCAATTTGGTATTTCTTTGCAAACGAAAACATCAAATCAAGACTTCATGGACGATCAGGTGTGACATCTTCATCAAAAACCGGATTTAGAATTAAAAAATCATTTCTCGCTTTTGAATCTTTAATTAAATTAATTGGAGATAAATATTTTTTGACTACATTAAAAGAAGATAAAATGGCTTACATATATTTATTTGGCGATAAAAATGGAAATCCAACTCATATTGTTGCTTGGAAGCCTGTTAATTCAAAAGACAAAAGCAAATCCCTAATTAGAATCAAAACTCAAGATAAAGTAGATGCTGCTTTTTTTATTGATGGAAATTCATCAAATGGAAGTAGTACCAAAATACCGGTTTACGAAAATGGAGAAATTATTCTTGAAGTTTATTCAACACCCATAATAGTTAGCCTTTTTCAAAATAAATAAAAAAAGCCCGGAAAATTTTCCGAGCTTTTAATTAAAATACACGTACTTATCTAATTAATAAATCAAGTTTTCATTTCTGTATCCGGCTTCATTCTGATACCAGTTTGGATATAATACACCATCACTTTCTGCCCACTCGGCAAATTTCAAGTATGCACCAATAATATCTTGTATTTCGATAGGATGCTCAAAGCTTTCCGGAATATGAATTGCCCATGGCAAATTATTCACAGTTTTATAATATCTTCCTTCCGCAGGTTTTGTGTCATCATTAATAGTCCCAAAGAAATCTGTATCTGCGAGATCAGTCGGCAGATAATCAGGTAAATGTACTTCGCGGCCACGATCCTGATTTGCAACAATAAATGGATTAAAATTACCAATATCAAGCTCGCTATAAGTAATTGGACCACCCGGTGCCGGTACACCATTTTCCATAAATGCAATTTGCATAACAATAGTATCGGGTGTAATAAATGGCGCAATATGCTCGGTATTAACTCCTATTCCTATTCCGGGGTGTTGCATTATTCTGTAGGCATTATCAAAAACTATGATTGTTGCATTCGATTGCCCGCTTTCAAGGCCGTTGGAGGCAAGATTAAAAATACTTCCGGCCTCAATATCATAACCATTCACATCAACAATAGCGTTGGGGGGAACATTGGGGAAGCTAAAACCAAATCCATTTAAATAACCTGCACCAAAAGCTTTTGTTACAAAAGTTGCCGTAATATTTTCAATTTCCTCTTGAACGTTTTTAGAAATTGAAAAAGTATAATCAATAACAAGATCATTAAAATCATAGTCTCCTTTTGATGGCCAAAGATCTTCAAAAGCGAGGCTACCGCTTATTTCATCGGTACTTCCACCACCTCCTGTATTATCGCATAAAGGGCCTCCGTCTTTACTTTCACCGGCAACAAGGTAAAAGTCCCCGAAAGTCATCCCAACTTCTATTGGTTGAGAGCAACTTGTATGAATTTCCGTGTAATTGTTATTATCATCATTTATTGTAATTCTAATTTTAGAGCCAAATATATTATCTTGTCCGGTTCCGACAAAAGAAAAAATATCTCCATTACTTACATCATTTTCAGTATGTATAAGTTTATTAGGTTGCACATTATCTTTATATATTTTAATAATTGCATTAATTTCAGTACCATCATATCTTAAAGTCAGAGATGTCATTTGTCCATCACAAGGTCCACAATTTCCTCCTCCTGAGGTACTACAAAGAAGCCCCCCATTTTTACTTTCTCCGGCAACAATATAGAAATCTCCGAAAGTCATTCCTGCTAATATTGGTTCTGAACAACTTGTATGAACTTCTACATTAAATACATCATTAATATAAATGTTAATTTTTGCCCCCATTTTATTATCATTTCCTGTTCCAACAAAAGTAAATTCACCACCGGGCTGAACAATACCTTCAAAATATATATCTTGTCCGGCATTTGATTTAGTTACTTTTATTGTTGCATCTGCAATAGTACCATCATATCGAAGTGTTAAAGAAGTTACTTGTCCATCGCAAGGACCACAATTATCGGTAACGCTTTTCGTCATGTTATTAAAATCGTAATACAAATTATTACCGTTTATTTGGGCTACAGCAGTTTCGAACTTTAAACCGTTACCGTATTCTATCTGTAAAATTTCTTCGTAAGATGGAATAGTAATTTTGGTTTTCAAATTATACGACCCATCTTCTGAATATCCAGAAAAGTAAGTTGTTAATCCATCAGCTGATATTATCTTGATTTGTTCAATTGAAGCTCCAAATGGTAAAATTATTTGAACATCAAGAGTTTTTGTCGTTTTCCAATTAAAATTCTCACTTATAAGTAATTCCTCCATACTATTTATATTGGAATTACTTTCATTTTCTTGGGTTTGCTCAAAATAATCCTTTTGACATGCACTAATTATAAATATTAGGCTAAGGGAGATGAATATATTTTTTAAAGTTTTCATAATTTTAATTATCTAAAATATTTTAATTATCATTAGTCAATTTCTATTCCAACACTCGGAAAACATCGAAATGATCACTGGAACTGTGTTTTAGATATTTTCTATTTATTATACATATTCCTATATTGGGAAACTTGTGCTAAAAATTGGACATATAATTTTAAAATAATATTATTTACACATTCTTTAAATCCCTTTAACCTCCATCACGAAAAGCCAAAATTATTATCAATTAGTCTTTGTATATTTCCTCCGAAAATAAATTGAAATAAATAGGACAGAGGAAACCTCCATATAAATTTTTTCATATGTTTGTGAAAATTTATATTAAAAAATTTATGTCGGTTTGTCAAAAAAATAAATTTTATTATAAAAAACCAATTTCAATAAATATGAAAAAAAATATTCTATTTCTAATATTCTTTTTAAGTATGTTAATTACAAATTCACAACAAGTAAATTATCTTGACTTCAAGCAATACTTTAAAAACAAAACTATGCGGATGGATTATTTTCACACCGGAAATTCGGCAGATGAACATTTTGCAGTTGACAGAATTTTATCAGATGGACCGTGGAGTGGCAGTAAAAATGTGCTTCTTGATGAACTAAATCTTGGGCCATATTTTTATGAAATTTATGATAATGAAACCGGTAAGATTATATTTAGTAGAGGCTTTGCAAGTATTTTCGGAGAATGGCAAACAATACCGGACGCAAAAGAGCATTGGGGAACTTTTCATGAATCAATAAGATTTCCTTGGCCTTTGAGAGCTGTAAAACTTGTTATGAAAAAAAGAAACTATAAAAATGAATTTGTTGAAATTTGGTCAACAGAAATTGACGCTTCAAAACGAGCAGTTAATCCTTCCGATATTATTTCTAAATACAAAACATGGACATATATGGAAAATGGCCCGACAACTGAAAAACTTGATATTGTTATTCTTGGCGATGGTTACACAAGTGATGAAATGGATAAATTTCATAAAGATATTGAAAGACTTACAGAAAAACTTTTCGCAGAAGAACCCTTTAAGACTCGCCGATCGGATTTCAATATTCGTGCTGTTGAAACGCCGGCTGAAGAATCTGGAGTTAACCGTCCTCATCATGGAATTTTCAAACGCTCTCCCCTATCGGTTTCCTATAGCAGCTTCGATTCGCAACGATATGCACTGGCATACGATAATCGCACAATTCGTGATGTTGCCTCGGCTGTACCTTATGACTTTATGTACATTTTAATTAACGAACAAACCTATGGTGGTGGCGGTATCTTTCATTTATATGCTACAGTATCAGCTGATAATAAATACTCTGATTATATTTTTATCCATGAACTAGGCCATCATCTTGCCGGATTAGCTGATGAATATTATTCTTCCTCGGTTTCTTATGAATTGCCGAGTGTTAGTGTTGAGCCATGGGAGCCAAACCTTACGGCCTTATTTGATAAAGAAAATTTGAAATGGAAAAAACTTGTTGAGGATGATACTCCCATTCCTACTTCATGGAATAAAGAGACATTTGATAAACAAGCAATTGAAACTCAAAGAGAAAGACAAAAACTAAGAAGCCAAAATGTTACTGAAGGAGTTATGGAAAAGTTTTTCGATAATCAAAAAGAAAATGAAACTGAAATGATTGCTAAAATGAAATACACCGGAAAAACGGGCGCCTTTGAAGGAGCATCTTATCATCAATTTGGTTTGTATCGTCCATATACAGATTGCATTATGTTTACCCGTAACAAAAATTCTTTTTGTCCTGTTTGTCAAGCCGCTATTAATAAAGTTATTGACCAATACACAAAATAAAGGAAGTTGTTGTTAAACCCTTTTTTTGTAGAAAATTATTATTATCTTAGCAGTCAAACTTTTTGTGAGTTTTTAAAAATTTCACTGTCGATGATGAAAAATACTCTTTTTGTTTTTATTTTAGTTTTGATACTGTTTTCATGTAATAAACAAAACAATTTAGTTTTCAATGAAAGAGTGATGGTTGTTCTTGATTCGGCTCAATGGAATGAACCACAACTCCTTGAAGTTATTATTAAATATAATCAACCTAAAGATAGTTTAAAACTTAAAGCTACCTACTTCTTAATAGAGAATATGGAAGGCCAGGTTTTTGAATCAATTGTACCGGTCGATTCACTTGATAGTATCGTTGAATTTGATGCAAGAAAATATTATAATTATACAAATATGCTCCTTGCATGGGATTCAAGCTTAAATGCAAGAGGTAACTTAATTTATAAGTGCAAATGGTTTAAAAAAGATTACGATACAATCACCTCTGATTTATTAATTAATAATATAGATTTTGCTTTTTTGGCAAGAGAAAAATTCCTGTGGGCAAAACAGTTTAGTTTTGATAAGTTTTGTGAGTACGTCCTCCCCTACCGAGTTAAAAATGAGCTTCTTTATGATTGGCGACCATTCTTTCTCAAGCAACTTTCATGGCTTGAGGATTCAATGAAAAATAGTAATGATATTTTTGAGGCAAATCGCTTAATTAACAATTATTTGAGATCATGGTTCAGATATAATCAAAAATATGATTATTGGCAAACGGATCAAACTTTAGAAGAAATGCTCGAAGACAGTTCCGGCCGCATTGAAGATATTGCAGCAATTAACATAATGGCTCTTCGCTCGGTAGGAATACCTGCGACTACCGACTATATTCCCTATCCACCGTCAGTTCAAAATGATTGTTTCTGGAATATTATTTATGTTTCTGATAACGAGGCAATACCTTTTTATTATTCTAAATCTGATTCTGAAAAGTTTAAAATCCCCGAATTTCCATCAAAAGTATATCGTACAACTTACAAAACACAGCTTTTCTGTCCTGCAAATATTGAACTTGATTCCGCTAATATTCCTGAAAATCTAAACAAGCTAAATTATTCTGACGTAAGCGAGTTTTATAATAAAACCAAAGATGTTGAAATTAATTTAACAAATATTCCTGACAGCACTAAATTTGCCTATATATGTGTTTTTGATTCAACCGATTGGATTCCTATTCATTGGGGAGAAATTATCGATGATAAAGCTATTTTTTTCAACATGGGAGTAAATAACACATATTTACCGGCTTTTTATAAAAACAATGAAATAATTCCGGCAGGTAACGAGTTCTTTCTAAATAGCGAAGGAAATAAGGATTTTAGAATTAGGAATTAAGAGTTGAGACTTAATTGAAGTTATGTGAAAAGGGAAAGTATTTGGAAACAGACTCCCAATAATTAAAATGATTTTTATAAATTTGGAAAAAATTTTAGCTTTAACTACATAGATTATATCAATAAATAAAAAAATGAATTACAAAAACATAATAAGATCATTATTAAATTTCCTTCATTTAGATTTAACAAAAAACCTTAAATATGATAGGTTAACAAAACTAATAATGAAGAAAGTAATAAATAGAAATACTAATTGCATAGATATAGGTTGTCATAAAGGAGAGATACTTGATATTATGCTTCATTTGGCCCCCGAGGGAAAGCATTTTGCATTTGAACCCATACCTTTATTATTCAATTTTTTAGAAAATAAATATGGTAAAAATTCAACTATTTATCCTTATGCACTGTCTGACAAAAATGGATTTTCAACTTTTAATTATGTGAAAAATGCTCCGGCATATAGCGGCATTAAAAAAAGAAAGTACGACATTGATAAGCCAGAAATCGAAGAAATTAAAGTCGAACTTAACACATTAGATGAAGTCATTCCTTCTAATATTCAGATTGATTTCATTAAAATTGACGTCGAAGGTGGAGAGTTTGGAGTGCTTAAAGGAGGAAAAAAATTATTAGTTAAGTATAAACCAACAATAATCTTTGAATGTGGTTTAGGTGCAAGTGATTTTTATGGGGTAAAACCTGAAGAAATTTACAATTTCATGACCAAAGAAATCGG
Organism: Bacteroidales bacterium; assembly: GCA_016342645.1. GTDB lineage: Bacteria > Bacteroidota > Bacteroidia > Bacteroidales > JAEINX01 > JAEINX01. The sequence continues at coordinate 8,251 of JAEINX010000057.1, read as the reverse complement.
CTTAAATATTTCTTTATTAAAATCCTTTCTTAAAAAATCTCTTCCCTTAACATTGAAGGAATTTGAATACTACTATAGCACTAATAAAGAATATTATTTTATTGCTCATAATTTTGATTGGAGCTAATATTATTTCCTGGCCGCGTCCTTTTTTTCAGAAAATTTCCTTTTCAATATCCGTAAGGTGATAATTTTATTGAAGTGGATTTTTTTAAACTTGAAAAACATTTAAGAAAAACCAAACAAACATTTATTGAAAAGCAAGTTTATATCGGGAAAAACGAAAAACTAAAAATCAGGCTTTTAATTGAACTTTTACCAGAGCAAAAGAAAAAAGAAAGACTGCGGAAAAACCAACAAACAGCGAAAAAGAAAGGTAGGAAAGTCGGGAAATGTTTCAAAGATCACTATGGATTAAACCTGTTTATTTCCAATATTGACGAAAAAAGTATCAAAGGTGAAGAATTAAGAGAACTCTACAAGCTACGCTGGCAGATTGAATTAATGTTTAAAATCTGGAAATCCATTGGAGAAATACATCAAATCAAGAAAATGAAAGTTGAACGCTTTGAATGCTATCTATATGCTAAACTTCTATGGATAGTAATTAATTGGAAAATATTTTGGCAAATGCAAATATTCACAATTCAACAAAGAGCAATCGTATTGAGTGCATACAAAGTGTTTAAAACTCTTAAGCACTCATTGTATGAGTTCCGCCAAGCAATAATTAATGGCAAGGAATCTTTATCGGAATACATCTGTGGAATTATGAATATAAACATACAGCAGTTTAAACTTGAAAAAAGAAAAGATAAATTATCATTACAGGAATTGATAGCATCTTACTAGAGTTAGACGAACGAACATACATTTCTTAATTTTGGTTAAAGGATTGAACCTTTAACAAGGATAATCTATGCGTAGTTATTAACAATATTTTGTTAATAACTTAAAGGTAATTAAATTGTTATATAATGAATTTATATTAACTTTGCTAATGACAAAATGCTCAAATTAAACAGGTCGGTTGCATTTTTTAATCAAATAGAAAAAGCCCCGGCCATAAAAAAAATAGGTATGAGAGCGGAAAAAATCAGACTGGTCTGATACAGATTAGTTTTGTTTATTTTAAATATAAGCCTGTACTTTAATGCATTATAATATTAGGTTGACGGCTATGGGATGCCATCCCTGCCTTCGGATAACGATACTTGACACCATAAACCAATTTACAATCCAAGAAACTGTATTCCTAATCCACTGATCATTATCGTTGCACCTGCAATGGCGTGAGTGTATTTCTCAATTTTCCCGAAAGGAAGTAAATTAATCCCGAAAGAAGCTAAAAGCACTACCGAAAGCATTGTTAATATGGTTACGAGAGAAAAAGCAAGGGTAACAAGTATCATTCCGCCGGTACTATCCTTAGCTGCCGGATACATTAACAACGGTATCAATGGTTCGCAGGGGCCGAAAACAAAAATCGTGAATAATATCCAGGGAGTGAGGTTTTTTTTCCCTTCAGCGGCATGAACATGCGAATGCTCATCGGTGTGAGTGTGCAAATGTTTATGCTCAACACCGTCGTCATGAAGATGTTTATGATGATGGGGTTTGTTTTTAATCACTCGTTTAATTCCATATATCATATATCCGAAACCAAAGGCAATAAATAACCATGCGGCGAGATTTCCCCTGAATGATTCGAATATCTCTATCTTCCCGATGGCAATTCCAAACGCAACACCCAATAAACCCAATACTACTGAACTCCCGACATGGCCCAAACCACATAAAACGGTGATCCAGCTTGTTTTTAATAACGACCATTTACGAGCTTTTGCCATTACAATAAAAGGTAAATAATGATCGGGCCCAAACAAGGTATGAAAAAAGCCTATCGAAATGGCTGTTACTATTAATATTGATAATTCGTAATTCATAATTATTTGCAAAAATATTAAAAACTCAATAAAAAAATTATTATAGTTTATTCTTTATCCGTTTCTGCAAACAGCATGCTTTTTATTTAATACACCTTTCTTTATGTCTTTTTCTATTTTCGGTTTACTCCGAAAAGTCTCATTTCATTTTCCTTACCTCTAAGCTTAACGCCACCAATTTCTTCTAATCTGAAATTATTTTTCACACTAATTTGCTTTAGAATTTCCTCAGAAATCAAAAAATCATGATTATAGGTTTTACAAGCTTCCTCAATTCTAGCAGTAGTATTCAAAACATCACCCATATAAGCTATTTCCCTTTTGGTATAACCTAACTCACCTGTTATGACTTTTCCGACATGAATTCCAGCTTTGAATTCCGGGACAATTCCATACTTATTCAAATAATAATCCGATCTGGATTTGATTTTTTCTTTTATCAGAAAAAAACATTCAATACAATTTGCCTGATTAATCGCATGCTTAATTTTCCATGTGGCAATAGCTTCGTCACCAACATATTTATAAATCTCGCCTTTTGTTTGATTTATCGGATCCAGTATATCAAAGAAAAAATCATTAACTAATGAAAGAAATTTTATGTGGCCGATTTTTTCAGCAATTGCAGTAGAAGATTTTATATCTAAGAACATAAAAACTCTCTCTACTTCAAATGGTTTACGATATTTACCAATAAATAATTTTCCTAAAACATTTTTTCCTATTAAAGTATCTATAATATATAAAAAGTTGAAAATAATACTAAGTGTCAATCCAAATAACAAACCAATTTGCGATTCAATACTGGTCAATAAGTTAAAATCTTTAAATAATATTCCAAAATTACCACCCATATAAAATAATACAACCCCTATCCACGCTATCAATAGAATTATGATCACATGAAAAATCGTATTAAAGATCAACAATAAAAAGAGGTTTGTTCTTCTCGCTAATTTTATTAATATTAGTTTTCTATATAATACCATTGCCATAAAAATGGTAAAACCGATAAACAATCCTGCCCACACAGAAAGCATGCCCTGATAATAAACAAAATACATAAAAATGGCAGTGATAATCCCTGAAATTAATGCTCCCTGAATATTGGCCTTTAATTCTTGTTTTTGGGTTGAATTCATATTTAATTATAATTTGTTCTTAAATCGTTCACAATATTACAATATTTTTCTTAAAACATTCATTGTGATTTTCTTGTTAATAAAGTTGTAAAAGATAGAAAAAACTTCCGTGCTTCCAGATATCTAAATATAAAAATGTATCAACATCTATTTTGAAATGAAACTTTACATTTTGTTAAATATTAGACATTTTCTGAAAAATAATAAACTAAGCCTTGTTTACTTCTTGAAATACTTATTTATTATCGACATTAATTCGTTTTTTATAATCGGCTTTGAAATATGTTCATTACATCCCGCTTCTATTGCTTTTTCTCTGTCACCTTTAAGTGCATAAGCTGTTTGTGCAACAATAATTATATTCTTATCAAATTGGCGAATGTGTCGGGTAGTTTCATATCCCTCCATTATTGGCATTTTAATGTCCATCAATATTAAATCTATGTCGGGATTATTACGACAATAATCAATGGCTTCAGCACCGTTTGTTGCATGAAGGATTTCACGGCTATGCTTTTTGAGCATAATGCTTATGAGTAAATCCGATATTTCATCGTCATCAACAATTAGTACTTTCAGGTTTTTGACCTGAACGTCAATAACACTCTTGGCAGTATCGATCGTATCTCCTACTGTTTCCTTTAGTTCAATATTGTAGGGAATAGTAAAGTAAAATATTGAACCTTTTCCCTTTTCGCTTTCTACCCACAATTTGCCACCAAGCATTTCCACAAAAGCTTTGGATATCGACAAACCCAAACCGGCTCCCTGATAAGCATGCTTATCGGCAATATCAGCTTGGATAAATCGCTCAAAAATTGCTTTCTGCCTGTCCTTATCAATACCAATACCTGTATCTTTTACGTAAAATTCAAGGAATTCACCCTTTTTGTCATAACCCAATTCTATTGAACCTTTTTCGCTGTATTTAATGGCATTTTTTACAAGGTTGGTTAAAATGGCAAATAATTTTTCTCTGTCGGTATTAATTATGGCTTTGTCCGAAGACAAAGAATTTTTAAATAAAAGCTCCATTCCCTTGGCTTCAACCTCCGGCTTAAAGAAAGTATAAATATATTCGATTTGCTCGTTAATATTTGATTTATTTATATTAATTTTTATAAGGCCCGATTCAATTTTTGAAATACTAATAATATCATTGATAATATTAAGCATGCGAGCACCGCTTTTCTCAATGATACTAATAAACATTTGCTGCTGATCGCCCGAAAGTTTGGTATCTTTCAATAAGTCGGTAAAGCCGAGAATGCCATTCATAGGTGTACGGATTTCGTGGCTCATGTTTGCCAGAAAGGCAGATTTTAGTTTGTCGCTTTCTTCGGCTCTTTCTTTGGCTGCAATCAACTCTAATTCGGTTTGCTTCATTTCGTGGATGTCAGTACAAGTTCCAAACCATTTTATAATTTCTCCTTTTTTGTTTAAAACAGGAACACCCCTAATCAACCACCAGCGATAAATGCCATCTTTACGGCGCAACCTGCTTTCAATAGAATATGTATCATTATTTCTTACTGCATTTTGCCATGCGAGCCAGGCATTCTGTTGATCGTTGGGATGGAAAGGTTTGTTCCAACCTTCGCCATAACTTTCTTCCAAAGTAAGCCCCGTATAATCAACCCATTGTTGATTAAAATAAATATTCAATCCATCTGCACGGGTAATCCAAACAATTTGCGGCATTGATTCGGCGAGTAATTTAAACTCCTTTTCGCTTAATTTAAGCTTCTCTTTTTCATTCAATAAATTTTCTTCAGCCTTTTTCTTCTCCGTAATATCAACAATAGTCATTATACACAACTCGCTACTGTGACAAATAACACCTTCAAGAATTACATAAATTGGTAATTTTTCTTCGGAGCTTAATGTTACTTCACAGCTTTGTTTTAATTTGCTCGAAAACACTTTCGAAAAAAACATATTAAAAATTGTTTTTGTATCAGAAGATATAAAAAGTCCGAATCGTTTATTTATCAATTGCGAACGATCCTTGCCAAGCATTTGGGAAGCAACAAAATTAAGTTCTTTAATTTCACTGTCTTTTGAGAGTGAAAGATAGCCTGTAGGTGCAAAATCATATAATTCAGTATATTTTTCTTCCGCGAGTTCTGCTTTTTCTTTTGCAACCACAAGTTCTTCGTTTTGCATTTCCAACTCAATCTGATGTACTTGCAATTCGTGAACAAGTTTAAGCAAATCGCCTTCAGTAATGGGTGAACTTGTTTCTAATTGCTGCTTTTTTAGCTTCTCCTCTGCTTTTTGGCGAAGTATAGCGGCATCTGTTAACTTGTCGGTTTTCTTTCTCATAGATTTTAAATATTATTGTTCACTTAACTTAGCAATGGTTTTGCTTTGTTTTTCTTCTAATGCTTTGGCTTTACTGATGTCAAAAAATGTCATCACTAATCCGTCAATTCTGTCGTCGAAAGTTCGGTATGGCATTATCTTTACGTTGAACCAACGATGGTCCTTAGTTGAGACTTCTGTTTCTTTAAACACAAGAGTTTGCAGAACCTCAATGGCGTGGTTTTTAATTTCGGGATACTCCAAATCGCTAACCATGTCGGTAAAGGGCCTGCCTAAATCGCTTTGCCTCAATTTGAATATTTTGACTAATTGGTCGGTAAAACGGCGTATATTTAACTTTTTGTCGAGAAATAAAGTAGCTATCTCAGTGCTGTTCAACAGGTTTTTCATGTCGTTATCAGCTACCATATAATCAGATATTTTACTTTGTAACTCAATGTTTACGGTTTGCAGTTCTTCGTTCAGACTTTGCATTTCTTCTTTTGAAGTAGTTAGTTCTTCGTTGGTTGATTGTAATTCTTCATTAGTCGATTGCATTTCTTCATTAGTCGATTTCAATTCCTCCTGTGTTGTTTGCATTTCTTCACGTGTGCTTTGAAGCTCCTCATTGACACGCTGCAATTCAAGTTCCAACTCTTGTTCACGAATGCTTGAATTTTGGTTTACTTTTTTTGATTTAATGTTTGTAGTTTTGGGAGCGACAGCTACATCAGAAAAAACAATCATGATTGTTCCTTTAATTTGTGCAGGCTTTTCAATTTGTTGAAGTGTGAGATTTACAAAAATAGTATCTTCTTTTTTTCCTATTTTAATATTATATAGTTTTACAGTTTCGTAATTTTGTTTTGCTTTACGGATGGCACCCGGAAGCTCTTGATTCAATCCTTCGCGTGCCATAGCGTAAATGTTCCAGTTTACCTTTCCGGCAGCAGGTTCCAAATACTTTCCGGTTCGGCCGGTTATGTATAAAATATCGCCTTCGGTGCTTATCAAAACACTGGGCGGTGCAAAATGTTGCAATATTAATTGGTCGGCAACAGTTTGGATATTTTCGGTACTTTTCATTTTTTTTATTTCATTTAGTGATGGTTTTTTTGGATGCGAAAATGTACTTGGAAAATCCAATAATTCTGCCTTTACAGGGCTTGCAGTGCTTTTGAAAAGTTTCAATTTTGAATCAAGCGCTGCAAATAGGTTGTTTTGAGAATTTTCATTTTCGGCACTGCCAAGTATCATTAAACCGTTTGTATTTAAACTATAATGAAATAAATTCATTAGTTTTTGTTGCAATTCGGTTTCCATATAAATTAATAAATTCCGACATAAAACAAAGTCCATTTTAGTGAATGGAGCGTCTTTAATCACATTATGCGGAGCAAAAACCACCATTTCGCGAATAGTTGAATTAATCTGAAAACTATCTTCATTTTTAGTAAAAAACCTGCTCAACCGTTCGGGCGAAACATCGGCAGCAATGTTCTTATTAAAAACACCTTTTCTTGCTTTCTCAATAGCATCACTATCTATGTCGATGGCAAATATTTGTAGTGTGAAATTTTTTTCGGGTTTTACTTCCTGATATGTTTCCTGAAATGCAATTGCGAGTGAAAACGCTTCTTCGCCGGTGGAACAACCTATAACCCAGGCTCGGAAAACGTATCCGTTGGGAGAAGTTTTAAACAAGTCGGGGAATATACTATTTTTCAGTTTTTCCCAAACGGCTATATCACGAAAAAAACCGGTAACGCCAATCAACAACTCTTTAAATAGTATATCCAACTCATTTGGGTTTTCCCTCAAGAATCGAACATATGAGGCAACTTTATCAATATGATGAACATTCATACGCCTTTCGATTCGTCGAAACAAAGTGTTTTTTTTATATAAAGAAAAATCGTGTCCGGTTTGTGTTCGCAGCAAAATAATGATTTTCTCTATATTACTAATGCTTATATCATCTATTTCGGTCTGTTGAACATTCGGTTGACTATATCTAAGAAATTCGAGCAACTTTACGGGAAGTTCCGTTGCCGAGGCCTGAATATCCACATTCACAGTATTTATTGCACTTTGTGGCATGCCGTCGAATTTTGCGGTCGATGGGTCTTGCACACAAACAATTCCAATTTTTTCTTTAATAGCTTTTAATCCATGGCTGCCATCAGAGCCCATGCCCGAAAGAATAATTCCAATGCTGTTTTCCTGTTGGTCTTCGGCAAGCGACCGGAAAAAATAATCAATGGGAAGCCGTAAACCACGCAATTCAAGGGGATCAAACAAAAACAAATAGCCGTTTAAAATAGACATGCTTTTGTTTGGTGGAATTACATACACATGATTGGGCTTCACCAGCAAATGGTCGGCAGCCTGTTTAACTTTCATTCCGGTTGTACGTTGTAATAATTCAGGCATAATGCCCACGTGATCAGGGTCAAGATGTTGAATAACTACGAATGCCAAACCGGTATTATTGGGCATATTTCCAAAAAACTGCTCTAATGCTTCCAATCCGCCTGCCGATGCTCCTATACCGACAATTGGAAAACTGAGTTGTTTTGAGATTTTATGTTTGGCGATTTTAGAAGCAGGAGTTTCCTTTTCAGATTTTTCTTTTTTCATGATTTCCGATCATTTGTTTAACAAAAATAAACAAAATATACTAAAAATCATATTAAATATTGAAATTCATTCAAAAAAAAAAATAAATTTTTGTTTTTTTATTTTGGAAATTAATATTTTTATTATAATTTTGTGTAATAAATTTAATCAAGTTTGTGTAAAGCAATGATAAGCACTATAATTATAGTACGTATCATTGCTAAAAAAAGAACAAGAAAG